>NZ_JBEOYU010000042.1:0-35434 GCF_040297265.1 Streptomyces sp. NPDC001832
CCCCTGCTCGCGGGCAATCTCCCGGGCCCTGAGGGCGTCGTTGTAGACCACCCGCGCGCACCCGAACGCCTGCGCCAACGCCGTGCGCTGACCGGTGCTCGGGTACAGGCGGAAGCTGTACCGAAGCTGCACTCCCCGCATGGTACGCAGTTGGTTTATGGGTATCGATGGGAACATTCGTACAGGCCGTCACTTTCATGCGGAGCGTGTGCGAGGACTTCGAGGCCGAGCTGGTGGAGTTCAACGGCGAGGCCAACCACGTCCACCTGCTCGTGAACTTCCCGCCGAAGGTCGCCGTCTCGAAACTGGTGAACTTCCTCAAGGGCGTGTCCTCGCGCAGGCTCCGCCAGGAGTTCCCCGACCTCGTCCGTCACTACTGGCGCGCACAGCGCCTGTGGTCCGGCTCGTACTTCGCCGGGTCCGTCGGCGGCGCACCGCTCAGCATCGTCAAGCAGTACATCGAGCAGCAGAACCGGCCGCTCTGACTCTGGTCAGCGTGAACAGTGCGGATCCGTGGACACAGCTGAGGTCAGAGCAGGCCAAAGATTTGCTTCACCACCGGGCTGAAGCCCGGTGCACTGCGAATAGCCCCGGTAGCAGCGAGTGACATGGTGCCCGGTTGCCCGCCACGGGCGCCTGGGGCGTCCACGGGGCGGCGTCCGTCAAGGCCGCCGCGCCCCGGCGGTTAGGCTGCATCCCGTGAAGGTCCTCGTCATCGGCGGCGGCGCCCGCGAACACGCCCTGTGCCGCTCTCTCTCCCTCGACCCCGACGTCACCGCTCTGTACTGCGCTCCCGGCAACGCCGGCATCGCGGAGGTGGCCGAACTGCACCCGGTCGACGCACTCGACGGCGGTGCCGTCGCGCGCCTCGCCACCGAACTGGGCGCCGAGCTGGTGGTCGTCGGTCCGGAGGCGCCGCTCGTCGCCGGCGTCGCGGACGCCGTGCGCGCCGCGGGTATCCCCTGCTTCGGCCCCTCCGGTGAGGCGGCCCAGCTGGAGGGCTCCAAGGCGTTCGCCAAGGACGTGATGGCCGGGGCCGGCGTCCCGACCGCCCGCAGCTACGTCTGCACCACTCCCGCTGAGATCGACGCCGCCCTCGATGCCTTCGGCGCCCCGTACGTCGTCAAGGACGACGGTCTCGCGGCCGGTAAGGGCGTCGTCGTCACCGACGACATCGAGGCGGCCCGCGCTCACGCCCTGGCCTGCGACCGTGTGGTGATCGAGGAGTTCCTCGACGGCCCCGAGGTCAGCCTCTTCGCCATCACGGACGGCACCACCGTGCTGCCGCTCCAGCCCGCGCAGGACTTCAAGCGCGCCCTGGACAACGACGAGGGCCCGAACACCGGCGGCATGGGCGCGTACTCCCCGCTCCCGTGGGCCGACCCCAAGCTGGTCGACGAGGTCATGCAGTCGGTGCTCCAGCCGACCGTCGACGAGCTCCGCCGCCGCGGCACCCCGTTCTCCGGGCTGCTGTACGCGGGCCTCGCGATCACGTCGCGCGGCGTGAGGGTGATCGAGTTCAACGCCCGTTTCGGCGACCCCGAGACCCAGGTGGTCCTGGCCCGTCTGAAGAATCCGCTGGCCGGTGTCCTGCTGGGCTCCGCCAACGGCACCCTGGACGAGCTGCCCCCGCTCAAGTGGCGCGACGAGGCCGCCGTCACCGTGGTCATCGCCTCGCACAACTACCCGGGTACGCCGCGCACGGGTGACCCGATCGAAGGGCTCGACGATGTGGCGGCGAAGGATGCCCCGCATGCGTACGTCCTGCATGCCGGGACCAGGCGGGACGGCGACAGGATCGTCAGCGCGGGCGGCCGGGTGCTGTCCGTGACCGCGACCGGCAAGGATCTCGCGGACGCCCGTGAGCGTGCCTATACGGCGGCGGCCCGGATCCGGCTCGATGGATCGCAGTTCCGTACGGACATTGCCCAGAAGGCCGCGGAGGCCTGAGGCGGGACCGGCCTGGACGAGACCGGATAGGACTGGACACCGGACCGGACTGGACCGGACGAATCCGCTCCGGACTGGACGGGTCCGCCCCGGCCGGCGCGCGGGAGCCGGGTACGTCGCTCGATCTGCCTGCCCCGGCCGCGACTCAAGCCCGCCTCCGAACCCCCGTCGACACCCACTGGCGCGTCGCTGCCCCAAGAACAGCGGCGCGTCAGCACCTTTACCCAAAGCCATTCCATCGAGTGACGGATGAGCTATCCGGATGACGCCCGCCGAGGCCCCAACTAGGGTGCGGCGCAAGCATTCCGGCACTTGGCTCACTGGCATTGCGATGTCAGTGACGGGTGCCACAGTGGGGGAGTGAACAACACCGCCGCGGGGCAGAGGGGGTGACGTCCGGCAGTGTCCGGTACCGGTACAAGTGAGGAGCTGGGTGCGCAGAGTGCGCGCGCCCGCGCTCTCGCTCTGCTGCGCATCCGCAGCAGAGCGACCGCCGCAGCCATCCTGCCGGCGGCGGTGGCCGTCGTTTTGCTCGTCGCGGGCGCACAGGGCCATGCCGTCGGCAGCGGCTGGGACACGGCGCGCTGGGCCGTGACAGCCTGCGCGGCCGTTGTGCTGCTGCTCGCCGCGGCGGTCGCGGTCGCGATCGTACGGGCGAGGCCGGCGGTCAGTCCGACCATCCCGCTCCCGGAGGACGCCGCCCCCGATCTCTACCGCCTGGTCAGGGAGCTGGCCGACCGGCTCGGGGTTCCCGCGCCCTCGGCGATAGCACTCACGCCCGACTGCGACAGCTGGCTGGAGGACCGCACACACCCCTCGGCGCAGCCCGGAGCGGATCAGGGAACGCGTTCCGCGAGCCGGGTCCGTCGTCGGGTCCGGGCGGCGCCCGTGCTGGTCATCGGTTCGCCGTTCCTGTGGTGGATGCGGGTCGCGGAGCTACGGGCGGTGCTCGCTCCGGTCGTAGCGGGCACGGGCCCCTCCGCGCATCCCGACATAGCCGCGGCGCGTCGTTTCGTACGAGGGCTGGACGGAGCGGTCGCCGACGCGGCCGTGCCCGTTTCCGGGCCGCTGTCCGGGGTGCGAAGAGTGCCGCGTGCTTTCGTCGGCAGGGTCGCCTTGTTGCTGCTGCGCAGCTGTCGCACCCATGCCGCGGAGATGGAGCGGGGCGTCGCCGCCGCCGCGTCGGTTCGTGCACAGGGTGTGGATTACGGGCTGCGGATCGTCGCCCAGGAGCAGGTCGGCCTCGCCTACGCGGGCTGGGACCGGTTGCTCACCCGCGTCGCGCTGCCCGCCTGGCAGATGGGTCGCTGGCCGTCCCGGCTGGACGCGGGTGTCGTGTCCGCCCTCACCGAACTCTCCCGTCGCGACCGGCTTGCCGGCGGATTCACCTCGCGGCTCGGCGAGCGCCCAGCCTGTGACCTCCTGGAGGAGCCGGGGGCGGCCGACGAGGCGGCATCGCTGCTGGCGGCCCGGCTCTTCCACGGCGGCCCGGCGCAGACCGGTCCCGACTGGTCGCCGGTCGACTGGCAGCAGTATCCGGAAGAGGTGGTCGACCGGAAATGGCGCACCGAGGCCGCACGCCTGCACCGTGTCCTCGACTCGATGGGTACGGTGCAGGCGTCGTCCGGCGGCGGCTTCTCGGACGATTCCGACGGTCCCGCGTTTCCCATCGACGCCTCTGTGCCCACGCTGGCCCGTGTCGTCGAGCATCTGGCAGGCCGGTGCGGGAGCGGCGAGGCGCTCGCGGCCGGGATCAGCGCGGCGGTGGCCCGTGAGGAGGCGGCGGCCGGGCAGCCCCCGGCCGGCGGCGCATCGAGCCCGACGGGCGCCCGGAGCGCCGCTCACACGGGCGGGGACGTGCTGGATTTCTGGGGCCCTGTCCCCCTCCCGATCTTTCCGCTCCAGCCACCCCGTACGGGTACGGAACTGCTCGCCGACCATGTCGCGGCGATGGTCTGCTGCGCCGCCGTCGACACGGCGGGTGCGGCGCCCGGACTCGACTGGCTCGACGGTCCGGCGCTGCTGGTCGACGGTGAGCGCCGGGCGGATCTGGGCAGTCCCGTCCTCAGCCTGGTGGAGGACGGGGACGCGGCGCCGCTGCGTTCCTGGCTCGCCTCGGTCGGCGTACGCACCGACAAACCCGTCCGTCTCGTCTGAACCACGGGGCCTCGGCAACTTCGACAACCTCGACAACCTCGACGACAGAGCTGAACCACAGCGTCCCCATCCTGCTCACAGACAACACCGCTGGGGTCGCTGCACCCCCAATACCCGGAAGAAAACGTTCCGTTCACGTCAATTCGCGACGAACGGTGATGGAGTGCATGCGTTATGTGATGTGCTGGGGATCGGCACTGACAGCCGGGGCGTCACTGTTGGCGCAGTCATGAGTACGACCGGTGACGATCTCCGTTGATCAGCGGCGGCGGTCAACTTCGTGACGACCAACTTTGTCTCGCTGTTGTCTCGGGGGACTAGGGGAGGGAAGCGGTATGGGGGCGGAGCAGATTCGCCGATGGGAGTCGGGTGCCCTCGCGCACGCCGTCTCCGACCCCTTCGGCCAGGGCCCGCTGCCCTGGCTGCGCGGCAGTGAGAACTACTTCGACGACACCGGACATGTCGTCCCCTGGTACGCGGACCCGACCCTGGCCCACAGCTCCACCGACGGCGGCACCCGTACGGCCGACGACGTGCACCGCCAGATCAAGGGCTTCATCTCCACTGGCGCCGCGGCCCCCGGAGAGGCGATCGACTTCCACATCACCGTGGACCCGCCCCAGCAGTTCTCCGTGGACATCTACCGCATCGGTCACTACGGGGGCGACGGCGCCGCCAAGATCACCACGAGTCCCCGGCTCTCCGGCATCGTGCAGCCCGCCCCGCTCACCGCCGACCGCACGGTCTCCTGCCACCACTGGTGGCAGTCCTGGCGGCTGCAGATCCCCACCTACTGGTCGATCGGCGCGTACGTCGCCGTGCTCACCACGGTCGACGGACACCGCTCCCACATCCCGTTCACGGTCCGCGACGACCACCCGGCCGATCTGCTGCTTGTCCTGCCGGACATCACCTGGCAGGCGTACAACCTCTACCCGGAGGACGGCCGCACCGGCGCCAGCCTCTACCACGCCTGGGACGAGCAGGGCCGGCTCCTGGGCGAGGAGGACGCCGCAGTCACCGTCTCCTTCGACCGCCCGTACGCGGGCGCCGGTCTGCCGCTCCACGTCGGTCATGCCTACGACTTCATCCGCTGGGCCGAGCGCTACGGCTACGACATCGCGTACGCCGACACCCGCGATCTGCACGCGGGCCGGATCGACCCGGGCCGCTACCGGGGCCTGGTCTTCCCCGGCCACGACGAGTACTGGTCGGCGCCCATGCGCCGTACCGCCGAACTCGCCCGCGACGGTGGCACCTCGCTCGTCTTTCTCTCCGCCAACACCATGTACTGGCAAGTCAGCCTCTCCCCGTCACCGTCCGGCGTCCCGGACCGCCTGCTCATCTGCCGCAAGCGCCGCGGCCCGGGAAAGTCCGCGCTCTGGCGCGAGAGCGACCGCCCCGAGCAGCAGCTTCTCGGCATCCAGTACGCGGGCCGGGTCCCCGATCCGCACCCCTTGGTCGTACGGAACGCCGAGCACTGGCTGTGGGACGCGACGGGCGCCGGCGAGGGTGACGAGATCGACGGCCTGGTCGCAGGCGAGGCCGACCGCTACTTCCCGCGCACCGCACTCCCCGAGCACGAGAGCCGCATCCTGCTCGCCCACTCCCCGTACCAGGACAGCGAAGGAACCGAGCGCCACCAGGAGACCTCCCTGTACCGGGCCCCGTCCGGCGCACTCGTTTTCGCATCCGGCACCTTCGCCTGGTCCCCGGCGCTGGACCGCCCCGGCCATGTGGACCCCCGCATTCAGCAGGCCACCGCCAATCTCCTCGACCGCATCTGCAAACGCGCCTGAAACGCCTCCGAGGTCACGGCACTCGACGCCACGGACGCCCCCGCTCCGCCCCACTGCACCCGATACGGGAGAATCGGAACGACTCCTGGATCAACCTACGCGGAGGCAGCGTGTCCGGATTTGTAGAAAAGCCCGAGCCAGTGCAGGTCCCGGGGCTCACCCACCTCCACACCGGCAAGGTGCGCGACCTGTACCGGAACGAGGCCGGCGAGCTCGTCATGGTCGCCAGCGACCGCATGTCCGCGTACGACTGGGTCCTGCCCACCGAGATCCCGGACAAGGGCCGCGTCCTCACCAGGCTCTCCCTGTGGTGGTTCGACCAGCTCGCCGATCTCGTTCCCAACCACGTGCTGTCCACGGAGCTGCCCGCCGGAGCCCCCGCCGACTGGGAGGGCCGCACGCTGGTCTGCAGGTCGCTGCGGATGGTCCCGGTCGAGTGCGTTGCCCGCGGCTACCTCACCGGCTCCGGGCTCGTCGAGTACAACGAGTCCCGTACGGTCTGCGGCCTCGCCCTTCCCGAGGGCCTCGTCGACGGCTCCGAACTCCCCGCGCCGATCTTCACGCCCGCCACCAAGGCGGCCGTCGGCGACCACGACGAGAACGTGAGCTACGAGGAGGTGGCACGGCAGGTCGGCGCGGAGACCGCTGCCCAGCTGCGCCGCGCCACGCTGGATGTGTACGGCAGGGCCCGCGACATCGCGCGTGAGCGCGGGATCATCCTCGCCGACACGAAGTTCGAGTTCGGTTTCGCCCCCACCGCCGACGGCGGCGAGGAACTGATCATCGCGGACGAGGTGCTGACGCCGGACTCCTCCCGCTTCTGGCCCGCCGCCGACTGGGAGCCGGGCAGGCCCCAGCCCAGCTACGACAAGCAGTTCGTCCGTGACTGGCTGACCTCGCCGGCCTCCGGCTGGGACCGCAAGAGCGAGCAGCCGCCCCCGGCGTTGCCCCAGGAGATCGTGGACGCGACCCGGGCGAAGTACCTGGAGGCGTACGAACTCCTCACCGGCACACCCTGGCGGTAACAACCTCCCCCACGATAGGCAGTGGGTGAGGTCGTAACCAGCTTGCGGAACACGAAGAAGCCCCCGGTCGAAAGGCCGGGGGCTTCTTGCTGAACAGAGCGGACGACCAGGTTCGAACTGGCGACCTCAACCTTGGCAAGGTTGCGCTCTACCAACTGAGCTACGTCCGCAAGCGCCGAAGCGCGAGGACCACTATACCCATCCACGCTCGCGTGCGAGACGCACCGCCGCGTGACGGTTTTCCGCCCCGAGCTTCGCCGCGGCCGCCGAGAGGTAGTTCCGCACGGTTCCCTGCGACAGCGACGCCCGCTCCGCGATCTCCGCGACGGGGGCTCCGTCGGCCGCCAGCTCCAGCACCTCGGCCTCGCGTGCGGTCAGCGGCGAGTCACCGGCGGAGATCGCGTCGGCCGCCAACTCCGGGTCCACATAACGGTTTCCGGCTTGCACGGTACGGATGATCCCGGCCAGCTGCCGGGCGCTGACGGTCTTCGGTACGAAGGCCCGCACGCCCGCCGCGAGTGCCCGTTTCAGATGTCCCGGCCGACCGTGACTCGTCACGATCATCGTCCGGCAGCCAGGCAGTTCGGCCCGCAGCGATGTGGCAACACTCACGCCGTCGGCGCCCGGCATCTGCAGATCGAGGACCGCCACATCGGGGCGATGGGCTCGCGCCATGGCCAGGGCCTCCGGACCGGTTGCCGCCTCCGCGACCACTACGAGGTCGTCCTCCAGGGCGAGCAGCGCGGCCAGCGCGCCCCGGATCAGATGCTCGTCGTCGGCGAGCAGCACTCGTACAGCCGTCATCGTGGTTCCTCCCGAGGGGCAGGGGGCATGGCTGTGGCTGTAGCGCGGGCCGGAGCAGGAGCTGGGACCTTATCCCTATCCCTATCCGCAGTCGCTGTTGCCGCCGCGACCGTGCGCGACAGCGGGACCGTGGCCGTCAGCCGGAACAGCCCCTTCCCCGCAGGACCCGCGTCCAGCGAACCGTCGAGTGAGTGAAGCCGTTCCCGCAGCCCGGCCAGCCCGGAGCCGCCCGGCCCGGCGGCGGACTGCGGCGTCCCGTCGTTCTCCACATCCAGCACCACCACGTCCCCCGAAACGCGGAGCCGGATCGTGCAGTGCCGCGGATCGCCGTGCCGCAGCACATTGGTCGCCGCCTCCCGCACCACCCAGCCGAGCGCCGACTGCACGGGCGCGGGCAGCGGGTGGCCGTCATGGCTCTCCACCGCGCACTCGATCCCGGCCGCCCGCAGCACGCTCCGCGCGCCCACGAGTTCGGTGCTCAGATCGGCCTCCCGGTATCCCCGTACGACATCGCGCATCTCCTGCTGAGAGGCGCGGGCGATGCGCATGATTTCGGTCATCTGGTCCACGGCCGCCGGTTTGCCGCGTTGGGCCAGCTCCACCGCCAGCTCGCTCTTCAGCGCGATCACAGCCAGATTCCGGCCGAGGACATCGTGCATGTCCCGGCCGAACCGCAGCCGCTCCTCGGCGACCGCCAGCCGTGTCTCCATCTCCCGCGCCTCGCGGAGCTTCCACATCACCCCCAGCGTCCAGGCGGACATCCGTGTGGTGACGGACATCAGCCCGCTGGCGAACGCCGTCGAGAAGGCCGCGCCGGTCATCTGCGGACCGCCGCCGCCGAGCAGCCCCACCGCGGCGCACACCCCGGCCGAGACGGCGGCCTGCTGCAGCACCGACACCCACCCCGGCACGATGAGCACGAACGCGCAGGAGAACGGCACCACACAGGCGCTGAGCGCATATCCCAGCTCGGGGAATTCGCGGATTCCTGCGCATCGGGCGAGGGCCAGCATCGCCGCCACGTTCGCCACCAGTGATACGGCTCCGGCGACGACCAGCCGCCGGTCCACGGTGCACCGGCCCAGATACCTCCCCAGCCCTCCGGCGGTCAGCATGGTCCCGCAGACCCCCTGGGCAACCGCGAGGACGATCACCCCGGCGATCAGCGCGGCCGGCGCGGCACCGCGCACGGACTGGGGCAGCGCTATCAGGACCTGGACGACCACCGCGAGCCACACCAGCCCGTACAGCGTGCCGCGCGTGGACAGGTCGACCTTGTCGAACCCGCTCAGGCCGCGCCAGCCCCCCGTTCGCCACCGCACCCTCACGGCGCAATCCTCCTCATCGTCGAGGTTCCCAGCGGAACCACCGCCGCACAGCAAAAACGGCGAGCACCGTCCAGGCCACTGCGGCCAGCCCCGCCCCGAGCAGGTCTTGCCCATCGGCCCCGCCGAGCCAGCCCGCCCGCACGAGCGTCATCACCCCCGTCAACGGCAGCATTTCGCACACGGAAGCCACCCGGTCCGGCAGGACCTCAAGCGGTACGAAGAGTCCGGAGCCGACCATCGAGACGAGGAACAGTGGCAGCGTGGTGATCTGCGCCGTCTGTACGGTCCGGGTCACCGCGGAGGTGGCGGCGGCCAGCGCTGTCAGTAGCACCACGCCCAACAGCAGTCCCGCGACGAGCAGTTCGGGTCGCTTCGGCGCACCGAGGCCGAAGAGGACCGCACCGGCCAGGACCATCAGCACCGTCTGCGCCAGCGCCAGCGCAACCGACGGCAGCGCGGTCCCGGCGAGGATCTCCCGGTCGGTGATCTCACCGGTACGCAGCCGCTTCAGGACGAGGTCCTCGCGCCGCGCCACATACGCGGCAACCAGGTTCATGTACACGACCTGCATCAGCACCATGCCGATGCCGCCGGTGAGTGCCGCTCCGGCGACGGTCAGCCCGGTCCCGGCCAGATCGATCTGGTCCAGCGTCGACTTCATCGCCGCGACCATCGCCATCGGCACCAGCAGCGCGACGAAAATCGCCGTTCGGTTCCGGGCGAGGAGGGTCAGCTCGGCCCGCCCGAGTGCGTTCAGCCGTCCGGACATCGTTGTGCCGGTCATGCGGCATCATCCACCTTCCGCGTATCCGGCTCCGACGCGCTCTGCGCGATATCGAGAAATGCCTCTTCGAGAGAGGCCGACCGGGCGTCGAGCCCGAGCAGTGCCACGTCCGACTCCCGTGCCCAGGACAGCAGTTCGCCCAGCGATTCCTGCAGCCGGTGGGTGCGGATCTCGACCTTTCGTCCGTCGGCCGCTGCCCGCAGCGTCAGCGGCAATCGCGCCGCCGGGACTCCTTCGGGCAGCTCGAACCGGATGCGGGCGGGGCGGGCCGCCGTCACCTCGGCCGTGCTGCCCGCCGTGACGATCTGTCCCCGGTGCATGATCGCCAGCCGGTCGGCGAGCGCTTCGGCCTCCTCCAAGTAGTGCGTGGTGAGCAGTACGGTGATCCCTCCGTCGCGCAGCTCCCGCACCAACTCCCAGGTATCGCGCCGCCCCTCGGCGTCGAGTCCGGTGGTCGGCTCGTCCAGGAACAGCACCTCGGGACGGCCGAGCAGCGCCAGTGCGAGGTCGAGGCGCCGTCGTTCGCCGCCGGAGAGCTGCTTGACCCGTACACGTGCCCGGTGGGAGAGCCCCACCAGGTCCAGCGCCTCCCCGGTCGGCCGGGCGCCGGTGGTACAGCCCGCCCACATCCGTACGGTCTCGGTGACCGTCAGCTCGGACGGGAAGCCGCCCTCCTGGAGCATCACCCCGATCCGGGGCCGGACGGCGGCTCGTTCGCGATACGGGTCGTGGCCGAGCACCCGCACCGTGCCGCCGTCGGGCCGGGCCAGGCCCTCCAGCAGTTCGACCGTGGAGGTCTTTCCGGCACCGTTCGTACCGAGCAGGGCGAAGAGTTCACCGCGCGCCACGGAGAAGGAGACACCGGTCACGGCCTCGAAGCCGCCGACGTAGCACCGCCGCACACCGCTCGCCTCGATCACGGAATCGATCGAGGGATCGGTTCCGGAGCCGGCCCCTGATCCGGTCGTGGAATCGGCTGTGATGTCCGCCACGGCGGCGCCCGCTCGGTCGCTGGGAATGTCGTCGCTGGTCATGCCTACATATTTCCGCCGGATCCCTGCCGCGAGCAGTGCGAGCTGTCACCACTGCTCATGACAAACGTCATGGGGCAAGGGGAACGATGGGGAATACGTCAAAGGCCCTGATCGATATCGACCAGGGCCTTTGACCAATCAAGAGCGGACGACGAGATTCGAACTCGCGACCCTCACCTTGGCAAGGTGATGCTCTACCAACTGAGCCACGTCCGCATTGCTGCCGCTCATTGTACTCCCTTGAGGAGATCCGCTGGGCGGTGCGAGCACTACTCTACCCGATTCACCGGAGTGGTCGGTAAGAGCGATGCAGAGCGGGTGACAGGAATTGCACACTGCGCCTTCCCCCTGGAAGGGGGATGTTCTACTACTGAACTACACCCGCACGCTGCGTGAGGTTCGGCTTTGCGGCCTTGCCCCTCGGCGTGCTCCAGACTTTAGCCGACCTGCAGGGGTGTAGCGCAAGTCGGTGGGCGTGGGGTGTCGCCGAGGGGTGCGCCGGAGCGTTGGCGAGCGTTCGCCGACCAGCCCCGGCGCACCCCTCGGCGAACGGTCCGGGCGACCTGTCCGCGGGCCGGGTGCTCAACTGGCTTCGCGGAACGCCTCGTAGACCTTCTTGGGGATCCGGCCGCGGGCCGGCACCTCCATCTGGTGGGAGCGCGCCCAGGCGCGCACGGCCGCCGGGTCCGGTGCGAGTGAGGTGCGCCGGTGCGACGCAGCGGCCTTGCCGCGCTTACCGGCACTTGTCTTCTTTCGGCCGGCTGCCATGTACGGCGCCAGGACCTTGCGCAGTTTCTTTGCATTGGACTGATTGAGGTCGATCTCGTACGACTTCCCGTCCAGGGCGAAGGTAACCGTTTCCGCCGCTGCTCCCCCGTCGATGTCGTCGAAGAGCGTGACCACTACGCGCTGAGCCACGGATATCGGTCCTTTCTTGCGGCATCGGCACGTCTGGTACATGTGCTGATGCCGGCCTTCCGGCTGGTAGGCGGATGCGATTCGACCGGTGTCGACTGTTTACCGGGCAATGCTGCATTCCCCGGTAATCATTTGTACAGCGGTGGGTGCCGCATTGTGAAGCCCGCCCAATTACCTCCGCGTGTCAGTCTTCTATGTGTGCCGTCGGTGAGGATTTTTTGTGCAGGACTTTTCCCGTGTGTTGTTGCCGTCGATATCTGGGCGTGACCGAGGGCGCTCGATATCTACCCGCGTAGAAATTCTGGCCAGGTAGGCTGAGGGGACCTGCGGGGGTCTGGGGAGCCCCCCAGAGAAACAGCCGCACCACACCACCACCGGGAGTGCCAGTGGCACGCGTCGTAGTCGACGTCATGCTCAAGCCCGAGATCCTCGACCCGCAGGGACAGGCGGTGCAGCGCGCACTGCCCCGTCTCGGCTTCGAGGGAATCGCGGACGTACGTCAGGGAAAGCGTTTCGAGCTCGAGGTCGAGGGGCCGGTCGACGCCGCCGCCCTCAGCCGTATTAACGAGATGGCCGAGACTTTCCTCGCCAACACCGTCATCGAGGACTTCACCGTGCGGGTGGAGAAGGCCGAGGAGTCGAAGTGACTGCTCGCATCGGAGTCGTCACCTTTCCCGGCACGCTCGACGACAAGGACAGCCTGAGGGCCGTACGGGTCGCGGGCGCCGAACCCGTATCGCTGTGGCACCGTGACAAGGACCTGCACCAGGTCGACGCGGTCATCCTGGCGGGCGGCTTCTCCTACGGCGACTACCTGCGGGCCGGAGCCATCTCCCGCTTCTCGCCGGTCATGGAGACCGTCATCGCGCAGGCCAGGGCAGGGATGCCGGTCCTGGGTATCTGCAACGGCTTCCAGATTCTGACCGAGGCGCATCTGCTGCCCGGCGCGATGCTGCAGAACAACCACCTGCACTTCATCTGCCGCGACCAGAAGCTGCGCGTCGAGAACACGGAGACGGCCTGGACCTCGGACTACTCCGCGGGCCAGGAGATCTCCGTACCGCTCAAGAACATGGACGGGCGTTACGTCGCCGACGAGCGCGTGCTCGACGAACTGGAGGCGGAGGGGCGGGTCGCCTTCCGCTACCTGGACATGAACCCCAACGGCTCGCTGCGCGACATCGCCGGCATCACCAACGCCGCGGGCAATGTCGTCGGTCTGATGCCGCACCCGGAGCACGCCGTCGAGCCGCTGATCGGAACCGGTCGTACCGACGGCCTCGGTTTCTTCACCTCGATCATCAAGAAGCTGGTCAACGCATGAGCCTGGATACGGTCAAGCACGCGGCCGAGACCCCGGACGTCGCGCAGCCCTGGAAGGAGCTCGGCCTCAAGGAGGACGAGTACGCCCGGATCCGCGAGATCCTGGGCCGCCGTCCCACCGGGGCCGAGCTCGCCATGTACTCCGTGATGTGGTCCGAGCACTGCTCGTACAAGAGCAGCAAGGTCCACCTCAAGCAGTTCGGCGAGAAGGTCCCCGTCAACGACGCGATGCTCGTCGGCATCGGCGAGAACGCCGGTGTGGTCGACGTCGGTCAGGGTTACGCGGTCACCTTCAAGGTCGAGTCGCACAACCACCCCTCGTACATCGAGCCCTACCAGGGCGCGGCGACCGGTGTCGGAGGCATCGTCCGCGACATCCTCGCCATGGGTGCCCGCCCGGTCGCGGTCGTCGACCCGCTGCGCTTCGGCGCGGCCGACCACCCCGACACCAAGCGCGTCCTGCCGGGCGTCGTCGCCGGTATCGGTGGCTACGGCAACTGCCTGGGTCTGCCGAACATCGGCGGCGAGGTTGTCTTCGACGCCTGCTACCAGGGCAACCCGCTGGTCAATGCCGGCTGCATCGGCGTGATGAAGCACGAGGACATCCACCTGGCCAAGGCCTCCGGCCCCGGCAACAAGGTGATCCTGTACGGCGCCCGCACCGGTGGCGACGGCATCGGCGGTGTCTCGGTGCTGGCCTCGGAGACCTTCGACGACACGAAGCCCGCCAAGCGCCCCGCCGTCCAGGTCGGCGACCCGTTCCAGGAGAAGCTCCTCATCGAGTGCACCCTGGAGGTCTTCAAGGAGAAGCTTGTCGCGGGCATTCAGGACCTCGGCGGCGCCGGTCTCTCCTGCGCCACCTCCGAGCTGGCCTCGGCCGGATCCGGCGGGATGCGCGTCGAGCTGGACACGGTCCCGCTGCGTGACTCCTCTCTCTCGCCCGAGGAAATCCTCATGAGCGAGTCGCAGGAGCGCATGTGCGCGATCGTCGAGCCGCAGCACGTCGAGCGCTTCCTGGAGATCTGCGAGAAGTGGGACGTCATCGCCACCGTCATCGGTGAGGTGACCGAGGGCTCGCAGCTGGAGATCTTCTGGCACGGCGAGCAGATCGTGGACGTGCCGCCACGGTCCGTCGCCCACGAGGGTCCGACGTACCACCGCCCGTTCGCCCGCCCGTCCTGGCAGGACGCGCTGCAGGCCGACGACGCGGGCAAGCTGGCCCGGCCGGCGGACGGTGCCGAGCTGCGCGAGCAGGTCCTCAAGCTGGTCGCCTCGCCGAACCAGGCGTCGAAGTCCTGGATCACGGACCAGTACGACCGGTTCGTGCAGGGCAACACCGTGCTCGCGATGCCCGAGGACGCCGGCATGGTCCGGATCGACGAGAAGTCGAACCTGGGCGTGGCCATGGCGACCGACGGCAACGGCCGGTACGCCAAGCTCGACCCGTACACCGGTGCGCAACTCGCGCTGGCGGAGTCGTACCGCAATGTCGCCGCCTCCGGCGCCAAGCCGCTCGCGATCTCGGACTGCCTGAACTTCGGTTCGCCCGAGGACCCGGATGTCATGTGGCAGTTCGCCGAGGCCACCCGTGGTCTCGCGGACGGCTGCCTGGAGCTGGGCACCCCGGTCACCGGCGGCAATGTGTCGCTGTACAACCAGACCGGTGAGACGGCCATCCACCCGACGCCGGTCGTGGCCGTGCTCGGTGTGATCGACGATGTCACCCGGCGTACGCCGGTCGCCTTCGCGGAAGAGGGGCAGCTCCTCTACCTGCTGGGCGACACGCGTGAGGAGTTCGGCGGCTCGGCCTGGTCCGAGGTCATCCACGACCACCTGGGCGGCATGCCGCCCAAGGTCGACCTGGGCCGCGAGAAGCTGCTCGGCGAGATCCTGATCTCGGCCTCCCGCGACGGCATGATCGACGCGGCGCACGACCTCTCCGACGGCGGTCTGATCCAGGCGGTCACCGAGTCCTGCCTCCGCGGCGGGAAGGGTGCCCGGCTAGTCGTGCCGGACGGTCTGGACGCGTTCACTTTCCTCTTCTCCGAGTCTGCGGGGCGCGCGGTCGTCTCCGTTCCGCGCAGCGAGGAGCTCCGCTTCAACGACATGTGCGGGGCGCGGGGTCTGCCCGTCGCCCGTATCGGTGTCGTGGATGGCGAGGAGATCGAGATCCAGGGCGAGTTCAGCATTCCGCTGAGTGAGCTGCGCATGGCGCACGAGGAGACCATTCCGGGTCTGCTCGCCTGACGCCTGATCCTGTTCGAGGACGGCCCCGCCCGGTTCATGGGCGGGGCCGTCCTCGGTCTGTTCTGTTCGGCGGATCCGGAGCTTTGGGAATTCTGCCGAGCCGACTGAGCATTTCCGGGCGGTGGGCTATCAGGGTGCGGATTGTGGACAGCCGCGTGAAAATACATCGGGTCAAAATTTGATCTGGGATCAATCTTCATCTTGGTACAGTGATGCTATGACTGAGGGGATGAGTCTGCGCGAGCGCAAGAAGCTCCGGACGCGACGCCGTCTGCTGACCGCGGCCACCGAGCTCTTCGCCGAACGCGGCTTCGACAAGGTCTCGGTCGCCGAGATCGCCGAGGCGGCCGAGGTGTCGAAGATGACCGTCTTCAACTACTTCGCCAGCAAGGAGGACTTGGTCCTCGCTCCCATGGAAGAGCACATCGGCGATGTCGCGCGGGTAGTACGGGACCGGGTCACCGGCGAGTCGGCGGCGGCCGCCGTGCGGCGTCAGTTCCTGGCAGCCATCGAGGCCCGTGACCCCTCCGCCGGGCTGAGCGATGCCCCGGTGGCGCTCGGGCTGCGCCGACTGATCCAGGAGACCCCGGCGCTGCTCATCCGGGCCCACGCGTTCTCCATGCGCTCTTTTGACCTGCTCGCCGAAGTCCTGGTCGAGGAGGGGGAGGATCCGTCCATCGCCCGGATCGCGGCCGCCCAGCTGATCAGCACCCGCAACGCCCTCATCACCGCGAATCAAATGAGGCTGCTGGCGGGGGAGTCGGCGGACGCGGTTGCGCCGGATGCCGTCGCGCTCGCCGAGCGCGGTTTCGACCTGCTCGACAAGGGACTGGGCGGCTTCGCGACCAGGTCCTGAGGCCGTTAGGGTCCTGGAACATGCCGCCGTCCCAGAAACGAGCCCGCCGCTACGACCCGGTCAGGACCCGCACCGCGGTCCTGGCGCAGTTCGCCCATGTCCGGGAAGCCGTCAGCGCCCTGACGCCCGAACAGCTCGCGCTGCCGACCCGGCTCGGGGACTGGACCGTGCGCGAACTGGCCGCCCATCTGACCATGGCGCTCTCGCACGTCACGCGGTATCTGGAGCTGCCCGAACCCGCCTCGCCCAAGCCCGGTCTGACGCTCCTCGAATGGCCGTTCTCGACCGCGAACCGGGCCGCCCGCATCGCCGACGACACCAAGGCGCTCGCCGCGGACCGTCCGGACCTGGACGCGCTGTACGGGGAGGTCGCGGGGCGGTTCGAGGAGTTGGTGCCCAAGGCCCCCGAGGAGCGGCTGCTGCCGACCAGGGTCGGCACGATGCGGCTGGCCGACTTCCTGGTCACGCGTACCGTCGAACTCGTCGTGCACACCGACGATCTGAACGAGGCGGCCGGCCTCGGCATCCCGTACGACCGGCAGGCGCTCGCCGCCTGCACCCGGCTGCTCGCCGACGCCCTTGCGGAGAAGGCGCCGGGCGGCTCGGTCGAGGTGCGCGTCCCGCCGTTCGCCGTCGTTCAGTGCGTCCAGGGCCCCAAGCACACCCGCGGTACGCCGCCCAATGTCGTCGAGACCGATCCGCTCACCTGGATCCGGCTCGCCACCGGGCGTACGGAGTGGGCCCGGGCGCTCGACGCGGCGAAGGTCGGCGCCAGCGGTGAGCGGGCCGATCTCGCCGCGCTGCTGCCACTGATGCAGTGAGGGGGAAACCGGACGACTGCCCGGACCTTCCCAGGGTCATGGGGAATCGGCGTACGGCCGTTGGAGTCCTGGCCCTCCTTGCCCGGGCCTCCGAGAAGCCGCATACCGGGCTCTTGGGTGTGAGGCTCGCCACGCAACGGACGTTCGGCCGGACTCTGCGCCTGAGGACTGATCGGCTCACCGAGCGCCACCATCCGGCGGGCCGATCCCCATGCTCCGAGTGGCCAGAACTGGTCGGTAACCGGCCACTGGTCCGGGCGACCTCTGCCCTGTGGCCGTTCCGCACCCCCATCCCACCACCTCACCGCACCCCAAAACACTCACTCCGAGTGACCGCACGAACCGGCCCTCGAGCCGCCCTTGGGAGCGCTTCCCCGGTGCTCGGGCCCGGTATCCCGAATTCGGACCAGTGGTCGATCTCGCCTACACTCGGTGGCGTGCCCCGTGGTGATGGACGACTCAACCACGACCTGCTCCCCGGAGAGAAAGGCCCCCAGGACGCTTGCGGCGTCTTCGGTGTCTGGGCTCCGGGTGAAGAGGTCGCCAAGCTCACCTATTTCGGACTGTATGCCCTGCAGCACCGTGGACAGGAGTCCGCGGGCATCGCAGTGAGCAACGGGTCCCAGATCCTGGTCTTCAAGGACATGGGACTGGTCTCGCAGGTCTTCGACGAAACGTCTCTGGGATCCCTCCAGGGCCATATCGCGGTCGGTCATGCCCGCTACTCCACCACCGGTGCCTCGGTGTGGGAGAACGCGCAGCCGACGTTCCGTGCGACCGCGCACGGCTCGATCGCCCTGGGTCACAACGGCAACCTGGTCAATACGGCCCAGCTCGCCGAGATGGTCGCCGACCTTCCCCGCAAGGACGGCCGCGCCACCCAGGTCGCCGCCACGAACGACACCGATCTGGTGACCGCGCTGCTCGCCGGCCAGACCGATGAGGACGGCAAGCCGCTCACCATCGAGGAAGCCGCCGCGAAGGTGCTCCCCGATGTGAAGGGCGCCTTCTCCCTCGTCTTCATGGACGAGCACACCCTTTACGCGGCCCGCGACCCGCAGGGCATCCGCCCGCTGGTTCTCGGCCGTCTCGAGCGTGGCTGGGTGGTGGCCTCCGAGTCCGCCGCCCTCGACATCTGCGGTGCCAGCTTCGTCCGTGAGATCGAGCCGGGCGAGCTCGTCGCCATCGACGAGAACGGCCTGCGATCCTCACGCTTCGCGGAAGCGAAGCCCAAGGGCTGTGTCTTCGAGTACGTCTATCTGGCCCGCCCCGACACCGACATCGCCGGGCGCAACGTCTACCTCTCCCGCGTGGAGATGGGCCGCAAGCTGGCCGCCGAGGCCCCCGTCGAGGCCGATCTGGTCATAGCGACTCCGGAGTCCGGCACCCCCGCCGCCATCGGTTACGCGGAGGCCAGCGGCATCCCGTTCGGCTCCGGACTGGTGAAGAACGCCTATGTCGGCCGGACCTTCATCCAGCCGTCCCAGACCATTCGCCAGCTGGGTATCCGCCTCAAGCTGAACCCGCTCAAGGAAGTCATCAAGGGCAAGCGCCTGGTGGTCGTCGACGACTCGATCGTCCGCGGCAACACCCAGCGCGCGCTGGTCCGGATGCTCCGCGAGGCCGGCGCCGCCGAGATCCACATCCGTATCTCGTCCCCGCCGGTGAAGTGGCCCTGCTTCTTCGGCATCGACTTCGCGACCCGCGCCGAGCTGATCGCCAACGGCATGACGGTCGACGAGATCTGTACGTCGATGGGTGCCGACTCGCTCGCGTACATCTCGCTGGACGCGATGATCGAAGCGACGACGATCGCCAAGCCGAACCTGTGCCGTGCCTGCTTCGACGGTGAGTACCCGATGGAGCTGCCGGACCCGGAGCTGCTCGGCAAGCAGCTGCTGGAGACCGAGCTGGCGGCAGGCCCTGCGGCAACCGCCGCGTCCGACGCCCTGCGTCGTCCGTGACGGCCCAGCCGTACAACCCTGGCCACCAGCCCCGTATTTCCACACGAAAGACCCCAGGCAATGTCTGAGACAACAGGTGCTTCCTACGCAGCAGCGGGCGTCGACATCGAGGCCGGCGACCGTGCCGTCGAGCTGATGAAGGAGTGGGTGAAGAAGACGCAGCGCGCAGAGGTCGCGGGCCTCGGCGGCCTCGGCGGCTTCGCCGGACTCTTCGACGCCTCGGCCCTCAAGCGTTATGAGCGTCCGCTGCTCGCCTCTGCCACCGACGGGGTCGGCACGAAGGTCGACCTCGCCCGCAAGATGGGCGTGTACGACACCATCGGCCGCGACCTCGTCGGCATGGTCGTCGACGACTTGGTCGTCTGCGGTGCCGAGCCGCTCTTCATGACCGACTACATCTGCGTCGGCAAGGTGCACCCCGAGCGTGTCGCGTCCATCGTGAAGGGCATCGCCGAAGGCTGTGTCCTCGCCGGCTGCGCCCTGGTCGGCGGCGAGACCGCCGAGCACCCGGGTCTTCTCGGTCCGGACGACTTCGATGTCGCGGGCGCCGGTACGGGCGTGGTCGAGGCCGACCATCTGCTCGGCCCGGAACGCATCCGTAAGGGTGACGTCGTGATCGCCATGGCGTCGTCCGGTCTTCACTCCAACGGGTACTCGCTCGTCCGACACGTGGTCTTCGACCGGGCCGGCTGGGCGCTGGACCGCGAGGTCGAGGAGTTCGGCCGGACGCTCGGCGAGGAGCTGCTGGAGCCCACCAGAATCTACTCGCTGGACTGCCTGGCCCTCACCCGTACGACCGAGGTGCACGGCTTCAGCCACGTCACCGGCGGCGGCCTCGCCAACAACCTGGCCCGGGTCATCCCGGACGGACTGCACGCCAGGGTCGACCGCTCCACCTGGACGCCCGGCGCGGTCTTCGACCTGGTCGGCAAGGCGGGTCAGGTCGAGCAGCTGGAACTGGAGAAGACGCTGAACATGGGCGTCGGCATGATCGCGATCGTCCCGGCCCAGTCCGTGGACGCCGCGCTGACGACGCTGGCCGACCGCGGGGTCGAGTCCTGGGTCGCGGGCGAGATCACGGAGCGCGGGGCGCACACCTCAGGTGCGGAGCTGGTGGGCGGCTACGCGCGATAGTGCGGAGCGGAAGGGTGGTGACCGGGGACGCCCGGTTGCCGCTCCGTCGTCGGACGCCGGACGGGCCCGATGTGCGGAGCAATGCCCTCGATCGCAGGGCGGGCCGACTTCTTCCGCTCGGCGTGGAGCTCGAGTCCACCGTCGTCCGCAGCCGGGGACCGAAGTCCGCCCGAGCGGCCGGACCGGATCGGGGTAGCACAGAACCCGGTCCGGGACGGGCCCGGACCGGGTTCTGTGTCAGCGCGAGGTCAAGCGCCGCGGCGCTGTGACGACGGACTGGACTGATGATCGTCCTCGTCCTCGTCCTCGTCGTCGTTGTACAGATCCGCGTACTGTGCGTACGGGTCATCTTCCTCGTCGTCCTCGAACGGCTCTGCGTTCGGTGGTTGACTCGAAGGCGATGCGCCCAGCTCATTAGCCAGACGCGACAGGTCAGTCCCGCCGGTGCTGTACTTCAGCTGGCGGGCGACCTTTGTCTGCTTGGCCTTTGCCCGGCCGCGCCCCATGGCTCGACCCCCTCGGTGACGGGGCTCGACGGCCCCAGAGTCTTGACACGCGTTCATGTTTCAGGACGGACTCTCGGCAGAGAGACCGTGCCCGTAGAGCTTTAACGGTACCTGCTTCCGCCACCATACGGTACGCCGCCCGCATCACGTGCCCTGGAAGAGGACAGGCGAGAAGCCCCGTCCTCGCTGGTCAACTGCGATTTTAACCTCTTCTTGGCACGCGACCCGCCGACCGGCGTGAGTCTTGTCTCGCCGGTCGGCGGGTCGGCGGGTCGGCAGGCGGAAAGAGGCAAGGGCGCCGGGTGACGCCCCGCGACCGTCAGCTTCGGCGCGCTTCGGCCATTCGCTGTTCGGCGATCCGGTCGGCCGCGGCAGCCGGGGGAATGCCGTCAGCCTTCGCACGTGCGAATATGGCGAGCGTGGTGTCGAAGATCTTCGACGCCTTGGCCTTGCACCGGTCGAAGTCGAACCCGTGCAGCTCGTCGGCGACCTGGATGACACCGCCGGCGTTCACCACGTAGTCGGGTGCGTACAGGATCGACCGGTTCGCGAGGTCCTTCTCGACGCCGGGGTGCGCGAGCTGGTTGTTGGCCGCGCCGCACACCACCTTGGCGGTGAGTACCGCAACGGTGTCGTCGTTCAGCGCGCCGCCGAGCGCGCACGGGGCGTAGATGTCGAGGCCCTCGGTACGGATCAGTGCCTCGGTGTCCGCGGCGACGGCGACCTCGGGGTGCTGATCGGTGATGCGGCGGACGGACTCCTCCCGCACATCCGTGATCACGACTTCCGCGCCGTCCGACAGCAGGTGCTCGACCAGGTGGTGGCCGACCTTGCCGACTCCGGCGACCCCCACTTTTCGGCCACGCAGCGTCGGGTCGCCCCAGAGGTGCTGGGCAGAGGCCCGCATGCCCTGGAAGACACCGAACGCGGTGAGGACCGAGGAGTCGCCGGCGCCACCGCTCGAAGGGGAGCGGCCGGTGGTCCAGCGGCACTCGCGGGCGACGACGTCCATGTCGGCGACATAGGTGCCGACGTCGCAGGCCGTCACGTAGCGGCCACCGAGCGAGGCCACGAACCGGCCGTAGGCCAGCAGCAGTTCTTCGGACTTGATCCGCTCTGGGTCCCCGATGATGACCGCCTTGCCGCCGCCGTGGTCGAGGCCGGCCATGGCGTTCTTGTAGGACATGCCGCGCGAGAGGTTCAGCGCATCCGCGACGGCCTCCTCCTCGGAGGCGTACGGATAGAAGCGGGTGCCGCCGAGGGCCGGGCCCAGAGCGGTGGAGTGGATGGCGATGACGGCCTTGAGGCCGCTGGCACGGTCCTGGCAGAGCACGACTTGCTCGTGACCCCCCTGATCCGAGTGGAACAGGGTGTGCAGGATGCCGTCGGTCACATCGGTCACTGTGGTGACTCCCAAGTACGAAGCGGCGGAGGACCCTCCTGAAGGTGGGGAGGGCCGCGGACCGGCCGCACGGCCTGTCCGACTGGTCAAGAGCGTAAGTCCTACGCGGACGTAGATCTGTTCCAGTGCCAGGATCACCCCCCGGCGGAGTACGGGCATGACACGATTTGCTGCATGTCGGTGGTGTCTTCAGTGCTCGTCCCTTACGCGTCCTACCTCCGGGTGTACGAGCCGCTGGCCGCCTTCCCGGAGCCCGAACGCGGTCACTGGGCCCGTTACGCAGGGCGATCCCGTATGCCCACGGCCCAGGACGAACTGCGCCGTTCGCTGGCCGACTTGGTGGCCACACCGCCGGTCGGCGTGCCGGTGCACGAGAGCGGGGACGCATTCGTCACCGAGATGGACGGTGTGGTGTGCGTCTGTCCGTGGCGGACCAGGCTGCGCGGCTGGCTGGCGCTGGACGAGCTGGTGGAGATGTTCCCCGGGCCGGTGCTTGACGCGGTGCTGCCGCCGGTGGTGCGCGGGCAGGCCGTCGCGGACCACGAGCGGTGGGCGGAGCGCAATCCGGACGCCAGGCCCTGGATCCTCACCTCGGTGTGGCACATCCCGGTGCGCTGGTTCGTGCTCTTCTCCGACGAGGAGCGGGAGTACGCAGAGGCGGGCGGGGACGGTGAGTCGCCCGTGCTGCGCTACCGGACGCCGATGGTCCAGGCCCGGCGCCGGCTGGCCCGGGCGCTGCGGACGCTGCGGGAGGCCGTGGACGAAGGGCCGCTGACCGATGGGCTCGTGGACCTGGGGCGCTGGCTGGAGGAGTTCCATCCGCGCGCACTGGTGGAGCTGGACTACGGAGGTCTGGTGCACGCACTGCCGGCGGAACAGCTCGCCGGGGACCGCTCGGCAGCCGATGTGACCGAGGGCATCGCGGCGCTGCGGGCCGGCGACTCCGAAAGGGCGAGTGAGGCGTATGGGCGGCTGGCGGAGCGCTGGCGGGCGGTAAGAAATCGTCAATTCGCGAACTGACGGCGCCTCATCTGCGTCTGAACCTGTGACCCGTGTGGCACGTGAGGATGAAGAGGCGGAAGCGTACCTAAGTGATCTTAGGACCTACGTCCCGAACCGGGCCTTTGCCTCAAGGGTGATGGATAGCACTAACTGGGCCCTTGCGCCCTTCCCTACTCCTCATGCCAAAATAGGACAAGGAGCCCGGGGAGGGCTCCATCCGTCCAACTAGGGGTGGATTGCTCAGCATTGCACGCTATGGGGGGTCTGGTGACTCCTGATCGCTCTGTGACTGATCGTCACGGTCGTGTGACTGTCCGCTATGGCATGGTCCATCGGCTTCCGTCGCTGATGAACACCTGGGAGGGCAATTCCATCGGTTTGGCCGACGTGGCTGGACGGATGGTGTAGTTGTAGTGCCGAGGACAAGCCGTTCGTCCTATAACCGACTCGGCCCGCGTCCGCCATTTCGGGCAACGCGGGTCAAGGTGCAGAATTTAGAGGAAAGAACCGAGATGGTTCGGTTCTCCCGAGGAGGCCGCTCATGACCGCTCGCACCCCTGATGCCGAGCCGCTGCTGACCCCGGCTGAGGTTGCCACGATGTTCCGCGTGGACCCGAAGACGGTTACCCGCTGGGCCAAGGCGGGCAAGCTCACGTCCATCCGTACGCTCGGTGGGCATCGCCGGTACCGCGAGGCAGAGGTCCGCGCACTGCTTGCGGGTATTCCGCAGCAGCGCAGCGAGGCCTGACACACCCCTGTCGCCGCGCCGCCACTGGGCTTCCGGGTCCCCCAACCCGGACAGGCCCACCCATAGCTCCAAATGACGGGCGCTCGCCCCAACGGGCGCCATACCTGCGCAATATGGGTGCGTCGTTCGATCGCGTTGGACTCCGCCGGGTCCAGCGCGATTTTTTTGTGCCCGCACGGCCCGGGAGGCATTCCCCGTCCGCGCCCCGGGTGGCCCGGGTGCCACTGGAAACCAGGCGTCCGGTTGGGTCCGGCCGCGGGGTGCCGTGTGAGCTTGCGCGGGTCTGTGCGGGACTGTTTCCAACCGCCTCGAGGGAGTCCGGGCGGGATGGGTTCGGAGGGTCCCCGGTACGCCCGTCCGAGTGGTGCAATTGCACATATTAAATTCGCCAGTTGTAGGAAGGGCGTAAAGGCACTCCTTCTCAAAACTCACTCAGTGACTCCCGTCACACTGTATGAGTCTTGCCAAGTGCGAGCCTCTCACCTTCAAGAAGCGGAACGCCTCGCCATTGGTCACCCGGGCAGGGGGCTTTCGTCCTGAGAGGTCGCGCACATAGGTGGGGCGGCGTCGCGTGCCGATGGGCGGCGCCTGGCGGCGTTGTCGTCGGTCGACGACTCCCTCATAGCCCTGAAGGCATGGGGGGACCCCCTTCGCGTCGCCTCCCTCCTCCGCCTTGCCTCGCCCCGCTCCTTCCTCCACCCCACCTATGTGCGCGGCCTCTGAGCCTCCCGGCCTTCCTGGGCGACGTCTCGGCGCCCCGCGCGCAGCACCGGCGGGCTCGGGCGGGGAGGAGTGGTCCCGGAGGTCGTCAAAGGCCCCATAGCGGGCCGCAGGGGCCGATGGTGGCGAGCGAGTGGTGTTACGACCTCGGGGGAAATAGTGAGCGGCGTCGCGGCGTCTGGCACGCACGCTCGCGGCGTTGCCGAAATGTCCTAGTAGCTCCGCTACGAGGACACCCCGGCGTCTTGCGATCGCACGCACCAGACGCCGCTCCTTGATCCACTCCCTATTTCCCCCGAGGTCGTTAGCCGTGAGCGGCCGCCTGGCGGGCGCACAGGAACGCGCGGATCTTGTGCTCGGTGGATGCCCGTCATGCGCGCCACCTCCCGGTGGATCGCCGCCCCGCGCCGGGGAACGGTCGCAGCCCCTGCTGCCCGGTACTCGTCGGCAGTTGCCGGAGCCATGACGCGCGAAAGCCCGGATCCAGGAGGATCCGGGCTTTCTTTACTGCGGTCCTGACGGGATTTGAACCCGCGGCCTCCACCTTGACAGGGTGGCGAGCACTCCAAACTGCTCCACAGGACCAGGTTTTCGCGGCTGCCTTGCGGCTGGCTGCGAAGACAGACTCTACAGCAGGTCAGCGGGTCCGGTCGACCTCACCGAAGGTGGTGGCCCGGTTACGGCTTCAGCCGGAGTCGTCCCAGAGGTCACCCGACAGCCCCTCACGGGGCCGCCGCGTCGATCGCCTTCACGATCCGCTTGTCGGAGACGGGGTAAGCCGTCCCCAGAGCGTGCGCGAAATAGCTGACCCGGAGCTCCTCGATCATCCAGCGGATGTCCAGGACCTCCTGCGGAACGGGCCTGCCCTGCGGCATCTGTTCGAGCAGCCAGGCGTACTCGTCCTGCATTTCGTGGATCTTCTCCATGCGCGTGGTGTCGCGCTGGACGGCCGTCGGCATCTGCTGGAGCCGGCGGTCCACGGCGACCAGGTAGCGCATCAGGTCGGGCAGCCGGCGCAGCCCGGTCGCTGTGACGAAGCCCGGCGGCACGAGGGCCGCGAGCTGGTCCCGTACGTCGGTGACGTTGTTGACCAGGACGAGGCTGCTGGTGGCCTTCAGGCGCCGTTCGCAGGCCTGCCAGGCGGCCAGCACCTGCTGCACCTGCTTGACCGTGTGCTCGGTCAGCGCCACGAGGTCGGCGCGCACCTTGTCGTACAGCTTGCGGAACGACTCCTCGTCCCAGGCCGGACCGCCGTGCGCACCGATCAGCCGGTCGGCGGCCGCCGTCGCGCAGTCCTCGAAGAGCGCCTGGATGGAGCCGTGCGGATTGCGGGACAGGGCCAGCTTCTGCTGGTTCGTCAGCTTGTCCGAGGCGAACTTCGCCGGGTTCACCGGGATGTTCAGCAGGATCAGCTTCCGGGTGCCGTGCCACATCGCCTGCTGCTGCTCGGCCTCGGTGTCGAAGAGCCGTACGGCCACGGTCTCGCCCTGGTCCACGAGCGCCGGGTACGCCTTGACCGGCTGGCTTCCCCGAGCTCTCGACTTCGCTCGACCAGGGGAGACCCCATCGGTCTCGAAGATCCGGTTCAGCGTGCCGATCGTCCAGTCCCTGAGGCCCGAACGCTCGATGGACTCGCCCGAGGGCCCCGCGGTGGCCGCGGCGGCCTTGGAGAGGGCCTGACGGGCCTTGGGGCGCAGCTGGAGCTTCAGCGCCTCCAGATCCTTGTCCTCGGCCACCGTGCGGCGCCGCTCGTCGACGATCCGGAAAGTGATCTTCAGGTGGTCCGGGATGCGGGTCAGGTCGAAGTCGTCGGCGTCGACCGGGACGCCGACCATGCGCTGGAGCTCCCGGGCCAGCGTGACCGGCAGCGGCTCCTGCTGTGACAGCGGGCCGCCGGAGGCGGACGGGACCGCCCGGTCCAGGAACTTGCCCGCGTAGTTCGGCGCGGGGACGTAGTGCCGGCGGATCGGCTTGGGCAGCGAGCGGATCAGCTCGGTGACCACTTCCTCGCGCAGGCCCGGGATCTGCCAGTCGAAGCCCTCGGCGGTGACCTGGTTGAGCACCTGGAGCGGGACGTGGACGGTCACACCGTCCGCGTCCGCGCCGGGCTCGAACTGGTACGTCACCCTGAACTTGAGCTTCCCTTGCCGCCAGGAGTCGGGGTAGTCGTCCTTGGAGACGGCCCCGGCCTTCTCGTTGATGAGCATCGAGCGCTCGAAGTCCAGCGCGTCCGGCTCGTCGCGGCGCTTGTGCTTCCACCAGGAGTCGAAGTGCGCCCCGGAGACCACGTGCTCGGGGATGCGCTGGTCGTAGAAGTCGAAGAGCGTCTCGTCGTCCACGAGGATGTCGCGGCGCCGGGCGCGGTGCTCCAACTCCTCGACCTCGCCGAGGAGCTTGCGGTTGTCGTGGAAGAACTGATGGTGCGTCCGCCAGTCGCCCTCGACCAGGGCGTTGCGGATGAACAGATCGCGGGAGGTCTCGGCGTCGATACGGCCGAAATTGATCTTGCGCTGGGCGACGATCGGTACCCCGTAGAGCGTGACCCGCTCGTACGCCATCACCGCCGCCCGGTCCTTCTCCCAGTGCGGCTCGCTGTAGGTGCGCTTCAGCAGATGCTGGGCCAGCGGTTCGATCCACTCCGGCTCGACCTTGGCGTTGACCCGCGCCCACAGCCGGGACGTCTCGACCAGCTCGGCAGACATCACGAACCGGGGCTGCTTCTTGAAGAGTGCCGATCCGGGGAAGATCGCGAACTTGGCGCTGCGCGCGCCCAGATACTCGTTCTTCTCGGTGTCCTTCAGCCCGATGTGTGACAGCAGCCCGGCCAACAGCGAGGCGTGCACCGCCTGCTCCGGCGCGTCCGTTCCCGGCGCGGCCTCCTCCAGATGCATGCCCATCTGCTTGGCGACCGTGCGCAGCTGCGCGTAGATGTCCTGCCATTCGCGGATGCGCAGGAAATTCAGATACTCCTGCTTGCACATCCTGCGGAAGCTGGACGAGCCGCGCTCCTTCTGCTGCTCACGGATGTACCGCCAGAGATTCAGGAACGCCAGGAAGTCGGACGTCTCGTCCTTGAAGCGGGCGTGCTGCTGATCGGCCTGCGTCTGCTTCTCCGAGGGCCGCTCGCGCGGGTCCTGGATGGAGAGCGCAGCCGCGATCACCATGACCTCATGGGTGCAGCCGTTGCGCTCGGCCTCGATGACCATGCGGGCCAGGCGCGGGTCGACGGGCAGCTGTGAGAGCTTCCGGCCGAGCTGGGTGAGCCGCTTCTTCGGATCCTTTTCGCCCGGGTCGAGCGCGCCGAGCTCCTGGAGGAGCTGGATGCCGTCACGGATGTTGCGGTGGTCCGGCGGGTCGATGAAGGGGAACTTCTCGATGTCGCCGAGGCCCGCCGCGGTCATCTGGAGGATGACGGAGGCCAGGTTCGTACGCAGGATCTCGGGGTCGGTGAACTCCGGACGGGCCAGGAAGTCGTCCTCGGAGTACAGCCGGATGCAGATGCCGTCCGAGGTACGGCCGCAGCGGCCCTTGCGCTGGTTGGCGCTGGCCTGCGAGATCCGCTCGATCGGCAGCCGCTGGACCTTGGTGCGGTGGCTGTAGCGGGAGATCCGGGCGTTGCCCGGGTCGATCACGTACTTGATGCCAGGGACGGTCAGCGAGGTTTCGGCGACGTTGGTCGCCAGGACGATCCTGTGGACGACGCCGGCCGGGGGCCGCTGGAAGACGCGGTGCTGCTCGGCGTGCGAGAGGCGGGCGTAGAGGGGGAGCACCTCGGTGTGGCGGAGGTTCTTCTTGTTCAGCGCGTCCGCGGTGTCGCGGATCTCGCGCTCGCCGGAGAGGAAGACCAGTACATCGCCAGGGCCCTCAGACTGGAGCTCGTCGACGGCGTCGCAGATCGCGGTGATCTGGTCGCGGTCGGAGTCCGTGTCTTCGGCGTCCGAATCCATCAGAGGGCGGTAACGCACCTCGACCGGGTACGTACGTCCGCTGACCTCGACGATCGGCGCCTCGCCGAAGTGGCGCGCGAACCGCTCGGGGTCGATCGTCGCCGAGGTGATGACGACCTTCAGATCCGGGCGCTTGGGCAGCAGCCTGGCCAGATAGCCGAGCAGGAAGTCGATGTTCAGGGACCGCTCGTGGGCCTCGTCGATGATGATCGTGTCGTACGCGCGCAGCTCGCGGTCCGTCTGGATCTCGGCGAGCAGGATGCCGTCCGTCATCAGCTTGACGAACGTCGCGTCGGGGTTCACCTGGTCGGTGAAGCGGACCTTCCAGCCGACGGCCTCGCCCAGCGGGGTCTTCAGCTCGTCGGCCACGCGCTCGGCGACCGTACGGGCCGCGATCCGGCGCGGCTGGGTGTGCCCGATCATGCCCCGGACTCCGCGCCCCAGCTCCATACAGATCTTCGGGATCTGCGTGGTCTTGCCGGAGCCGGTCTCCCCGGCGACGATCACGACCTGGTGATCGCGTATTGCCTCCAGGATCTCGTCCTTCTTCTGACTGACCGGGAGCTGTTCCGGGTACGACAGGGCGGGCATCCGCCCGGCACGCAGCGCGAGCCGCTCGGCAGCCTTTCCGGCCTCGGTGGCGATCTCGGCCAGCACGGACTGCCGGGCCTCGGGCTTACGGATGCGGCGCGCCCCTTCGAGACGGCGGCCGAGCCGGTGCGCGTCGCGGAGCGAGAGCTGTCCGAGCTGGGACTGGAGATCAGCGAAGGAAGTAGACATACGGAGCCCAGGATCTCACCCGGTCCCGAAGAACGGCGAACGCATTTTGCGCGGTCCGGTTCTGTGCGGTCCGGGTCACCACACATACGCACTGCTCGGAGGCGCGGGATCACACCGCGTACCATTTCCGGCAACTGACCACCCGTTGCCCCCGTCCGGAAAGGCCGGTCGCCGTGTCCCGTACGCAGTGGTGCTGCCTGGTGGCGGTGTTCGCGGTCGCACTGGGACTGTTCTGCGGTCCGGCGACGGCTGTCGCGCGTGATGCAGGACGTACGGCTGCTGTGACGGGCGCAGCACGTACGGTTGGCGCGGCTGCTGAGTCCGCCGCGACAAGGACGGTTGCTCCGGACAGCCCCGCCCTGGCCACCGCGTCGGGCGTGGAAGGGCACGGGGGCTCGGGGTGCGGCAAGAGCCGGAAGCACGAGGACGGTGAGCCCGCCCTGCCGGGCCGGGCCCGTGCGGCGTACGACCAGGCGTCCGGCCTCGCCGAGTGGGGCCTGCCCGACGCCACCGGACAGGGACTCGTCCGCCCGCCCGTACGGATAAAGCTGCGCGCCCCCGCGGCTGTCGCGCCCACACCGGTCGAGCTCTCCGTGCTGAGGGTGTAGACGGCCGCTCTCCAACCGGCCGTACCTCTTCCCTCCCTCCCGCATCACCACCACGGAGTCCCGCATGTCCAAGTCCACGTCCTCACGTACGCCGTCGTCCAGGAAGCCGCTGATCTACGGCGCCGGAGTCGTCCTCGCCGCAACCCTGCTCGGCTTCGCCTCCTTCCGGGCCACCGCCCCCGACCACTCGGGTCCTTCTTCCTCTTCCTCTTCCTCCTCCTCGTCCGCCGCCGATGTCACCGAGGACCCGGACGCCGGCGTCTATCCGGAGCTGGCGCAGCTTGCCCGGCGCGACCCCGGTGACAAGCTCGCGCTGGGCCGGGTGGATGCGCCCGTCGTCCTCATCGAGTACGCCGACTTCAAATGCGGCTACTGCGGCAAATTCGCCCGCGACACCGAACCAGAGCTGGTGAAGAAGTACGTCGACAACGGCATCCTGCGCATCGAGTGGCGCAACTTCCCGATCTTCGGCGCCGGGTCCGAGGCCGCGGCCCGCGCCGCCTGGGCCGCCGGGCAGCAGGACCGCTTCTGGCAGTACTACAGTGCCGCGTACGCCGAGGGGGCCAAGGAGAAGGGGTTCGACAAGGACCAGCTGAAGGCGCTCGCCCAGCAGGCCGGGGTCCCGGACCTCGACCGGTTCCTGCGCGACACCGACAGCTCCGCCGCCCGCGCCGCGGTGAGCAAGGACCAGGAAGAGGCATACGGGATCGGCGCGACCTCCACCCCGTCGTTCCTGATCAATGGCCGTCCGATCGCCGGCGCCCAGTCGATGGAGACCTTCACCCAGGCCATCGAAACGGCGGCCGAAGAGGCCCGCACCAAGGGCGCCGAGGGCGGCGCGAAATGACGGCTGACATCGGCTACTTCGCGGCCTTCCTCGGCGGGCTGCTCGCCCTGGTCAGCCCGTGCAGCGCACTGCTGCTGCCCGCCTTCTTCGCCTACTCCATCGACTCCACCTCGAGACTCCTGGCCCGTACCGGCATCTTCTACGCCGGTCTGGCCACCACCCTGGTCCCGCTCGGCGCCGCCGGCTCGTACGCCGGACGGCTCTTCTACAGCCACCGCGACGTGCTAGTCCTCGGCGCCGGGTGGCTGATCATCGTGCTCGGCATCGTGCAGATCGTGGGTCTGGGCTTTGCCTCCCGCCGGATCACCGCCCTCAGTGGCCGAATCCGTCCGACCACCGCCGTATCCGTCTACGCGCTGGGCGCCGTATACGGACTGGCCGGTTTCTGCGCGGGCCCGATCCTCGGCAGCGTCCTCACTGTGGCGGCGGTCAGCGGCAGCCCGGTCTACGGCGGACTGCTGCTTGCTGTCTACGCCCTCGGCATGGCGGTCCCGCTCTTTCTGCTCGCGCTGCTCTGGGAACGCTTCGACCTGGGCCGACGGGCCTGGCTACGGGGTCGTGCCTTCCGGCTCGGCCGCTTCGAGCTGCACACCACGACGCTGCTGTCGGGGCTCTTCTTCATCGGGCTCGGCGTGCTGTTCCTCGTGTACGACGGGACGACGGCGCTGCCCGGACTGCTGGACGTGGACAATTCATTCGCCGTCGAGCAGTGGGCCCAGCGCATCGGAGAACATGTGCCGGACGCACTGGCGCTGGTAGCCGTGGTCGCGGTGGTGCTGGCAGCGCTGGCGGTACGGGCGTGGCGCGGCCGGGGCGCGAACTCGGCGGACCGGGAGGAAGCCTGACATGACAAAGGCCCCGTCCACCGGACGGGGCCTTCGGGTGGTGGCTGGGGCCGGGATCGAACCGGCGACCTATCGCTTTTCAGGCGATCGCTCGTACCAACTGAGCTACCCAGCCACGCAGCTCATAAGGGCTGCAGCGGTCCTGACGGGATTTGAACCCGCGGCCTCCACCTTGACAGGGTGGCGAGCACTCCAAACTGCTCCACAGGACCAAGCTGTTGTGCGACTAAGTGTCGCACAAGGTGGTGCGTGCCCCCAACGGGATTCGAACCCGTGCTACCGCCTTGAAAGGGCGGCGTCCTGGGCCACTAGACGATGAGGGCAGAACTGCTGGTGCTACTGCTTCCGCGCCTGTCGCCCCGATGGGAGGAAGGTGAGAAGCATGTGACTCCGCTTTCCCTCGAGAGGTTCCGCTTCTCCTTCAACCTCTAGGGTCTCAGAACGGTCAAGTCCTGACCGGCGCCCTTGGGCACGTCGGAGACTGTACTACGGCGTTTCGTCGTCAGCCAAACTGAATAGGCGGAGGGGTCGCTCCGGTCGGTTTCTCCTCCAGATGGCGGCTGACCTCGGCCGTCGTCGGGCCAGGACCGCCCGGGGTGATCGGGGACGTCAGCCCCAGCCGAGTTCGTGGAGCCGCGCGTCCTCGATGCCGAAGTGGTGGGCCACCTCATGGATGACGGTCACGGCCACCTCGTGGACCACGTCCTCCGGTGTTTCGCAGAACCGCAGTGTGGGGCCCATGTAGATCGTGATGCGGTCCGGAAGCACTCCGGCGTACCACTCACCGCGCTCCGTGAGCGGGGTCCCCTCGTAGAGGCCCAGTAGCTCCGGGTCGTCGGCGGGCGGTTCGTCCTCCACGAACACGGCCACGTTGTCCATGACCCGGGTCAGCTCCGGGGGAATCTGATCAAGGGCCTGGCTCACCAGCTCTTCGAATGCCTCACGGGTCATCTCCAGCACATGGCCATTGTCGGGGACGGGCGGGCCGTTTGCTTGGACACCTCAGGGGTGGCGGCCACCGGTTCCTCTTCTGCGTCGAAAACAGCTTCTTACGCAAGGCGTGACGCGAGGGGCGATCTTGCCAGCGCCGTGCGGGCGTCGTGCGGGAGGCGTGCGGGAGCTGTGTGGGCCGGGCGTGCGGCGTGTCCCCGGCGGGGCAAAGGGAGTTGGGCACGGCGCCCCCCGCTTCTTCCCGTACCGCTCCGCCTCTCTTCGTACCCCCGGAGGTGCCTCCCGTGCGCCAGTTGTCCGCTCCCGTCCGATGGGCGGCCGTCATCGCAGTGACGGTCGCCGCGTCCACAGGCTGCATGAGCGTCGGCGACGACGGAGGGAAACCGGTGCGGTCGCCGTCGTCCGAGCCGAAGGGGAGCGCGGCGGGGCCGGACGGCGGCACCGGTGCGGGCACGGGCGGCGCCCGCAACCGTGGTGGCCGTGCCGAGGCGCATTCCGAACGGGAGGTGGCCGAATCTCCGGAGCCGAGCGGCTCCGCCGGCCCTTCGAGCTCACCCGGCGGCGTGCGTCCCGGCGTGAAACCGGGTGATCCGGGCCCGACCGGGGGTGGTGGGCTGCCGGTGCCCTCGGTCTCGCAGCCGGGGCCCGTGGTGCCGCAGCAGCCCGAATCCCCGCCGCCGTCCGAGCCGGCCACCCCCGAGCCGCCCGCCTCCCCGGAGCCGGAGCCGGAGCCCTCGGAACCGTCGCCGCAGCCGTCCGCCTCGTCGGCGGCTCGGCTCCGCCACGACGCGATGAGTGCGCCCAAGGAGCCATGGGTGCTGCGGACCCCGGACGTCTCGCCGCAGGTGGGGCCTGTGTAGCCCTGTGTAGCAGGGAGTCGAGAGGAGGGTGGTTTGCGCAATGTGGGGGGGAGTGCGTATGGTGGCAGATCGTTTGATCCCATTGCCCGGCGCCGAAACAGAAGCGCGCCGTGTGGCGCGTACTCTCCCTTGCCGTGGCTGGACCGCATTGAGGCGGTCGAAATTGCGAATCACGGAGTTACGGGCGCGTGCCGAGACTCCGGAAGGTTTCGCATTTCGCATGTCAATTTCCAGTTCTGACCGCACCGTCATGCCCGAGAACGACGAGCTCGTCGAGTCCGCAGAGGCAGTCGTCGTGGAGTCCGCCGACTCCATCGAGGCCGACGCCCCGCAGGCCGACACCGACTCCGCCGTCGACGCGGACGCCGAGCCGACCGTCACCTTCGCCGACCTGGGCCTGCCCGACGGCATCGTCCGCAAGCTCGCGCAGAACGGTGTGACCGCGCCCTTCCCGATCCAGGCCGCGACCATTCCGGACGCCCTGGCCGGCAAGGACATCCTGGGCCGCGGCCGTACCGGCTCCGGCAAGACACTCTCCTTCGGTCTGCCGACCCTGGCCGCGCTGGCCGGCGGCCACACCGAGAAGAAGAAGCCCCGCGCCGTCATCCTCACTCCGACCCGTGAGCTCGCGATGCAGGTCGCGGACGCGCTTCAGCCGTACGGTGATGTGCTCGGCCTGAAGATGAAGGTCGTCTGCGGCGGAACGTCGATGGGCAACCAGATCTATGCGCTGGAGCGCGGTGTCGACATCCTCGTCGCCACTCCGGGCCGGCTGCGCGACATCATCAACCGGGGCGCCTGCTCCCTGGAGAATGTCCAGGTTGCCGTCCTCGACGAGGCCGACCAGATGTCCGACCTGGGATTCCTGCCCGAGGTCACCGAACTGCTCGACCAGGTTCCGGTCGGCGGCCAGCGCATGCTCTTCTCCGCCACGATGGAGAACGAGATCGGCACGCTGGTCAAGCGCTACCTGGACAACCCGGTGAGCCACGAGGTCGACAGTGCCCAGGGCAACGTCACGACCATGACGCACCATGTCCTCGTCGTGAAGCCGAAGGACAAGGCGCCGGTCACCTCCGCCATCGCCGCCCGCAAGGGCCGCACCATCATCTTCGTCCGCACCCAGCTGGGTGCCGACCGCATCGCCGAGCAGCTCGTCGAGGCGGGCGTCAAGGCGGACGCACTCCACGGTGGCATGACACAGGGCGCCCGTACCCGTGTGCTCGCCGACTTCAAGGACGGTTACGTCAACGCGCTCGTCGCGACCGACGTCGCCGCCCGCGGTATTCACGTCGACGGCATCGACCTGGTGCTGAACGTGGACCCGGCCGGTGACCACAAGGACTACCTGCACCGCTCGGGCCGTACCGCCCGCGCCGGCAAGTCCGGTGTCGTCGTCTCGCTGGCGCTGCCGCACCAGCGCCGTCAGATCTTCCGCCTCATGGAGGACGCGGGCGTCGACGCCTCGCGTCACATCGTGGGCGGCGCGGGTGCCTTCGACCCGGAGGTTGCCGAGATCACCGGCGCCCGTTCGCTGACCGAGGTCCAGGCCGACTCCGCGAACAACGCCGCCAAGCAGGCCGAGCGCGAGGTCGCCGACCTGACCAGGCAGCTGGAGCGCGTCCAGCGCCGCGCCGGTGAGCTGCGTGAGGAGGCCGACCGCCTGGTCGCCCGTGCCGCGCGCGAGCGGGGCGACGACCCCGAGGCCGCAGTGGCCGAGGCCGCCGCCGAGGCGGAGGCCGCTGTCGAGGCCGCCGTCTCCGTACCGGTGCAGCCCGCCGCCCGTGACGACCGCCGTGACGACCGCGGCAACTTCGACCGCCGGGACAACCGCGGCGGTGACCGGGGCGGCTACCGCGGCGGCAACGACCGTCGTGACGACCGGGGTGGCGACCGTGGTGGTTTCCAGCGTCGTGACGACCGTTCGTCGGGTGGCTTCCGCCGCGACAACGACCGTCCGTCCTTCAGCCGTGACCGTCGTGACGACCGGGGTGGCGACCGTGGTGGTTTCCAGCGTCGTGACGACCGTTCGTCGGGTGGCTTCCGCCGCGACAACGACCGTCCGTCCTTCAGC
>NZ_JBEOYU010000042.1:35532-53931 GCF_040297265.1 Streptomyces sp. NPDC001832
GCCGTGACCGTCGTGACGACCGTCCGTCGGGCGGCTTCCGCTCCAACGACCGTCGTGACGACCGTGGCGGCCGTTCCTTCGACCGCCGTGGCGACGACCGCCCGTCGTTCAACCGCGACCGTCGCGACGACCGCCCCTCGGGCGGCTTCCGCTCCGGTGGCAGCGACCGGCCGTTCAATCGTGACCGTCGTGACGACCGTCCGTCGGGCGGCTTCCGCTCCGGTGGCAGCGACCGTCCGACCGGCCGCCGCGACGACCACCGTGGCACTGGCACCAACACCGGTTCCTTCGGCCGCCGCGACGACAAGCCGCGTTGGAAGCGCAACGGCTGAACGCGGTGAGCAGGACCTGCTGAAGGTCCGCTGAAGGTCTGTTGAGAGCCCACGGAAAGCGGGCCCGCTCGTTACGAGTGGGCCCGCTTTTCTTTCTCGTCGGCAGCGGTGACACCCAGTCGTAACCATGACGGCCGCATGCGTGCACCGGGGCGAGGGCATCGCTGGGGACATGACAACAGACACCGGCGAGGACAGGCCACCTGCGGGCGTTTCCGACGAGGAGCGTCTCGCGCAGCTCGGGTACACGCAGACGCTGGCCCGGCGTATGTCGGCGTTCTCCAACTACGCCGTTTCGTTCACGATCATCTCGGTGCTCTCCGGCTGTCTCACGCTCTACCTCTTCGGCATGAACACCGGTGGCCCCGTCGTCATCACCTGGGGCTGGGTCGGTGTCGGCCTGATGACGCTGTTCGTCGGCCTGGCGATGGCCGAGATCTGTTCGGCGTACCCGACCTCCGCCGGCCTCTACTTCTGGGCCCACCGCCTGGCCCCGCCGCGCTCGGCCGCGGCCTGGGCCTGGTTCACGGGCTGGTTCAACGTCCTCGGCCAGGTCGCTGTGACGGCCGGGATCGACTTCGGGGCGGCGTCCTTCCTGGGCGCGTATCTGAACCTCCAGTTCGGCTTCGAGGTCACTCCCACCCGTACGATCCTGCTCTTCGCCGCGATCCTGCTGCTGCACGGCCTGCTCAACACTTTCGGCGTACGGATCGTCGCGATCCTGAACAGCGTGAGCGTCTGGTGGCACGTCATCGGCGTCGCAGTCATCGTCGGCGCCCTGACCTTCGTACCGGACTCGCATCAGTCGGCGTCGTTCGTCTTCACCGAGTTCGTGAACAACACCGGTTGGGGCAGCGGCTTCTACGTCGTCATGCTCGGCCTGCTGATGGCCCAGTACACCTTCACCGGCTACGACGCCTCAGCCCATATGACGGAGGAGACCCACGACGCGGCCATGGCGGGCCCGCGCGGCATTGTCCGGTCGATCTGGACCTCATGGATCGCCGGCTTCGTACTCCTCCTCGGCTTCACGTTCGCCATCCAGTCGTACGACGGGGCGCTGAACTCCCCGACCGGCGCCCCGCCCGCCCAGATCCTCCTGGACGCCCTCGGAGCCACCACCGGAAAGCTCCTGCTGTTGATCGTGATCGGCGCCCAGCTGTTCTGCGGCATGGCATCCGTGACCGCCAACAGCCGTATGATCTACGCCTTTTCCCGGGACGGGGCGCTGCCCTTCTCCCGCGTCTGGCACACGGTCGGCCCACGCACCCGCACCCCCGTCGCCGCGGTCTGGCTCGCCGCCCTCGGCGCCCTGGCCCTGGGCCTCCCGTACCTGATCAACGTCACGGCGTACGCCGCGGTGACCTCGATCGCTGTGATCGGCCTGTACATCGCCTATGTCATCCCCACCCTGCTCCGCCTGCTCCGGGGTGACGACTTCACCCCGGGCCCCTGGCACCTGGGCCGCTGGTCCCGCCCGATCGGTGTCGTCGCGGTCACCTGGGTCGTGATCATCACGGTGCTCTTCATGCTGCCGCAGGTCTCGCCGGTCAACCAGGAGACGTTCAACTACGCCCCTGTCGCGGTCCTGGTGGTCCTCGGCTTCGCCGCGACGTGGTGGCTGGCCTCGGCACGCCACTGGTTCCTCAACCCGAATCACAAACGCACGACCACTCCCGACGAACCTCGCGGAAGCTCCGCTGACACTCCACTGAAGCCACTCTGACGTGTCCTGATCACGTCGCGACGGGACCCAGTATCCGATACCCGATCGGCGGCCGGGTTCCGGCGGGCTATGCTCAGGGGTGATTCGCCGAGGGCCGTTAGCTCAATTGGCAGAGCAGCGGACTTTTAATCCGTTGGTTGTGGGTTCGAGTCCCACACGGCCTACACCTCAGCCCCAGGTCAGAGCACATCTGACCTGGGGCTGTTCTCGTGGCAGCTGGATCAGGCCGCCGGCTCGATGTTCTGGTTGGCACGGAAGAGGTTGTGCGGGTCGTAGGTGCGCTTGATGGCCGCGAGCCGGTCGTAGTGGCCGCGGTAGGTGGCGCGTACCCGGTCCGGGGTCTCGCCCGCGCCGATGAAGTTCACGTACGTACCGCCCATGGACTGCGGGTGCAGCTCCTCCCAGTAGTCGACACACCACTGCCTGAGCCTCTCGGCGTTGCCCGGGTCCGGGTCGATGCCCGCGATGATTCCGGACCAGACGGCGTCCCGGTAGGCCCAGGCGGTGTCGTCGGGGCCCGGCTGGTGGGCGGCGCCGTCGACCGGGTACAGGTGCATCGTCGACAGGTCGGTGGGGAGGTTCTCGGTGTACTTGGCGTGGACGGCGATGGCGTCGTCGGTGATCCGGTCGAAGAAGTTGCCGCGCCAGTACCACTGCAGGCCGGCGGGGAGCAGCTCGTCGAACATGGACTGCAGGGTGGTGTAGGGCATCGGCGTCGTGAAGTGGAAGGCGGGCGGGCCGGGGTCGTTCACGGGTTTCAGGGTGGCTTCGAGGAGGCCGGGGTCGCCGGTCCAGCACCACACGACACCGCACACCTTCTGACCGTGGATCTCCTCCGGGAACGGGGGGCCGGGCGGCACGGTCAGCGCGGCGAAGAAGCCGCTCAGGTTCTCGGTGGCGTTCGGCAGGAATTCGCGGTACCAGCGGAGTATGTCGGGGGCCCGGTCGACCGGCCAGAGGGTGATGGCGAAGCCCACGGTGTCCACGGGGTGCATCCGGAAGGTGAAGGAAGTGACGATGCCGAAGTTCCCGCCCCCGCCGCGCAGCGCCCAGAACAGGTCGGGGTGGGTGGTGCCGCTCGCGGTCACCGAAGTGCCGTCCGCCAGGACCACGTCCGCGGCCAGCAGGTTGTCGGCCGTCAGTCCGTATCTGCGGGTGAGGTGGCCATGGCCGCCGCCCAGGGTGAGGCCGCCGACGCCGGTGGTCGACTGGATTCCGGCGGGGGTGGCCAGTTGGAAGGCGTGCGCGGCGTGGTCGAGGTCGCTCAGCGTGGCGCCGCCACCGACCGTGGCCGTTCGCGCGGTGGGGTCGATGTGCGCCCAGCGCATGGGTGACAGATCGATGGTGACGCCGTCGTCCACCAGACACAGGCCGGCACCGCTGTGTCCGCCGCCGCGGACCGCGAGTGCGAGCCCCTCGTCCCGGACGAAATCGACCGCGGCCATGACATCCGCCGCGTCGCTGCACCGCACCACGGCCGACGGGCGTTTGTCGATCATGGCGTTGTAGATCGTGCGGGCGGTTCGGTACTCCGGGTCCTGCGGACCGATGACGGGACCGCGCAGTGCGCTCCGCATCGAGTCCAGGGTTTCGAGCGTGCTGCCGTTCATGGACCGCCATCTCCCTGCTCGCCGAGAGAGGGACCGCATCCCGCCCGGCCTCCCCTGCTGTCGGGCCGTCGGCGTGGGCAGATGTACGCCGGTGCTGCGGCACTCCGAGAACCGCGGGCGGAATCGGCCACCATGGGCTGATGTCTCAAGCCTCCCCGCGGTCCGGGAGCCGTGCCAGTTCGCCGGACCTCGGGGAGGGAGACATACGCGTCGCGGCTGCGGGAGAGCGCCAGGACGAGGGCCGGTGCCGGAGGCTCAGCGACAGTCGTTCGAGGCCGCCCTCCGGGGCGATCCTCGGTGGCGGTTGCGGAGTACCGTGGAAATGTCGAGGGAGGTTCGGGCCTCCAGGAGGCGGGGTCGCCCCGTGTTCATGAAGAGGCATGAGAAGCGGCGTGAGCGGCGATGTGAGCAGGCGCGCGCAGGGACGCTCGCGAGGGCGCATGCACACGGCAGATGAGTCCGCCCGAAGCCCGGTCGGGGCGATAGGCCGTGTCACCGTGCCGATTCCGCCCAATGGTCCGGGCGAAGTGCTGGTGGCCGTAAGAGGTGGGTCGGAGGCCTACACCGCATGGTCGGCCACGTCGATCGAGAGGGATGTACGTGTCGTTGTCGTCGACTCGGTCTCGGCGCGCGGAGTGATCGTGGAACGCCTGCCGTCCTGAGACGAAGCAACGACATACCCGTGCCGGGCAGTCACGTACGGCAGGAGTCTTCCGATGTTCTTCTGGCACGTTCCCGCCCCCAACGAGGCGATGCTCATATCCGGTTCCAAGGGGCAGACGCTGGACACCCAGTTCCGGATCGTCACCGGACACGGCAGTTTCGTACTCCCGGTGAAGCAGAAGGCGCGCATGCTCTCCCTGGCGCTGCGCGAGGCGGAGCTCACCGAGGACTGCGTGACGCAGCAGGGCATCCGCCTCAACGTCCGGGCCGTCGCCGTCTTCAAGGTCGGCGACGACGCCGTGTCCATCGCCAACGCGGCGCGCCGCTTCCTGACCGAGCAGGAGCAGATGGAGGATCTCGTCGGCCGGATCTTCGCAGGCCACCTGCGTTCCATCGTCGGCGGACTGACAGTGGAGCAGATCATCCGCGAGCGCAACCGGGTCTCCCAGGAGGTCATCGCGGGCAGCCACGGCGAGATGGAGAAGCTCGGCATCGTGGTGGACGCCCTCCAGATCCAGGAGATCGACGACGCCACTGGCTACATCAAGAACCTCGCCGCCCCGCACGCCGCCGCGGTCGCCAGTCAGGCCCGGATCGCCGAGGCCAAGGCCGACCAGGAAGCCAGCCAGCGCGAGCAGCAGGCCGCCGCGCTCAAGGCGGAGTACGAACGCGACACCGCGATCAAGCGGGCCGGTTTCCTCGCGGAGACCGAGCAGTACAACGCCCGGGCCGCGCAGGCCGGGCCACTTGCGCAGGCCAGGGCCTCGCAGGAGGTCATCGAGGAGCAGACGGCGCTGGCCGAGCGGCAGGCCGGACTCGCGGCGCAACGGCTCGAAGCGGAGGTCAGGCGTCCGGCGGATGCCGAGGCGTACCGTCAGCGCACCCTCGCGGAAGCGGCCCGTGACCGGGCGAAGTTCGAGGCCGACGGCGGCGCGTACACCGAGCGGGCCCTTGCCCAGGCGCAGGCCGACGCCAACACCGTGCGCGCCGCCTCGCTGCGCGACGGCAATCAGGAGCTCATCGCGGCCAACCGCATCGTGGAGAATCTGCCCGCCCTGGCCGACGCCGCCGCCCGCAGTATGTCGGGGGCCGATCTCACCGTTCTCAACGGCACCAACGGAGTCAACGAGATGGCGGCCGGCGTGGTCGGCCAGGGGCTGGCGATCCTCCACTCGCTGCAGCGCGGCGCGAACCCGATGAAGCCCCCGGCGGTCAAAGGGAAGGCCACCCCCCACATCTCCGATACGAACTGAGGGGTGCGGGGGCCGGGTGACTTGCGTACGCCTTTGGCCACGCCGGGCGCACGTACTGAAAGCCGGGCGCACGTAGTGAAAGCCGGGCGCACGTACCGAAAGCGGCGGTCATGATTCGCCGAGTGGTCATGAGCGCTCTGGACATGCCGTAGAGTTGTGTTCACCGACGCGGGGTGGAGCAGCTCGGTAGCTCGCTGGGCTCATAACCCAGAGGTCGCAGGTTCAAATCCTGTCCCCGCTACTGAAGAATCAGTCCCGGCACGCACGCAGCGTGCCGGGACTGATTTATTTTTGTTGTGTCCGGGGCGTGGGGCGGTCGGCCCAGGTTGGTGTGAGCTGTACCGCGCACGTACCCCCATTGGCTGATGAGGAGTCGCCGCTGCGCTGCGCTCCGGTGAGCCTGGGGGTGGGGCGCGGTACCGTCCGCAGCCGCGCGCGTACCGGGCAGGAGACCACAGGTGTGGAAGCGGCTGAAGCGGCGCGGCAGACATGCCGGGGGCGGCGACGCCCGTGCCATGCGGTTCGTCCGCATGCTGCCCGCCCTGATGATCCTCGGCGGGCTGGTGTTCGATGTCCTCACCCCGCCGATCTTCACCGCCATTCCGCTGTTTGTGGCGGCGCCGTTGATCGCCGCGCCGTTCTTCTCGCTGACCAGCACCATCTGTACCGGCATTGCCGCGATGGTGGCCGTCACCGTGGTGCGGCTGTCCAGCAACACATTGCCGCCGGCCGTGCCCTTGACCGAGCTGCTCACCCTGGCCACCGTCTCGGCCCTCGCAGTCCTGATCAACACGGTCGTACGGCGCGGCGGTGAGCAGCTGGCCTCCGCGCGGGTCATTGCGGAGACCGCCATGCGGGCGGTGCTGCCGAAGCCGTCCGACCGGATCGGCGGGCTGCATGTGGCGGCGCGGTACGAGGCGGCGCAGGCGGACGAGTACGTCGGCGGCGACCTGTTCGCCGTGATGGACACCCCACAGGGGGTGCGGCTGGTGGTCGGGGACGTACGGGGAAAAGGGATCGGCGCCGTGGAGTCGGTGGCGGTGCTCATCGGGGCGTTCCGGGAGGCGGCCGAGCAGGAGCGTTCGCTGGAAGGCGTGGCGCAGCGGCTGGAGCGGGCGCTGGCGCGGGAGGGGGCTCGGGGCGGGCTGGACGCGGTGGAGGGCTTCACCACCGCCGTGCTGGCCGAGATCCCGTCCGGGGTGTCCCGGGTGCGGATCGTCAACCGCGGTCACCCCGAGCCGATCCTGCTGCATGCGGACGGGGCGCTGGAGGTGCTGGGGCCCTCGGTACCCGCACTGCCGCTCGGGATGGAGCTGGGGGCGTGGCCCGACCGGGCGGACGAATGGGATCTGCCGGCGGGGGCGACCCTGCTTCTCTATACCGACGGTCTCTCTGAGGCGCGGAACGCCGATGGGGTCTTCTACGATCCGGCGGCCCGGCTGCGCGGTCAGATCTTTCCTGGGCCGGAGGAGCTGCTGTCCGCGCTGACCGATGATGTACGGCTGCACACGGGCGGCGAGACGACCGACGACATGGCGCTGCTCGCGGTCGTACGTCCCGCGGAGGGGCAGCTGGACCGGCGCAGGACCGTGAGGATTGTGTCCCTGGAAGAGGCGTGAGGGGTGCGGCAGGTGCGTCGTGCGGGCTGGCTGACTTGTGCGGGTCGGGTGCTTCGCGTGGCCCCAGTGCTTCGCGTGGCCCGGGACGCGGCCTTGGGTGCGGGACGCCACCGTGCGTAACTGAAAGGCGCCGCTCCGCATAACGTTTGACGCAACGTCAGGAACCGGGTAATGGCTGAGGGGCGATCAAGTCATCCTATTGCACCCGGTTGTGTCCCGTAAAGTCCTGGCCAAAGACCTGAGCGATCAGTGGGAACAGCTTGGAATCAGGCCCGTGTGTCTATTAACGTTCGATAACGCAGCGCGGTCGTCCCAGCCGTCGTCAGTGGCGGCACCGTGCGCGAGCGCCGAATTCCGCAAGGGAACCGGGGAACCATCTACATGGGGTGAATCGGACACCTGTGTCTCGTGAGAGGCGTAGGGGCCGTAGGAGACCTTCCTGCTCCGAACCCGTCAGCTAACCCGGTAGGCGAGAAGGAAGGAAAGGAGTGCGCCCCCGTGGCGTCCAACAAGCCTGCCCCCGAAGCCCCCTCTCGGTTCAACCCCGAGTTCAGCTCCGGCTTCGGCGCTGACTTCGGATCCGGTTTCGGCTCCGACCACGGAACCACCGGGACGGGAACGGCGTTCGGCGCCGGTTACGGCACCGAGCCGGGCGGCGACTTCGCCGGTGAGACCGGCAGCGAATTCCGCGTCGACGGCAACGGCCGGCCCGGCGGAAGCTGGGACGAGTGGAACCCCACCGAGGAGTCCGTCCGCCCCGTACGCGGCAAGCACCGCGTCGCCAAGCAGCGCAACGGACTTGCCCGTAGCTCCACGGTGCTCGGGGTCGGCGTCATCGCGGCAGTCGGCGCGGGCGGCATGGCCACCGCGCAGAGCAAGCCGCCGGTCTCCATCTCCCTTCCCGACTCCATCTCGGACAGCCTCCCCGACGCCAAGTCCCTTGCCGGCGTGGGCTCCCTGTTCTCCGGTGAGTCCGAGGCCGACAAGTCCGAGGCCGTCGCCGCTACCGCCCCGCTCACCACCGCCGGCCTCACCACCGCCGAGGCCGAGCAGGGCGCGACGGATGCGGGCGAGGCACTCCGCGCCCGCATCCTCCAGCAGGCCGAGCAGCAGCATGACGCCGCCGCCGCCGAAGCCATGGCGGCCCAGGAGAAGGCGGCCGCGGAGAAGGCCGCCGCGGAGGCCAAGAAGCAGCAGGACGCGGCCGAGGCCAAGGCCGCCGCCGAGAAGAAGAAGGCGGAGGAGGAGGCCAAGGCGAAGGCCGAGGCGCTGCGGCTCGCCAAGCTCGCCGCCAGCTATGCCCTCCCGACCTCCTCGTACACGGTCACCTCGACCTACGGCCAAGCCGGCTCGATGTGGTCCTCCGGCCACCACACCGGACTTGACTTCGCGGCGCCGACCGGCACCCCGATCAAGGCCGTACACGGCGGCACCATCAAGTCCGCAGGCTGGTCCGGCTCGTACGGCTACCGCACGGTGCTGGAGCTCGAGGACGGTACGGAGGTGTGGTACTGCCACCAGTCCTCGATCAGCGTCAGTGTCGGCCAGAAGGTCACCACCGGTGACACCATTGGCCGGGTCGGCGCGACCGGCAATGTCACGGGCCCGCACCTCCACCTGGAGGTCCACACCCCCGACGGCGCGGGCATCGACCCGATGGCCTGGCTGCGCGACAAGGGCCTCAACCCTTGATCCACCGGGCGGCCTACTCCCGGCCCTCGTGATCCGAGCCGGTTCACCGGCCGTTGAACCCCGGCAGCCCTGACGCTCACCCCCGACGTCAGGGCTGCCGGCCTGTCGGAATGGCGGACGCCGCCTGACGAGGACGGCCGGGCCGTCCACGGATCGCGGCCGGCTGCTCGCGAACGCCCCTACTGCGGTGGCGACGTTCGGTGCGGGGTCAGGTACGGGTTGTAGCCGTAGCCGCCGTACTGCGTGTGTTGCGGGAACGGGTGCGCGAACGCGGCCGTCGGCAGGGGGTGGGGGCGCAGGCGTCCCGTAGCCTGCGCCGCGTACGTCAGGGCGGGAGCGGCCACGCCCCTGCGCTGCCAGAGGTGGTGCAGCAGCTCCAGCTCGCGCTCGGCGAAGTCCGGGCCCGCCGCCCCGCGGCGCGCCTGTCGGCGCAGCGAGGCCAGTGACGTCGCGAACGATTCGTACTCGGCGACGGTGCGGGCGGCAGCCCTTCCGCGGGCCTTGGCCTGCGCTTTGGCATGAGCCCTGACCTGGGCCGACGGCCTGGACCCGGGCGACACGTGCCCCGGTCCGAATCCTGGCGCGTGCCCTGGCCCGAATCCTGGCGCGTACGCCGTTCCGTACGGGCTTCCCCAGGCTGCGGCGACGTGTTGTCGGCGTGCCGCCTCGCGTGCCATGCCGCGGGCCCGCATCGAGGAGAGGGCGAGCGGTTCGGCGGGGGTCAGCCAGCCGGCCGCAGCATAGGCAGGCAGCTCGGCGGAGAGCGCACGCAGCTCCCGCTGGCGCGACCAGATCGCCAGCCAGGTCACCAGGCCGAAGACCGGGACCATGAACACCCAGTACACGGCATAGAAGCCGTACGGGCCGAATGACGCCGACCCGTTCCACAGGGCGTGCATGCCCATGGCGAGGACGAGACCCAGCAGCGGCAGCACGATACGGCGGATCCGGCGGCGCCGCGCACTGACCGCGGCCAGTCCGAAACCTATTCCGGTCAGCACCGTGAAGAGCGGATGCGCGAACGGCGACATCACCGCCCGTACGAAGAACGTCGCGGCGGTCACCGAGACTACGCCCGAGGCGCCTATCTGCTGGTCCTCACCGAAGGCGGTGCCCAGGTAGAGGATGTTCTCGGTGAAGGCGAAGCCGCTCGCGGTGAAGCCGGCGATGACGACGCCGTCTACGATCCCGTTGAACTCCCGCCTTCGGAACAGGAAGATCAGCAGGACGGCCGCGGCCTTGGCGCTCTCCTCGATGACCGGCGCTATGACCGTGGCGCCGAGGGTGTTGGCGCCCGACGGGTCGGCGGTGGCCGCGGCTATCCAGCGAGTCGCGAACGAATTCGCGATGATCGCGATCAGGGCGGCCGCGAACGCACCCCAGGCGAAGGAGAACAGCAGATTCCGCCACGGCGCAGGTTCGACCCGGTCCAGCCAGCGGAACGCCGCCATCAGGAGCGGGACGGGCAGCACGGCGAGACCCAGGCCTACGAGAAAGCCCTCGGTGCCTGTCTGATCGCGGACCAGCGCCAGGATCGCCAGGCCGCATAGCGCGAGCACCGTGAACACAGCCGCGATGCGGAACGTCCTGCTGCGCCACACCATGCCGACGCGGCGCGGCCGGTACCGCCAGTGCCTGCGCTCCGGCACGGCAGCCAGGATCTCGCCGACCCGCTGCTCCTCGAGGAGCGGGACGGCCGGTTGCGACTGCCGCTGCTGGACAGACCCGTCGGACACCATCCGATGACCCTAACGAGCAGCACTGACAGCTCGCCATGGGGCGACGGGTCCGCCAAGTCTCTTCCGAGGCCGTTATTGCCTCCGGGCGGACCGTCAGCGGCGGGCGAAGAGCAGGTCGTGCACGACATGGCCCTTGTCGAGGCCCTGCCGCTCGAACCGGGTCAGTGGCCGGAACGCCGGCCGCGGCGCGTAGCCGTCCGCCTGGGTGTTCTCGAAGAGGGGGTGCGCGGTCAGCACCTCCAGCATCTGTTCGGCGTACGGCTCCCAGTCGGTCGCACAGTGGATCACAGCCCCCGGCTTCAGCCGCTGCGCCACCAGATCGAGGAACTCCGGCTGTATCAGCCGCCGCTTGTGATGGCGCTTCTTGGGCCACGGGTCGGGGAAGTACACCCGCAGCCCGTCCAACGAGTCCGGCTTCAGCATCTCGCGCAGCAGGATGATCGCGTCACCGTTGGCGACCCGGATGTTGGACAAGCCGTTCCGGTCCGCCAGACCGAGCAGATTGCCCTGGCCCGGGGTGTGCACATCGACGGCGAGAATGCCCGTGCCCGGGTCGTCGGCCGCCATGTGCGCTGTGGCCTCACCCATTCCGAAACCGATCTCCAGCACGGCTGGAAGCCCGTTGAACAGCGCGGGCAGGTCGAGGACGCGCTGCCCGTCGATGTCCAGGCCCCACTTCGGCCAGAGCCGCAGCAGGGCGTCCTCCTGGCCGGGCGTGACGCGGCTGCGGCGCGGCTGGAAGCTGCGGATCCGGCGTTCGTGGTGCGATCCGGCCGGATCGATCGCGGGTCCGCCGGGGAAGCGCGGTTCCTGGCGCAGCCTGCGCTGCCGCTCGAAGGAGGCGGCGCGCAGATCGTCCGGAATCCCGGCAGCGGCGGAGGCGGGGGCGGGGGCCGAGGAGGCGGTGGACGTCTCGGTTGCGGCGTTGCTCTTCCCGGCCGCGGCATCGCCGGACGCAGGGGCGGAAGGATTCGCGGAGGGAACTGCGGAGAGGTTCGAGGACTCAGACACAATGCCCCGATTCTACGGCGGGCGGCTTCCACTCCGTCCCCCGCGCCCGGAGCAGCGCCCTGCGTGCCACCTCCCGCCCGATGGGCAGGGAGGCCGTCGCGGCGGGCGACGGAGCGTTCAGTACGTGCACGGTGTGCGGGGCCTCGCGGATCAGGAAGTCGTCCACCAGGGTGCCGTCCCGCAGTACGGCCTGGGCCCTGACGCCGGCCGGGGCCGGACGCAGATCGGACTCCGTGACCTCGGGCAACAGCCGTTGCACGGCTGTCGTGAACGCCCGCTTCGACAGCGAACGGTGCATCTCGCCCGCCCCGTACCGCCAGTGTCTGCGCGCGATCTGCCAGGTGCCGGGCCAGGTCAGGGTGTTCGCCAGCTCACGGGGGCGTACGACAGGCCAGCCGTACCCCTCGCGGGCCAGCGCCGGCACCGCGTTCGGCCCGACGTGGACGCTGCCGTCGTGGCCCCGGGTCAGATGCACGCCGAGGAACGGGAACGCCGGATCGGGCACCGGATAGACCAGGCCGCGTACCAGCTCCGGCCGCGCCAGCTCGTAGTACTCCCCCCGGAAGGGAACGATCCGCACCCCCGGATCGTCGCCCGCGAGCCGCGCCACCCGGTCGCAGTGCAGGCCCGCGCAGTTGACCAGCACCCGGGCCCGTACCACCGGACCGTCCGCCGTACGCACCGCCACACCCCAGGGGCGCCGGTCGATCGCGGTGACTTCCGCCCCGTAACGGATCACTCCGCCCGCCCCGCTCACCTCGGCGGCGAACCGCGCCGCGACCGCCCCGAAATCGCACACCCCGGTCGTCCCGACGCGGATCGCGGCGAGCCCTTGCACCTGCGGCTCGTACTCCGCGATCTGGGCGGGCCCCAGCTCGCGCACCGGCAGCCCGTGCTGCCGGCCGCGCTGGACCAGTGCATGCAGCCGGGGCAGCTCGGACCGTTCGGTCGCGACGATCAGCTTGCTGGTCACCGCGTGCGCGATGCCGTGCTCGGCGCAGAAGTCGACCATTTCGGTGGCGCCGCGCACTGCGTAACGGGCCTTGAGCGAGCCGGGGCGGTAGTAGATGCCGCTGTGGATCACTCCGCTGTTGCGCCCGGTCTGGTGACGGGCGGGGCCCCACTCCTTCTCCAGCACCGTCACCCGGGCGCCCGGAGCGGTGCGCGTGATCGCATAAGCAGTCGACAGGCCGACGATCCCGCCGCCGATCACCAGCACATCGCAGTCGTACGCCGCGTGCGTCACCATTACGCCACCTCCCACCCCGATAGTGCACTGACCCACTGACAACGCACTCAAACCAGTGAAGCCCAGCGTGGCGCCGAATCCCTACGACCTCACCCACGATTGGCAGCCAGCCGACTGCCACCGCAATGCCGTCCGGACACTGTTTGTATGCCGCAAGGACGTCGTGTCGACGCTGTGAGGAGATACGTGGGCTTGCGCCGCGGTCCGGCTACGCGGGCGCCACCAGCAGCGGCCGGGCCCTTTCACGCAGCTCGGCGACGCGCGGCTCGTGCCCGTACGGTTCGAGCCGGTGCAGCAGATCCCGCACATACTCCGTGGTCCGCGCCGAGGAGATGCGGCCCGCCACCTCCACCGCCCGAGTGCCCGCCGCGCAGGCCGCGTCCAGATTCCCCGACTCCAGCTCGGCCACAGCCGACACCACCAGCCGCAGCCCGTGCGAGCGGACGAATTCCTCGGTGGGTCTGGACAGGGCCTGCTCGGTGAAGCGCCGCACCTGACGGGGCGCCTTCAGATCGAGGTGGCACTCCGCGGCGTCGGCCGCGAACCTGTCGTACGAGTAGAAGCCCAGCCAGGACGGGTCGGCATCGCCGTCCCTGGAACGCTCCAGCCAGCCTTCGGCGGCCTTCAGCGCTGCCCCCGCGGCCGGTGCGTCACTCGCCTTCGCGTGAGCGCGTGCCTCCACCAGGCGGAAGAAGCTCATGGTGCGGGCAGTGGCGAGCCCCCGGTTGCGTTCGACGGCGGCCTGCGCGAGGTCGACCCCCTCGTCGGCGAAGCCGCGGTAGGTCGCCTGCAGCGACATCGAGGCGAGCACATAGCCGCCGAGAGGCACGTCGGCCGCGGCCCGCGCGAGTCGCAGTGCCTGGATGTAGTAGCGCTGTGCGGCCTCCTGCTGGCCGGTGTCGAAAGCCATCCACCCGGCAAGTCTGGTCAGTTCGGCCGCTGCGCCGAAGAGCGCCCGGCCCACCTCGTCACTGTACGAACCGAGCAGCAGGGGCGCGGCGTCCACGCGTAAGCACTCGGGAACCATGGAGGAACGCCAGTCCCCGCCGCCGTACTTGGAGTCCCAGCGGCGGGCGTCCTGGGCCGCCTCGCGCAGCTTGGAGACATCGCTGTGGCCGACCCGCAGCGGGGAGATGTCGGCCGTGATCGTGGTCGCGCCGGTGGGCGTGGGCGTGGACGCGGTCTCCGGGCCCGGCTGGGCGGGGATGGACGGTGTCCGCCGTGTCTGCGGAGCTCCCGGAGTTCCCAGCGTCGCCCGAGCCACCTGCGCATTCAGCGCTGCCTGCGTTCTGGGTGCCGGCTGTGCACCGAGCGCCGACTGTGCCCCCAGTGGTCCCTGAGCGGCCAGGACCCCCGCCGCGCCCGGCACCCTCTGTGCCGCTGCACCGGGGTGTGCGCCCCTTGTGCCGTGGGTTCCGAGGATGGCTGCCTCGGCGGCTGTCGAGTCACGTGCCACCGACGGGTCGGCAGGGGATATCAGCCAGCGGGACGCGGGCGTCGCGTACGCACTCACCGAGAACGAACCCGCCAGCGACTGCCAGATTCCGCCGCTGCCCGCCCGTCGCCCGGCCAGATCCAGCCGGTACAGCTCGGTCGCCGAACGGACGGCCTCGGCCACATCGCGCGGGAAGGCCAGCCCGACCTCCGGCGCCGGATCGGCGTCCGCGAGCCCGATCTCGTGCAGCGGGACCGGCCGGCCGAGTTTGGCGCCGATCGCCGCCGCGATGAGATGGGGCGCGGCGCCCTGCGGCACCATGCCCTTGGCGACCCACCGGGCCACCGAGGTCTTGTCGTACCGGAGTGTCAGACCGCGCTGCGCCCCGAGGTCGTTGACCCGCCGGGCGAGCCCGGCGTTGCTGATTCCCGCGAGGGCGAGAACGGTTCCGAGCTTCTCGTTCGGTCCGCGTTGCTCCCTGGACATCCGCCACCCCTCGACACACAGACGGCAGCCGCGTCACCGTTGCGGCGCGCGGCATTCGTACCGTGTCCTCCCCAGGGACGAACCCCGGCACTCCGGCCGCAGACGCTTATGGCCGAGCCCCGAGGAATATGCCTCCTGCCGAGAACCTCAGTAAACCCAGCGTAGTTCGCCGCATCCCTACCGTTAAGGGGCAGACGTCCGTATGGCGGGATTGTTGTCCGTGTGGACGCGAGCGGCTTCGTGGCGCCGCTGCGGGCGCCGCGGCGGTGCCGCTTTGGATGCCGCGCACAGCGGCCCGGCCCCCCGGCCCCCGGCCCCGGCCGGGGGCCGGGCCCGACGCCCCGTTCGTGCGCTCCCGGAGGCACCGTTCGCACGTGGTGGCGACACCGCCCGCCGAGTCCCGTACGTGCTCCCGGCGTGTGGCCGTGCGCCCGGCCGTGCGCTCTCGTACGGCCGATTCGGAAGCGCTTCCATGGTTGCTGCGTGGGTCGGCCCACTGCATTGGACTCAGTGGGCTGGGGGACACTGCCGCCTCATTCCCCGCAGGCGGCGGACCGGTCCGGGAGGTGAACGGACGCCTCCCGGGCTGTGCATCGACACCGGTACGGGGCCGGGTGCGGGGACGGTGCCGGGGCCGCCCGCCGTGCAGGTGGCGATCTCCTGCGGCCGACGGAGGATGCCAAGAGGGATAGGAAGAGCCAGGGAATGAAGTGGGGTGAAAAGGGACTTCTGATGCGTCGAGTTCCCTGTCGCCGGGTTGCAGCGTGCTCTGAGAATGGCTGAATGTCATCGGTCGACTGAGGGCAGGTCAACCGATTTGCGCACATCCCGTCGACCGTTCGGAACCATCCCTCACCTGTCCGTGGGTGCTTCGGGGTGTGGCCGGATTCCGGCCGGTAGATCTCGCTCTCGTACGGGGAACTCAACGTGCCCAATCCGTAAGCCTGTTGGCGCATGAGTCGCCTCGCGCGGGCCGCGCTTCGGTCGGCCCTCGGGGAACCCGCCGTCGGTTGCCGCCCGACACGCGTCCGTCCGCACCCGGCTGCCGTCCGTCCCATCCCGGTCTTTGCCAGGGGCGCATGCGCTTCCGACGTGCGCTGTCCGTAGCCCCTCCTGCGCGCCTTTGTCGTGGCAGCATATTCGCAACGGCGCCACGCGTTACCGGCAGTTCTCCCGATACTTTCCAGCTGCGCCGTTTCGTCCACAGCCTGTGGAGGCGGCGATGCGTTGGTTGGCGGGGTGGAGCAGTATCGCCGCGAGCTTCGGCACGGCCGGTGCCGTGGGTGCTGCCGAGGACGGGCGCACGATGCACCCCGTCGGGTCGCAGCTCCTGTGGGGCGACCCCGATCCGCTCTGGGCCGTCGGCGACTGGCGCCCCGACGAGATCCGTATCAGCGCGGTCGAAACCATCGAAGGCGCCCCCACCGCCCGAATGGCCGTACTCGGCTGCTGCAGTGCCACCGACGAACAGATGCGCGCCGGCCTCCTCGCCGCCCGCGGCGGAGCCCTGCGCCATCTCACCTCCTGGCCCGGCAGCTACACGACCGTCGTCCAGGTCGGCCGCCGGATCACCGTCATCGGGGATCTCGCCGGAGCCCGCCCGGTGTTCTACACACCGTGGGCCGGCGGTACGGCGTACGCCACCGCCGCACTCCCGCTCGCCGACCTCATCGAAGCCCAGCTGGACATCGGTCACCTGGCCGCCCTGCTCGCCTGCCCCGAAACGCCGGAGGCGCTACGCGACGGCACCCCGTACGCGGGAGTGAAGCGCATTCCGCCCGGGCACGCGCTCATCCTCCGCGAGGGGTCACGCGAGATCACCGGGTACGAGGCGGTGGCCTCCCTCGCCGTCGCCGCGCCCCAACTCGACCCGGTCAGCGCCGTCGAAGGGGTGCGCGACGCGCTGGTCGAAGCCGTACGCGCCAGGCTCACCGCCCCGCGCCACGCCCCCGAAACCCTGCCGCCCGACCCCGGACCGATCCCCGGTATGGGGCCCGCCGAACGACGCGCCGCTCGCGGCGCACCCGTACCGGGCATCGGCGCCGACCTCTCCGGAGGCAGCGCCTCCGCCACCCTCGCCCTGCTCGCCGCCGGACTGCCGGGCCTGCCCGGAACCATCCTCGGCCACGGCACAGGAGCGGGGGAGCGGCTGCTTGCCGTCACCTTCAACGACCTCACCACACGCGGACACGAGGACGAACTCGAACGGGCCCGCGTCATCGCCGCCAACCCCCGCCTGCACCATGTCGTCGTCGCCGCCGGGAAAGAGGCACTGCCCTACGCCGACCTGGGCGGCGGCCCGCTCACCGATGAACCCGCCCCGTTCCTCGTCAGCGCCGAGCGGCACCGCCGCCGCCTCGCCTCCGGCAGCGCCGACCACTTCGTCGGCGGCGGAGCCCGGCAGGTGCTCGACGCCCACCCGGCCCGCCTCGCCGACCTGCTGATGGACCGGCGCCGACGCCATCTGCTGCGCCCGGTCGCCGCACTCGCCAAGGCCGAGGGCCAGACTGCGCACTCCCTCTTCGTCCCACTGACCGTCTACCGCGCGGCCCGCCGCCTGTCCCGCACGTCGTACCGCACCGGTCTGGAAACGGCAGCCGACCGGCTGCCGGACGCCAACCGCCACCCCTCCGATCTCGACACCCCCGCCGAAGCCTCGCTCGCCGCCCTCGCCTGGTCGCGGCCGGGGCCCGCCGCCCGCTGGCTGACGGGGGAGGCGCTCGCCGAAGTTTCGGTTCGTCTGCAGGAGGCGGCGATCCGCCCCACCTCCGTCCAGCGCCCGGGCGAGGCCCGCGCCCGGGCCGCCCTCGCCCGGTACGCCGCCGACCACCGGATTCTGGAACAGGCCGCGGAAAACCGCAGCCAGCGGCTGCACGCCCCGTTCCTCGACAATCAGGTCGTACGCGCCGCCCGTGCGCTGCCCGAATCGCTCCGGGTCCAGCCGGGCGCCCGCGCCGCGGTCCTGCGCCGGGTACTCGCGGGCGCGGGCATCCACGAACTGCCGCCAGGCTGGGGCACCCCCTCCCTCGCCACCTCGAACACGACCGCCCGCACCGGACTGCGCGCCGCCCTTCCCGATCTGATCGCTCTCTTCGACGCACCACTGCTCGCCGACGCAGGCCTGGTCGAGGCGCGCGTCGTGCGGAAGGCCCTGCGCGCGGCCTCGGAGGGCGAACCGCTCCCGCTGGACGGCCTGGCGCACCTGGCGTCCACGGAACTCTGGCTCCGCCGCCTCGTCTCGCGGCGGGGCACCTGCTGGACCGGCACAGCGGCCCCCCGCCAGCGTGCGGTTGCGGGCGGAGTCGTCCCGGCGAGGCGGACGCTGCAGCCGTAGTGCGTAGTAGCCGTGGTCGGTGGACGCCTGCATCCGGCCGCCCCGCGGGACGGAACGGCCGGTCGCGGGCCCTGATCCTGAGTGTCACCGAGGCGCGAGATGAGAACGGCAGTGTGCTGCCCTTGGGCGGTACGCGGCTGAGCGTCCCCTTCGCTAGTGCCGCGGCAGGCAACGTTTGCCCGTCAAGGAGCGGCGTCCGGTGCGTGCTCTCGGCGTGCCGGGCGTCGCGACGGGGCGAACGTTGCCTGCC
>NZ_JBEOYU010000043.1:0-3792 GCF_040297265.1 Streptomyces sp. NPDC001832
AGTACGAGGACGACCCTCCGCCTTGCGATCGCACGCACCAGACGCCGCGGGGCCCGCCCTTCGGGCGGACGACGGGACTTTCGAAACACGCCCTACGCGCGGCCCGCCGCCCCCCGGAACCGCGAGGTCCGGTGCACCGGGTCCGTGTCGATCTTCGGGATCACGTGCTCGCCGATCAGCCTGATCGAGTTCAACGTGTCCTCACGGCTGATCCCGATCGGCAACCCGAAGCTCAGCTGATCCGCCCCTGCCTGCTCCCACCGCTTGCACTGCCGCAGCACCTCGTCCGGATCACCGCAGATCATCAGCTCCTCGGCGATCAGGAGCTCGATGATCTCCTCGGAGTACTCCGGCAGCAGCTCGGGCCACTCCGGGATGCCCTCGGGCCGCGGGAACGTGTCGTGGTAGCGGAACAGCAGCGACTGCAGATAGTTCAGACCGCCGCCCACCGCGATCTCGACGGCCTTCGCGTGCGTCTCGGCGCAGATGGCCGTGGAGGTGACCATGACGTTGTCGTTGACGAAGTCCCCGACGGGTTCGGCCTCCTTGACGGCCGTCTTGTAGGACTCGACGACCCACTCCATGTCCGAGACCTTCTGCACGCTGAAGCCCAGCACGCCGAGCCCCTTTTTGCCCGCCATCGCGTAACTGGACGGCGATCCGGCCGCGTACCACATCGCCGGGTGCGACTTCCCGTACGGCTTGGGCAGGATCTTGCGCGGCGGCAGTGACCAGTGCTTTCCCTGGAAGCCGACGTACTCGTCCTGGAGCCACATCTTGGGGAACTCGGCGATGGTCTCTTCCCAGAGTTCCTTGGTGTGGTTCATGTCGGTGATGCCCGGCATGAAGCCCAGGATCTCGTGGCTGCCGGCCCCGCGCCCGGAGCCGAATTCGAAGCGGCCCTCGGAGAGGTGGTCGAGCATGGCGACCTTCTCGGCCACCTTCACCGGGTGGTTGACGGGGGCGAGCGGGTTGAAGATGCCGGATCCGAGGTGGATGCGGTCGGTGGCGTGTGCGAGGTAGCCCAGGTACACATCGTTGGCCGAGAGGTGCGAGTACTCCTCCAGGAAGTGGTGCTCGGAGGCCCAGGCGTACTTGAAGCCGGACTTGTCCGCCTGGATGACGTACTCGGTCTCCTCGATCAGCGCCTTGTGCTCTGCCTCGGGGTCAACCTTGGCCCGTGCGGCGGGCACGTACCCCTGTACAAAGATCCCGAATTCCAAGGGGGTTCACCGTCCTCATTCATTTCTGACGCTCCGTCAGATTTGGATGCGTCCGACTGTTTCACCGGCACCCGCGCCCGTCAATACCTGACGCTTCGTCAGCCACCTCAGAACAGGCTGACACCCGCCAGCCATCCTCCGTCGATGACGAACGGCTGCCCGGTGATGTACGAGGAATCGTCCGAGGTCAGGAAGAGCGCCAGCGCCGCCACCTCCTGCGGCCGCCCGATCCGCCCCAGCGGTACGAGCTTCTTGTACAGCTCGGCCACCGCGGCCCTGGACTCCTCCGGGTCCGCGGACGGGTCCAGTGCCGCCGGATTGGTCATCGCGGTGTCCACAGCCCCGGGGCAGACGGCGTTGACCCGTATCCCCTTCGCGGCCAGCTCCACGGCCGCCACCTTGGTCAGACCGAGCACCGCATGCTTGGTGGCGGCGTACGCGCCCACGAACGCCATGCCCGTGAGCCCCGTGTACGAGGCGGTGTTCACGATGGTCCCGCCGCCCGCGGCCTCGATCTCGGGCGCGACGTTCTTGATCCCCAGGAAGGCACCCACCTGGTTGACCTGCACCACCTGCTGGAACTCCTCCAGCGGTGTGGTCACCAGCTCGTTGAACCGGAGTATCCCCGCGTTGTTGACCAGCCCGTCGATCCTTCCGAAGGTGTCCTTCGCGGCGGCGACGGCGGCCTGCCACTCCTCCTCCCGGCTCACATCCAGATGGACGAACCGGGCGATGTCCTTCCCGGACTCCTCCTCCAGCTCCTTGGCCAGCGCCTCGCCCTGCTCGTCGAGCACATCGGCGATCACCACCCGCGCACCCTCCGCGACGAAGAGCCTCGCCTCCTGCTCGCCCTGTCCGCGCGCCGCACCGCTGATCAGCACGACCCGCCCGTCCAGCTTGCCCATGACCTGACTCCTACCTGTCGAGATGGGGTGCGACCTCGGCGGCGAACGCCGCCATCTGATCGGTCAGTTCGCTACGGCTACGACTGCGGAACCGCACCTGGATCTGGTGGACGCCCATGGCCCCGTACTCACGCAGCGACTCGGCGACGGCCTCCGGCTTTCCGGTGAGGGTCCGCCGCCCGACGGACCACTCCGGCTCACCGACGTACAACGGCTCGGTGATCGCACCGATGACGACCGGCTCCTCGACGCCTGCCGCCTCGCGCAGCTCCTTCAGCCGGGCGATCTGCGCGGGCAGCTTCCCCCGCGGATCTCCCTGCGGCAGCCAGCCGTCCCCCCGCAACGCGGCCCGGCGCACAGCGGCGGGCGAGGAGCCCCCCACCCAGACCGGCACCCGTTCCTGGGCCGGCCGCGGCAGCTGCCCGAGCCCGGCGAAGGAGAACCGTTCCCCCGCGAACTCCGGGTACTCCTCGGGGCCGAGCGCCGCCTTCAGTGCGTCGATGGTCTCGTCGAGGACCCCTCCCCGCCCCTCGAAGTCCGCCCCGAGCGCCTGGAACTCCTCCGGCACATGCCCGGCCCCGACCCCGAGGATCAGCCGGCCACCGCTGAGGTGGTCGAGGGTGGCGTACTGCTTGGCGGTGGCCAGCGGGTGCCGCAGGCCGACGACGGCGACATGGCTCATCAGCAGGACGCGCTCGGTGATCCCGGCGAGAAAGGCGAGGGTGGCGACCGGGTCGTACCAGACGGTGCTCATGACCCCGGCGAGCCGCCGTGGGATCGCGACATGGTCGCAGCTTGCCAGGTAGGCGAAGCCGGTACGGTCGGCGGTGCGGGCGATCTCGGCGAGGTCGGCGGGGGTGGCGGCGGCCTCCCACCCCTCTGCGTAGATGGTGCTCTGCGACTGGATCGGGAGCTGCATGCCGTACGACAGCGGCCCGGCGGAAACTATCGGCACCGAACGGCCTCCTACAGGGAATCTGACGTGTCGTCACATAATTACGCGGGGGCCATCGTCATACCTGACGTCACATCAGACAAGAGGTCGGCGCGAACCGGTGCCACGGCTCGCCACACTGTCCAGCAGCCGCAGGACGTCCGCGCGGCGGGGACGACATGAAGCTGCCGCAGCAGAAGACCCTTCATCTGCTGCGGCAGCGGCCGCGGAAGCTGTCCCGAAAGCTAAGCGGGTTCCTGTCCAGTCCCCTTGGAACCAGTCACCTCACGTAGCGCTGGCGGGGAGGCAGACCGCGTACGACTGGACGGTCTGCGGGCCGGCACCGCTGTTGTACGCGGAGACGTGCCAGGTGTTGGTCACGGTGTCCGGAGCACTCGCGGTCCAGTGGATCTCATCGTTCTGCAGCTGGTTCACGGCGCCTCCCCCGGTCACCACGGTCCCGGCAGGACACACAGCGACGATGTCCTGAACGCTGCCCCCAGCGGGCACGACCGTGGCGGCACTGGTGGCAGTCTGGGCCGGGCCGACAGGTCCGGCCGGGCCCGTAGCACCCGTCGCGCCAGTGGCGCCCGTCGGGCCGACAGGACCCGTCGGACCGGTAGCACCATCAGCACCGTTGGTGCCAGCGGCACCCGTCGGGCCGACAGGACCCGTCGGACCGGTAGCACCATCAGCACCGTTGGTGCCAGCGGCACCCGTCGGGCCGACA
>NZ_JBEOYU010000043.1:3891-4322 GCF_040297265.1 Streptomyces sp. NPDC001832
AGGACCCGTCGGACCAGTTGCACCATCAGCACCGTTGGTGCCAGCAGCACCCGTCGGGCCGACAGGACCCGTCGGACCAGTTGCACCATCAGCACCGTTGGTGCCAGCAGCACCCGTCGGGCCGACAGGACCCGTCGGACCAGTTGCACCATCAGCACCATTGGTACCAGCAGCACCCGTCGGACCAGTAGCACCATCAGCACCATTGGCACCAGCAGCACCCGTCGGACCAACCGGACCCGTCGGACCAGTAGCACCATCAGCACCATTGGTACCAGCAGCACCCGTCGGACCAACCGGACCCGTCGGACCAGTAGCACCATCAGCACCATTGGCACCAGCAGCACCCGTCGGACCAACCGGACCCGTCGGACCAGTAGCACCATCAGCACCATTGGTACCAGCAGCACCCGTCGGACCAACCGGACCCG
>NZ_JBEOYU010000043.1:4582-51209 GCF_040297265.1 Streptomyces sp. NPDC001832
GCACCCGTCGGACCAACCGGACCCGTCGGACCAGTTGCACCATCAGCACCATTGGCACCAGCAGCACCCGTCGGACCAACCGGACCCGTCGGACCAGTTGCACCATCAGCACCATTGGCACCAGCAGCACCCGTCGGACCAACCGGACCCGTCGGACCAGTAGCACCATCAGCACCATTGGCACCAGCAGCACCCGTGGCACCGGTGGCGCCCTGCAGACCCGTCGCACCCGTCGGACCAGCAGGCCCGGTAGCACCGGTGGCACCGTTGGCGCCGGCCGCACCGGTGGCACCGGTCGCGCCCTGCAGACCCGTCGCACCCGTCGGACCGGTCGCACCGGTGGGACCGTGGGCACCAACAGCACCGGACGCGCCCGTGGCACCGGTGGCGCCCTGCAGACCCGTCGCACCCGTCGGACCGGCAGGCCCAGTAGGACCGGTGGCGCCGTTGGCGCCGGCCGCACCCGTGGCACCCGTGGCACCCGTGGCACCGGTGGCGCCCTGCAGACCCGTCGCACCCGTCGGACCAGCAGGCCCAGTGGCGCCCGTGGCGCCGTTGGCACCCGCCGCACCCGTGGCACCGGTCGCGCCCTGCAGACCCGTCGCACCCGTCGGACCAGCAGGCCCGGTCGCACCAGTCGGACCCGTCGGACCCGCGGGTCCCGTCGGGCCAGTGTCGCCTGTCCCCGGGAAGTCTTCACAGAACGGCACGGGGCCCTGCGTCGAGATGAAGCGGGCGCTCATCCAGCCGCTGCCATTGGACAGCAGGTACCACAGCGAGTTCCCGCCGACGTTCTGGCCGACCACCTGGCAGGCGATGGAAACCGTGCCGCCGGGCGGCACGCTGCCCACGATCGCCGACTGGGTGGTGGGAGCGCTGCGGATGTTCTGAGAGTGCTGGGAGGTCACCGTCCCGGACACACTGGCCACTACCCGGCTGGCCATCACTCGGTTGGCCGCCTGCGCACCCGTGGGGTTCGGCGTTCCGTGAGCGATGCCCGTGGGGCACAGAGCCAGGGTCACTCCCAGCGACATGGCACCCAGGGTTGAACGGGACAGGATGTCCCAGCTTCTCGATTTGTGCATCTCGGATTCCTTACCGGGTCTGCGTGGATCGGAGCCGTGACTGTGACAGCCGCAATAGATGTACGACATATTCGCCACGCCGGTGATCTACCGTCCGAGTGCTGCCCGCTCCCCTTGTGAGTTAAAGAGGCTTCGCCCATCTGCCCCTATTCGCATATCAATTAGACCAGTTGGCCATTCCGGCCCGGCCACCCGCGAGGCCGCGAGAACCCCGTGTCGCGTCGCGTGCGCCGGATTCCGGCGCACTAGCGTCGCTCTCCTCGGTGACCGGATCGGCTGATCCCCTACACCGCACCAATTCGCCGTGGGGTGTTACTCCATAGAAGCCAGACTGGGAGATGTATATGACAAATCTGATCGACCGTCCTACCGAAGAACGGCCACCCGTCCTGCGCCGCAAGCCGTCGATCTGCCTGTGCATGATTGTCAAGGACGAGGCGAAGGTCATCGAGCGATGCCTGAACTCCGTACGCGACCTGGTGGACGCATGGGTCATCTCCGATACCGGCTCCCGTGACGGAACACAGGAACTGATCCGCGCCACGATGAAGGGAATTCCGGGGGAGCTCCACGAGGACCTCTGGGCCAACTTCGGCCACAACCGCACCCTGAACATCCAGCGCGCACGGGGCAAGGCAGACTATCTCCTGCTCATCGACGCCGACATGGCCGTCCGACGGGAGGGCCCGCTGTCAGAGCTGTCCGAACTGAGCGCCGACTCCTACATGTTGCGCCATCTCGGCGCCCTCGAATACCGCATTCCCCGACTGGTCAAAGGGGACATCCCGTGGCGCTACGAGGGCGCGACCCACGAATTCCTGACCACCTCCCAGCAGCACACCGTTGCCGATCTCTCAGCCCTCAGCATCGAGCATTTCGCAGATGGCGGCTCGCGCAGGGACAAGTTCACCCGGGACGCCCGCCTGCTGCGCGAGGACCTCAAGCGCAATCCGGGCAATCCACGCACGGTCTTCTACCTCGCGCAGACTCTCCGCGACATGGGCGAGACCAGGGAAGCGATCGCGGCGTACGAGCGTCGGGCAGGCATGGGCGGATGGGACGAGGAGGTGTATTACGCCCTGCTGCAAGTGGGAGTGCTCAAGGCCGACTGCGGTGACTGGCCCGGCGCCATGGATGCTCTCACCCGCGCATGGGATGGCCGGCCGCAGCGGTTGGAGGCCTGCTACGAACTGACGTCCCGGCTGAGGAAGATGGGTCGCTATCAAGCCGCCAACGCATTCGCCGTCGCCGGCCTCAATCGCCCCATCCCCGAGGACTGGCTGTTCATGGAGCCCTGGATCTACAGCTGGGGTCTGCTCTTCGAGCACTCCATCACCTCCTACTGGACCGGCGACGCGCGCGGATCGCTGGCTTCCTGCGATCGTCTCCTCGCCATGCCCGACCTTCCGGCCACCTACCGCGAACAGACCATCAGCAACCGTAAATTCGCGGCCGACCGTATCGCCGCGCGCTCCGGCCGGTCAGCGCCCGCCACCTTTGCCCGCCCGAGGACCGCATGACAAGCGCACGGGCCAGATAACCGGTTGTCGTCGCAGCCGCCCGAAGGGCCATCGACGCACCGAACGCGTCGTGGGCCCCTCCCCCGGACTGGAGGAGAGGCCCACATGTGACGGACCGCGCAACCGCAACGGCTGCTCCGTCCGTCGTACCGCTTGTTCCCGACTACGCGGTGACCGGCACGCGCTGCGGCTCGGCGTCGCTCACCTCGGCGTCGTCGACCGGGGAGGACGAGGCCGAGTTGTACGCATCGCGGTCGAGGATCTTCTCTCGCGAGGACACGATCAACGGAATGACAACTTGCCCTGCGACATTGGTGGCCGTACGCATCATGTCCAGGATCGGGTCGATGGCCATGAGCAGACCGACGCCCTCCAGCGGGAGGCCCAGCGTCGACAGCGTGAGGGTCAGCATGACCGTCGCACCGGTGAGACCGGCGGTGGCCGCGGAACCGATCACCGAGACGAACACGATGAGGATGTAGTCACCGACATCCAGCTGGACGTCGAAGATCTGCGCGATGAAGATCGCCGCCAGCGCCGGGTAGATCGCGGCGCAGCCGTCCATCTTGGTGGTGGAGCCGAACGGGACCGAGAAGGAGGCGTACTCCTTCGGGACGCCGAGGCGCTCGGTGACCTTCTGGGTGACCGGCATCGTGCCGACCGAGGAGCGGGAGACGAAGGCCAGCTGGATCGCCGGCCAGGCGCCCTTGAAGAACTGCAGCGGGCTGAGCTTGGCGACGGTGGCGAGCAGCAGCGGGTACACACCGAACAGCACCAGGGCGCAGCCGATGTAGACGTCGGCGACGAACGTCGCGTACTTGCCGATCAGGTCCCAGCCGTAGTCGGCGATCGCGTATCCGATGAGGCCGATGGTGCCGATGGGAGCGAGGCGGATGACCCACCACAGGGCCTTCTGGAGAAGCTCCAGGACGGACTCGCTGAGGGTGAGGATCGGCTGGGCCTTCTCACCGAGCTGGAGAGCGGCGACACCGGCGACGGCGGCCATGAAGACGATCTGGAGCACGTTCAGCTCGGTGAACGGGGTGATTACGTCGTCCGGGACGATGCCGGTGAGGAAGTCGAGCCAGGAGCCCGCTTGCTCCGGCAGCTTGCCGTCCTTCGGGGTCAGTCCCGTACCGGCACCCGGGTTGGTGATCAGGCCGATCGCGAGTCCGATGGCGACCGCGATCAGCGAGGTGATCATGAACCAGAGCAGGGTGCGGGTGGCCAGCCGGGCGGCGTTGTTGACCTTGCGCAGGTTGGTGATCGATACCAGGATCGCGAAGAAGACAAGCGGGCCGACGGCCAGCTTCAGCAGCTGGACGAAGATGTGGCCGATCTCGTCAAGCGTGGTGTAGAGCCATTTGATGTCGTACGCACGGGCAAGCCACCCGAGTACGACACCGAGGACGAGACCGGCGATTATCTGGGCCCAGAACGGGACCTTCGGCATACGGAAGCCGGAGCCGGAGCCGGACGGGCTGTCAGTCTCGGCGGCGGACGCGGGATTCGCGGACACGGACACACTCCAGATGTGACGCATCGGGGCGCACGGGTGCGCCGTGCGAGAGGACGGGGGTGCGGCGCCCGCGTCAGGGACGGCGCCGCTGCATGGTGCCGGTTCAGACGTTGCGGCAACAGACCGCGGACATACAGCGGCATAGATCGACATGCAGGCGCTCCACGAGCGCGACGCTCGCGGCGAATCGATGGCGCACTGCTGTCTTCACGTCGAACACGTTAACACTTGAACTTTGAGAACCTCAAAGTTCTTCTTTGGTCTTCTCCGGGCGCAACTGCCGGTGTCGCAGTGCCCGGCACGCGTACGGAAACGACGAAACCCCAGTACAGGAGCGCTTGCTCCGGCACCGGGGTTTCGTACGGAAACCATGCGGGATGTGAGGAACCTTACGCAGCCCTCAGGCCATCCTCACCGGGTCATTGCGAGGCGACCTCGTCCTCGCGGGTCCGGTTCGCATCGAGCCGCGCCTTCGTGCGGCCGACCGTGGACACGATCTGCGCGGACATCTCGTCACGCTGCTTGCGCAGCAGCACAAAGCTGAGCGGCGCGGACAGGACCAGCGCGAGCAGGATCACCCAGAGGAAGTTGGAGTCACCCACCCCCGAGGGGATCAGACCGAAGTGGACGGCCACGGCTGTGACGACGTAACAGCCGACGAAGATGCCGAAACGCATCGCGGTGTACCGAATCGTCGGCCTGGCAGCGGACACAGTTGGCCCCTCTCTCTACGTACCACAGTCCTGCGATCGTGCCCGACCAGTGAAGCATGCCCGTGATTCGATCAATTCGGAGGGTTGCGCCGAAGCAGGTCCGGCGGAGTCTCGGGGTCTGCGGGCGGATCAGAGGTCACCCGACAGCGCCTCAGGGCGCGGGGCCTCAGCCGAGCGGCAGCAGCATGATGATGTCGTCGCGGTCGTCGCCGTCGGCCACTCGGATCGCGTCGGGCACTCGCCCGACCTCCTTGTACCCGCACGAGGTGTAGAAACGGTCGACACCGGTGCCGCCCCGGCAGGTGAGCCGGATCGCCTCTATCCCCTCGATCCCGCGGGCGGCTTCCGCGGCCGCGTCCATCAGGTCGCGCCCGTAGCCCTTGCCCTGGTGGCGAGGATGGACCATCACCGTGTAGAGCCAGAGCCAGTGGACCATCAGCCGGTGGGTGTTGAGGGCGAGGAAGGCCGTGGCGGCGACGGCACCCTCCTCGTCGTAGCCGACCAGCAGCCGGGTCCGCCCCTCGGCCATGGCGACCAGGTGCCTGACCAGTTCGGGCCGGACGTCGTCGGCCGTGACGGGCGGCACGAAGCCGACCGCACCGCCCGCGTTGGAGACATCGGTCCACAGCTCGGCGATGCCGTCCCGCAAGGTGCGGTCGAACTTGGGATCCAGCTCAAACGTAAGTGCCATAGGCACAGATTAACTATTACCAATCTCTTGCCTCAAACTGGTTCCAGCACACGAGAAAGCCCCGGCCGACGGCCGGGGCTCCCCTGCACCTGAACGACGTGGCGGGTCAGACGCGCATCGGCTGCGGCGACTCGCGCCGCTCGGCGTCCGGGCCCGGGTACTCGCGGATGATCTCGTACCGGGTGTTGCGCTCGACGGGCCGGAAGCCCGCGTCGCGGATCAGGTCCAGCAGATCCTCACGGCTGAGCTTGTTCGGCGTGCCGTAGTTGTCCGCGTCGTGCGTGATCTTGTACTCGACGACCGAGCCGTCCATGTCGTCCGCGCCGTGCTGCAGCGCGAGCTGGGCGGTCTGCACACCGTGCATCACCCAGAAGACCTTGACGTGCGGGACGTTGTCGAAGAGGAGCCGCGAGACCGCGAAGGTCTTCAGCGCCTCGGCACCGGTCGCCATCGTCGTCCGCGCCTGGAGCTTGTTGCGGACCTTGCCGTCCTTCATGTCCACGAAGTCGTGCTGGTAGCGCAGCGGGATGAAGACCTGGAAGCCACCGGTCTCGTCCTGCAGTTCACGCAGCCGCAGCACATGGTCGACGCGGTGACGCGGCTCCTCGATGTGCCCGTACAGCATCGTCACCGGGGTCTTCAGGCCCTTCTCGTGGGCGAGGCGGTGGATGCGCGACCAGTCTTCCCAGTGGGTGTTGTGGTCCACGATGTGCTGACGGACCTCCCAGTCGAAGATCTCGGCGCCGCCACCGGTCAGCGACTCCAGACCGGCCTCGATCAGCTCGTCGAGGATCTCGGAGGCGGAGAGCCCGGAAATGGTCTCGAAGTGGTGGATCTCGGTGGCGGTGAACGCCTTGAGGGAGACTCCCGGCAGGGCCTCCTTCAGCGCGCTGAGCGAGCGCGGGTAGTAACGCCACGGCAGGGTGGGATGCAGCCCGTTGACAATGTGCAGCTCGGTGAGGTTCTCGCCCTCCATCGCCTTCGCGAGCCGGACGGCCTCCTCGATGCGCATGGTGTACGCGTCCTTCTCGCCCGGCTTGCGCTGGAACGAGCAGTACGCGCACGACGCGGTGCACACATTGGTCATGTTGAGGTGCCGGTTGACGTTGAAGTGCACGACGTCGCCGTTCTTGCGCGTACGCACCTCGTGCGCGAGGCCGCCGAGCCAGGCCAGGTCGTCCGACTCGTAGAGGGCAATGCCGTCCTCACGGGTCAGCCGCTCCCCTGCGCGGACCTTCTCCTCCAGCTCGCGCTTGAGCCCAACGTCCATGCGGCTGCCTCCCAGTTGTCGACGCGCTGTGCCTTTTCCCGGTGACACCGGGCGAAACCCCCGGTCACCCGGGGGCTCCACCACGTTACGCCTACACCTCTTCGGGAAGTTCCCCGACCCGGTTCTCCCACTTGGTGGAGAGCACGACCGTGGTACGCGTGCGCGAGACGCCCCGCGTGCCGCTGAGCCGGCGGATGGTCTTCTCCAGCCCGTCAACGTCACCGACCCGCACCTTGAGCATGTACGAGTCGTCGCCCGCGATGAACCAGGCGTCCTCGATCTCCGCAAGGTCCTTCAGTCGGCGCGCCACGTCCTCGTGGTCGGCGGCGTCGGAGAGCGAGATACCGATCAGGGCCGTGACCCCGAGCCCCAGGGACGCGGCGTCGACGGTGGCGCGGTAGCCGGTGATGACACCGGCGTTTTCCAGCCGGTTGATGCGGTCGGTGACGCTGGGCCCGGAGAGCCCGACGAGCCGCCCCAGCTCGGCGTACGAGGCCCTGCCGTTCTCTCTGAGGGCCTGGATGAGCTGCCTGTCCACCGCGTCCATGCGACTGAAACCTTCCATTATTCAGCAGTATCGCGAGTCTATGTGTAGAATCCAAGGCGTGCAGGCTTTACGGCCTGCAAATCTTCCCGAACTTCCAAAAAATGCTTTCGAATCTTCAGGAGTGAGAACACCGTGTACTCGATCGAGATGGCCTACGCCCGAATGCGCGAGCTGCAGGACCTGGCCAACCGCTCGCGTGCCCACCAACCCGCCGCCGCGCACCGGGTCGACCGGACCCGCGCCCCGCGCGCCAAGAAGAAGCGCTGACCACAGGCGCACTCCGGCTGGGGCCCCGCCTCAGCCGCGAGAGCCGCCACCGAGCTCTCCCTCCCATCGGCGGTACAGGTCGTGCGGCACCCCTGCCGCGTCCAGCACCCGCCCCGCGACGAAGTCCACCAGATCCTGGATGTGCGTCGCCCCCGCATAGAACGCCGGAGAGGCGGGCAGCACGACGGCGCCCGCCTCGTCCAGGCTCACCAGATGCTTCAGCGTCTGCCCGTTCAGTGGTGTCTCCCGCACCGCGACGACCAGCTTCCGCCGCTCCTTGAGCGTCACGCTCGCGGCTCGCTGGAGCAGATCCTTCGAGAGTCCGAGCGCCACCCCGGCCACACACGCCGTCGAAGCCGGGACGATCAGCATCCCCTTCGCCGGGTACGACCCCGAGGACGGCCCCGCTCCGAGATCACCGGCCGCCCAGTGCCGTACGCCCTCGATGTCCACATCGAAGGTGTGCGGCTTCCCGTCCGCCCCGCGCGCCAGCCAGCTGCGCAGATCCTCCTGCCAGTGCGCGTCGCGGAACGCGGTCCCGGTCTCATCCAGCAGCGTCAGCCGCGACGCCCGGCTCACCACCAGATCGACGCTCTCTCCCGCGGCCAGCAGACCGCGCAGCACGGCGGCGGCGAAAGGGGTGCCCGAAGCGCCTGAAACCCCGACAATCCAAGGCTGCCGCTGGTGCTGACTCACTGAAGTCCCGGAATCCACACACCCGAGCCTATCCGGCTGCCCGAACCCGGAACTGAGCAAGGTGCCTCATGCCGCCAGTTCCGCCCGCCCCGGCGTCCCGGCGCCCAGGCGCCCCGGCTCAGATCGTCAGACCGCGCACCAACAGATCCAGCAGCGCACACACGAACAGCGCTATTCCGATGAACCCATTGACCGAGAAGAACGCCCGGTTCAGCCGGGACAGATCGTGCGGCCGCACCACCCGGTGCTCGTACACGAACGCGACGGCGACGATCACCATGCCGATCCAGTAGAACAGGCCCGCCTCGGTAGCCAGCCCGAACCAGACCAGCAGCCCGGTCGTCACCACATGGCAGACCCGCGCCCCCCACAGCGCGGCCGGGATCCCGAACCGGGCCGGCACCGACAGCACCCCGTGCGCCCGGTCCGCCTGGACGTCCTGGCAGCCGAAGATCAGGTCGAAGCCACCGATCCAGATCCCGACCGCGACACCGAGAATCACCGCATCCCACGACCAGCTGCCGGTCACGGCCAGCCAGGCACCGATCGGCCCTATGGCCTGCGCGATTCCGAGGATGGCGTGCGGGTAGTTGGTGAACCGCTTCCCGTACGGGTAGACGACCATCGGGATCACGGCGACCGGCGCAAGCGCCAGACAGAGCGGGTTCAGCAGCGCGGCCGCCCCGAGGAAGGCCACCAAGGCGACGAGCGCCCCGGTCCACGCCGACTTCACCGAGACCGCACCGGTGACCAGCTCCCGGCTCGCGGTGCGCGGGTTACGGGCGTCGATCTCCCGGTCGATGATCCGGTTGCAGGCCATCGCGAACGTCCGCAGCCCCACCATCGCGATGGTCACGAGCAGCAGCGTGCCCCAGTGGATGGACTTGTCCGCCTGGTACATCGCGGTAAGGGCGGCGATGTACGCAAAAGGCAGCGCGAAGACCGAGTGCTCGATCATCACGAGCCGCAAAAACGCCTTGACCTTGCTGTTCGGTTGTACGGGCCCTGAGCCCAGTGCTGCTTCGGCGGCACTCACAGTCCGTATTCCTTCCACCGGCGGTCGACCTTCGCCGCCGTCTGAGGGTCGGACTCGACCATGTCCGGCCAGCCCCCGTCCCGGGTGTAACCCTCCTCGGGCCACTTCTTCGTCGCGTCGATACCCGCCTTGCCGCCCCAGAACTGCTGGTAAGAGGCATGGTCGAGATGATCGACGGGCCCCTCGGTGACCGTCAGATCCCGCGCGTAGTCGGTATTGCCGAGCGCCCGCCACGCCACCTCGTGCAGATCATGGACGTCGCAGTCGGAGTCCACGACGACGATCAGCTTGGTGAGCGACATCATGTGCGCACCCCAGATGGCGCTCATCACCTTCTGGGCGTGCTTCGGGTACTTCTTGTCGATCGAGACGATCGCACAGTTGTGGAAGCCGCCCGCCTCCGGCAGGTGGTAGTCCACGATGTCCGGCACGATGATCTTGAGGAGCGGCAGGAAGAACCGCTCCGTGGCCCGCCCCAGCGGCCCGTCCTCGGTCGGCGGCCGGCCCACCACGATCGACTGCAGCAGCGGACGCTTCCGCATGGTCACGCAGTCGATGGTCAGTGCGGGGAACGGTTCCTGCGGCGTGTAGAAGCCGGTGTGGTCGCCGAACGGCCCCTCGGGAAGCATCTTCCCGGGCTCCAGCCACCCCTCGATGACGACCTCCGCCTGCGCCGGGACCTGCAACGGCACGGTCTTGCAGTCGACCATCTCGATCCGCTTGCCCTGGATGAACCCGGCGAAGAGGTACTCGTCGATGTCCCCCGGCAGCGGCGCGGTGGAGGCATACGTCACCGCGGGCGGCGCCCCGAACGCGATGGCGACCGGCAGCCTCTCCCCGCGCTTGGCGGCGACCTGGTAGTGGTTGCGGCTGTCCTTGTGGATCTGCCAGTGCATCCCGATGGTTCGCCGGTCGTGCCGCTGGAGCCGGTACAGCCCCAGGTTCCGTACGCCGGTCTCCGGGTGCTTGGTGTGCGTGAGCCCCAGATTGAAGAACGAGCCGCCGTCCTCGGGCCAGGTGAAGAGCGCGGGCAGCTGATCCAGATCCACGTCGTCGCCGGTGAGCACGACCTCCTGCACGGGCGCGCCTTCCGACTTCACCTTCTTCGGCGGCACATGAACCATCGAGCCGAGCTTCCCGAACGCCTCCCGCACCCCGACGAAACCGTGCGGCAGCTCCGGCTTGAGCAGCCCGCCGATCTTGTCGCCGATATCGGCGTACGACTTCAGCCCGAGCGCCTTCAGCAACCGTTTGTCGGTCCCGAAGACATTCATGGCCAGGGGCATGGAGGACCCCTTGACGTTCTCGAAGAGCAGCGCGGGCCCGCCCGCCTTGTTCACCCGGTCGACGATCTCGCCGACCTCCAGGTAGGGGTCGACCTCGGCCTTGATGCGCTTGAGCTCGCCCTCGCGTTCCAGGGCCCGGAGCAGGGAACGAAGATCGTCGTAAGCCATGCCGTCCAGTTTGTCATCACCCTTGACGATCAACTGGGGTGCCCCACCTCAGCTCAGAAGCTGTCGGGCTGTCTGCTCGCCGCCGGTTTCCCGCCTGATCGCCGTGGGAGGCGGTCGGCACCGGCTACTCTGAGCCCGTCACCGGGGCGGGACAAGCCCCGCCAACTTCCTGCAGGGGGACCTTTCCATCATGTTCCGGGCCCTGATCTATCTCCTGCCTCTGGCGCTGACGATCTTCGCGTTCATCGACTGCCTGAACACCCCCGAGGACGAGGCCAGGCACCTGCCGAAGATCGCCTGGGTCTTCATCATCCTGCTGTTCTGGATCGTGGGCCCGATCGTCTGGCTGGCCGCGGGCAAGGTGCGCCAGGTGCCCGCCGGTGGCCGGACACCGTCCGAATGGCACCGCAACCACCGCTCGCAGTGGGTGGCGCCGGACGACAATCCGGAGTTCCTGAAGGCGCTGAAGGAAGAGAACAAGAAGGACGAGTCGCTCCTCAAGGACTGGGAGGCGGATCTGCGCCGCCGCGAGGAGGAGCTCAAGCGCCGCGAGAGCGGGGCGGGGCCGGAGGAGTCGGCGCCGCCCGCTTCGTAGGGACATCGCCCGACCGCGCCGTGACGCCGCGTCACCGCTCGGCGGCCGCCGCGTACTCCTCGCGGAGCCCCGCCCACCGGACCGGGGTCCACTTCGACCAGTCGGCGGGGTATCCGTCGAGCGCGTCCACGAGGTAGCGGAAGTGGTCGTGCCAGCCGGCCAGGCAGTCCAGGCGCAGCTCGTCGTCGCCGCGGACCTCGTTGGTGAAGCGCAGCAGCACATGATCGCCGCGCGGTGGCTCCAGGTGGAAGCGGATGCGGCCGTGCGGTCCTTCGAGGGTGTATTCGGCGACCCGCTCGATGTCCCAGGCGGTCACGGTGCCGGAGGCGACCGTGGCATGCCCGTCCCGGTCGGTGTTCAGCCAGCGCAGTGTGATCGCTCCGCCGATGCGCGGTTCGAACGGGTCGGCGGCGGCGAGCCAGCCGAGCAGCCCCCCGGAACTGGCAACGGCTGCCCACACCCGCGGGACGGGGTGGGGCAGCCGTAGCGTGAATCGCAGGGTGTGCCGGTCGCCGTGGGTTTCGCTGGTGCCACGCTCGATGACGGGAGTCGCATCGGTCATGGTTCCAGCGTGGCCCGGTGGTGTGCGATCCGCACCCGTACGGGGAGGGCGCCGGTCAGACGCCGGCGTAGGAGTGCTTGCCGGTGACGAAGATGTTGACGCCGTAGTAGTTGAAGAGCCAGCAGCCGAAGGCGATCAGTGCCAGGTAGGCGGCCTTGCGGCCCTTCCAGCCCACGGTGGCGCGGGCGTGCAGGTAGCAGGCGTACGCGACCCAGGTGATGAAGGACCAGACCTCCTTGGGGTCCCAGCCCCAGTAGCGGCCCCATGCGTCGCCCGCCCAGATGGCGCCCGCGATGATCGTGAACGTCCACAGCGGGAAGACAGCGGCGTTGATGCGGTACGCGAACTTGTCGAGCGAGGCGGCTGCGGGCAGCCGGGACAGCACGGACTGGGCGAACGAACCGGGCTGCCCGTCGTTCGCGAGCTTGTTCTCGTAGCTGTCGCGGAAGAGGTAGAGCAGGGTGGCGACCGCGCCGATGTAGAAGACGGCGCCGCAGAGGATGGCGGTGGAGACGTGGATCCACAGCCAGTACGACTGCAGTGCGGGCACCAGCTGGTCGCTGTCGGTGTAGAGCCACGTGGTCGCGATGCCGAGGTCCAGCAGGACGGTGGTGACCAGGAGCAGCCCCATCCAGCGCACGTTCTTCTTCAGCGCGAGGAGGGTCAGGTACGCGCCGACCGCCACCGTGGAGAAGGTGATGGAGAACTCGTACATGTTGCCCCACGGGGCACGCTGCACGGACAGCGCGCGGGCGACGACCCCGGCGGCCTGCACGATGAAGGCGAGCACGGTCATGGAGATCGCCACGCGCCCGTACAAATCGCCCTTGAACGTGCCGCCGGCCGCGCCGGGCCCGTCCGGGACGTCGCGGGTACCGGCTGCGGAGCGCGTAATGATCTTCGGCCGGTCGAGTACGGCGGTGCCGCCGCCCTTCTGCGCGACCTGCACCTTCACCGTGGCGTCGGCGCCTGCGGCGCCGACGGCGCCCCCGGCCCCGGTCAGCGCGGCGGCGGTGCGGCCGACCTTGCTGCGGCTGCCGAACACCCATTCCGCGATGTGCGCGAAGAAGGCCAGGGTGTAGACGGCCATCGACGAATAGATCAGCACATTGCTGGTCTGCGCCAGGTTCTCGTTGGTAGCGGCGGCGAGATTCACTTCTCAGCCCCTTCGGCAAGTTCTTCGGAGGATTCTTCGACGGAGCCGGGGTCGGATCCGGGGTCGGTGTCAGGGCCGGGCGCTGTGGGCGCCACGGCGTTGAGCTTGACCGCGAGATCGGCCAGCTCCTCGGGAAGCTTCGCGGACTCGCTGCGGCCGAGACCCGCCATTTCGACGACGGTGACGCCGTCCGCGCCGCGTACGGCCCGCACCCAGACCCGGCGCCGCTGGACGAACAGCGAACCCACGAGTCCGATGATCGCGGTGATGCCTCCGGCGAGCGCCCAGCCGCTGGCGGGCTGCTCGGAGATCTGGAAGCTGGCCCACTCCTCGACGCCCTCGAAGGTGATCGAGCCGGCGCCGTCGGGCAGCTCCATCGTCTCGCCGACCGCCAGGCGCGCCTTGAGCTGCTTGCCCTCGCTGTCCTTGAACTCCTTCATCTTGGACGTGTCCAGCTGGTACACGTTCTGCGGTAGTCCGGAGTCGACACCGAGGCTGCCCCAGTAGCCGTTGAGGGCGAGCCGCGGGTTGTCGGCGGCCGGGAACTGCGAGAACATCGTGCCCTTGCCTTCGCCCGCGAAGGTCGGCACGAAGAACGCCTGGAAGCCCAGCTGGGTCTTCTCGCCGTTCTTGTCGTGGTAGCCGTCCATCACCTTGATCGCACCGGTCGAGGTGACGTTGTTGTCGATGGGCAGCAGCGGCACGGCGTTCTTGTAGACCTCCTTGCCGCTGCCGTCCTTGACGGAGACGACGGGCGCGTAGCCGTGCGCGTTCAGATAGACCTTGGTGCCGTCGACGACCAGCGGCTCGTTGACCTTGATCACGGACTTCTGCGGCTTGCCGTAGGCGCCCTTCGAGTACGTCACATGGGCCTCGTAGGTCCTGGCCGTACCGGTCTGGGGGCCGCTGCGCTCGTACGTACCGCTGAAGTCGTCGAGCGTGAAGCTGAACGGGTCGAGCGAGTCGGTGTCGAACAGCGAGCCGGACTTGAAGTCGTCGTACTGGGTCAGCGTGTTGGAGAAGCCGTCGCCCTCGACGATCAGCTTCCCGCCCTCGGACTTGAAGAGCTGTCCGACGGCGAACGCCACCAGCATCACGATCAGGGCGATGTGGAAGAGCAGGTTCCCGGCCTCGCGCAGATAGCCCTTCTCGGCGGCGACCGAGTTCCCCGCGGTGTGCGCGCGGTAGCGGCGCCTGCGCATCATGGCGAGCGCGGCCTCGCGGACCTGCTCGGGCTCGGCCTCGGTGCGCCAGGTGGTGTACGCGGGCAGCCGGGTCAGGCGCTTGGGCGCGCCCGGCGGGCGGCTGCGCAACTGGCCGATGAACTGGCTGGTGCGCGGCACGATGCAGCCGATGAGCGAGATGAACAGCAGGATGTAGATCGCGGAGAACCACACCGAGCTGTAGACGTCGAAGAGCTGGAGCTTCTCGAAGATCGGCGCGAGGGTGGTGTGGGCCTCCTTGAAGTCCTGCACCTTCATTTCGTCCACGCTGTTCTGCGGGATCAGCGAGCCGGGGATGGAGCCGAGCGACAGCAGGAAGAGCAGGATCAGCGCGACCCGCATCGAGGTGAGCTGCCGCCAGAACCAGCGGGCCCAGCCGACGAAGCCCAAGGCCGGCAGAGCGGCCTCGGTCTCCTCGCGCGGGGCGGTGGAGAGCTGGGAGCCGGCCGCACCGAGCTCGCCGGCGTTCTCGCGTTCTCCTCGGCTCTGGCGTTCACGCTCGTCGGCCGGGTTGGACTTGGTGTTGCTCATGGAAACTCAGATCCCCACCGTGAAGCCGTTGGACCAGCCCTGCAATTCCTGCATCATGGTGTCCCACACGCCGGTCAGCAGGAGCAGCCCGGTCGTGATCATCATGACGCCGCCGATCCGCATGACCCATGCGTAGTGGCGCTTGACCCAGCCGAAGGCGCCGAGTGCCTTGCGGAAGGCGACGGCGGCGAGCACGAACGGCACGCCGAGCCCGAGACAGTACGCGACGGTCAGTATCGCCCCGCGTGCGGCGGTGCCCTGGTCCATCGCGAGGATGCTCACCGAACTGAGCGTCGGGCCGAGGCAGGGGGTCCAGCCGATCCCGAAGAGGGCGCCGAGCAGCGGGGCGCCCGCCAGCCCGGTCACCGGCCTCTTGTGGATACGGAATTCACGCTGTGTCATCCACGGCATCAGGCCCATGAAGAAGATCCCCATCAAGACCATCAGCACACCGAGGACCTTGTTGAGAGTCCCGCTGTATTGCTGGAGGGTCTGGCCGAAGAAGCCGAAGAGCGCGCCTCCGGAGACGAACACGGCGGTGAAACCGAGCACGAAGAGCGAGGCGCCCGCTACCATGCGTCCGCGCTTGGCCTGCGCCAGGTCGGTGCCGCTGACGCCGGTGACGTAACTGAGGTAGCCGGGCACCAGCGGCAGGACGCACGGCGAGAAGAACGAGACGAGCCCGCCGAGTACGGCGATGGGCAGGGCGACGACCAGTGCCCCGCTCATGACTGTTTCGTTGTGCTCCGGGATCGCGGCAAGGGTGAGCACGGAATCACTTCTCCGCGATCAGCGGGTCGATCATCTTGTGCAGCTTGTCGGCGTCGAGAGCGGTCAGGGAACGCGCGGCGATCTTCCCGTCCCGGTCCAGGACCACGGTCGACGGAATGGCCTGCGGGTTCAGTGTGCCCTTGGGGAAGCGGAGCATGAGCTTGCCGGTCGGGTCGAAGAAGCTCGGGTAGGGGATCTTGTAGTCCTCTTCGAAGCTGATCGCGGGGCCCTTCTTGGCGTCCCGTGTGTTGATCCCGATGAACTGGACACCCTGGTCCTTCGTCTCCTCCGCCACCTTCGCGAAGTGCTGGGCCTCCAGGCGGCAGGGGCCGCACCACGAGCCCCATACGTTCAGCACGACGACCTTGCCCTTGTAGTCGGCGACATCGAGCTGCTTGCCGTCGAGGGTCTCACCATCGAGCTTCGGGGCGGGCTCGCGGTCACCCTTGGCCACGGTGGAGATTCCGCCGCTGCCCGTGACGAAGTGGGTGTTGCCGCCACCGCCGGCCTTGTTGTCGTCCCCGCCGCACGCGGTCAGCGTGAGTGCGAGTGCGACGACCGCTGCGGGGGCGGCGAGCAGGGTGAAGCGGCGTCGAGGTGCCCGGCCATAGCTCATTCGAAAAGTTTCGCATGGCGGATTCGGTGATCTCGGGCACCCCCCTCGGTGCCCGTAACGCCCGTTGTCAGGCCTGTTTAAAGAAGGCGTTCCAGCCGCCCTCGGGCGACTGCCCGACGCCCAGCGTGCGGAGCTTGTCGAGCACGGCCGGGGTCTGGACGTCGAGCCAGTCGACGAACTGCCTGAAGGAGACGAGCCGCACATCCGGCTTCCCCGCGATTTCCTTGAGCGCTTCCTCGACCGCGTCCATATAGATGCCGCCGTTCCACTCCTCGAAGTGGTTTCCTATGTAGAAGGGCGCGCGATTCGTCGTGTACGCACGTTCGAACCCGGCGAGATACGACTGGGTGGCCTGCTTCCGCCAGCCCGGATAGCGCGAGGGCATGCCCTTGGTCGAATTCAGCGACTGGTTGGCGAGGATGTTGTAGTCCATCGAAAGGACTTCGAAGGTGTGCCCCGGGAACGGCATGGCCTGTAGCGGGAGATCCCAGACATCCTGACGCTTCTGGGGCCACACCTGGGTGCCGCCGGGCGAGCTGGCGTCGTAGCGCCAGCCCGACTTGCGTGCCGTGGGCAGCAGATTGTCCTGGCCGAGCAGACAGGGGGCGCGTCCGCCGACCAGTTCCTTGCGGTAGTCGAAAGGCAGCGGATCGAGGTCGGTCCAGCCGGTGTTGGTACGCCATTGGGTGACGAAAGAGACCGCCTGATCGATTTCGCTCTGCCACTGGGAGGCAGACCAGTTCGCGACCGATCCGGAACCGCTGCAGAAATGCCCGTTGAAGTGCGTACCTATCTCATGCCCGTCGAGCCATGCCTGACGGACGTATTTCAGCGTCTCCTTGATGTGGTCATCGGTGAGATAACCGATGTCGGAAGCGCCTATCGGGTTGTTGGGCGGCCGGTACATGGACTTCTTCGACTCGGGCAGCAGATAGATGCCGGAGAGGAAGAAGGTCATCGCCGCTTCATGGTCCTTGGCGAGTTCCAGAAAGCGCGGGAACAGCCCGTTGCCGACCTCGCCCGCCCCGTCCCAGGAAAAGATCACGAACTGCGGTGGCGTCTGCCCGGGTTCGAGCGGAACCGGCGCGGAAGGCTGGTGCGGCTGCTTCCCGGTGTCCGCAGTGGAACCGTCCCCGATCTCACGAACGTCCTTCTTCGCAGGCCCGGTCCCCCGGGTGTGCCCGTCGGCACCCTTATCGCCCGCATCCTCCACCGACCCGCCCGAACCGGAGGAATTGCACCCCGCCAGACCGATGGCTGCCGCAGCTCCGAGCCCGGCTCCGAGCAAGCCCCTTCGGCTGATGTTGCGCATGAGTCCCCCATCTGCGGTCGTTTTACCTCAAGTCCATACAAACTGACAAAGGTTTAGATGAGGGAAGCAACGTGGGGGTTCCGCGAATCAGCACATTTTTTTGCGCGGCCAGGCCTTACAGCCTGGCCGAACGCATGTCGGTCTGAGGAAAGAACGGCAACCGGACCCCGGGTGGACCGGCCGGCCGAGAGCACCGGGGGCACCCGGGCCGACTACGCGCCGAACGCCTTCGGCTTCCCCTTCACCGGCTTCGCACCCGCCCGCAGATGCGGCGGCACCAGATCCCGCGCCGGCTCCGTGTACCCGACCGACACGATCTTGTCGCCCTGGTACGTGAAGCTGGTCAGCGACGCGAGCGTGCACTGCCGCTTGCGCGGGTCGTGCCACAACCGCCGCCGCTCCACAAAGCTGCGCACGATCCAGATCGGCAGCTGATGGCTGACGCACACCGCCTCGTGCCCGCGCGCCGCGTCACGCGCGGCGTCCAGGGCGCCCATCATCCGTACGACCTGCTCGATGTACGGCTCACCCCACGACGGCCGGAACGGATTCGTCAGGTGCTTCCAGTTGTCCGGCTTGCGCAGCGCCCCGTCGCCGACTCCGAAGGTCTTGCCCTCGAAGACGTTGGCGGCCTCGATGAGCCGTTCGTCGGTGGCCAGGTCGAGGCCGTGCGCCTTGGCGATCGGCGTCGCCGTCTCCTGGGCGCGCTCCAGTGGGGAGGCGACGACATAGGTGATGTCGCGGCCTTCCAGGTGCTCGGCGACCCGGTCGGCCATCTGCCGGCCGAGCTCGGAGAGGTGGTAGCCGGGACGGCGCCCGTAAAGCACGCCCTCCGGGTTGTGCACCTCGCCGTGCCGCATCAGATGGACGACGGTGATGTCGTGGCGGCTTCCGTTCTCGCTCATGCGGTGGCCTCCGATGCGGCGCGGGCAGCGGCGGGCAGGGCGGCGGCGATGCGCTCGACAGCCTGCGTGTCGTGGGCGGTGGAGACGAACCAGGACTCGAAAGCGGACGGCGGCAGGTAGACGCCCTGCGCCAGCATCGAGTGGAAGAAGGCGGTGAAGCGGAAGGCTTCCTGCTGCTTCGCGTCCTCGTAGTTCCTCACCGGCCGGTCGGTGAAGAAGACGGAGAACATGTTGCTCGCCGCCTGCACGGTGTGTGCCACACCTTCCTTGGCGAGCGCCTCACCGACCAGACAGCGGATCTCCGCGGAGACCGCGTCCACCTTCGCGTACGCGGCGTCGTCGAGCAGCCGCAGCTGGGCGAGACCGGCGGCGGTGGCGACCGGGTTACCGGAGAGGGTGCCCGCCTGGTAGACGGGACCGGCCGGGGCGAGGTGCGCCATCACGTCCGCACGCCCGCCGAAGGCCGCGGCCGGGAAGCCGCCGCCCATGACCTTGCCGAAGGTCATCAGGTCGGGCCGCACCCCGTCGACGCCGAACCAGCCGGCCTTCGAGGTACGGAAACCGGTCATGACCTCGTCGGAGATGTAGAGCGCACCGTTGGCGGCGCAGATCTCCTTGAGCCCGGCGTTGAAACCGTCCAGCGGCGGTACGACGCCCATGTTGCCCGGCGACGCCTCGGTGATCACACAGGCGATCTCGCCGGGCTGCGCGGCGAACGCCTCCCGCACGGCGTCCAGGTCGTTGTACGGCAGCACGATCGTGTCGCCGGCCTGCGCGCCGGTGACTCCCGGGGTGTCCGGTAGGCCGAAGGTCGCGACGCCGGACCCGGCGGCGGCCAGCAACGCGTCGACGTGGCCGTGGTAGCAGCCGGCGAACTTGACCACCTTGGCGCGGCCGGTGAACCCGCGGGCGAGACGGATCGCGGACATGGTCGCCTCGGTGCCGGACGACACCAGCCGCACCTGCTCCACGGGCTCGACCCGGGCAACGATCTCCTCGGCGAGCGCGACCTCGCCCTCACCGGGCGTACCGAACGAGGTGCCGCGGGCGACAGCCTCCTGGACTGCGGCGACGACCTCGGGGTGGGAATGGCCGAGGATCATCGGCCCCCACGAGCACACGAGGTCGACATACTCACGGCCGTCGGCATCGGTGAGGTACGGACCGGCACCGGACACCATGAAGCGGGGCGTACCACCCACGGCCCGGAAGGCACGGACGGGAGAGTTCACGCCGCCGGGCGTCACAAGGGACGCGCGGTCGAAAAGCGTCTGCGAAACTGGGGCGTCATAGGGAAAGCTCACACAAGCCATGGTGTCAGAGCCACGGACGCTCTTGCGGACAGGTGTTTCACCGCACGACCGTGGGGGAGGTCACTGACACGGTGATCGGGTTGCGCGGCGGGGGCTGTTTCCCCTGAGACCGACCGGTAAATGGTGGGTGGGAGAAGGAGCGGGCCGGGTGCGTGCAGCTGCAAGGCGGAGGATTGAATGCATCGCGGTGGCGGAGTGGGCGAAGGGACCGACGACCTGGGGCCCGAGCCTGCCCGGCGGGGTCGGCACCGGCGTGAAGCGGAACGCAGACAGGGCACACAGGCCGATGGTGCGCAGGGTGTCGGAGCCGGAAGCAGGAGTGGTGGCCGGGTGGGGGTGACCTATAAGTATTTCGGTGCCCCCGACGGGGCGACCGCGGCACGTGTGCCCATCTCGATGCGCCCCGAGGAGCTCGGTGGCGACGAACTGGGCATGGGCGGCATGTTCACCAAGATCAAGCCGGAGACGGTGGCGGCAATGGTCCTCACCGGCATCCAGGGCGTACCCCTGCACAGGGTCCCCCCGCTGGAACTGGTCGTCCTGCACCCCGACTACGCGGTGGTCAAGCTCCCGATGACGGTCGTCGACCCGCTGCGCGGAGTCGGCGAGGAGTCGGTGGGCGCCGCGGCCTTCATCTGGTCCACGGTCCCGGACCGCGGCGGCCCGCGTGACGCGTTCAACGTCTACCAGCTGCTGCACGAGTGGCAGGATTTCAGCCACCGGCTGCATGACGCGGGACATCAAGCATACTGCCTGGTGTGGCCCTGACCTGGGGTTTTCGGGGTTTCGGGCGGATCCAGGGCGTATTTCGAATGTCCCGTCCGACCGGGGGCAGATCGAGCCATCGGGCCGTACCGGGTGTGATCACATGGGTGTGGCCTCCCAGCACGACCCGGACGGCCGGGTGGTGCGAGTCCGGTACGGCGATCCGTAGGCGCTGGGCACGGATGCGCAGGTCCACGTCCCAGTGCCGGCGGAACCTGATGCGTACCCCGAGTTTCGAGAGCTGGGGCAGCGTGGCAGGCGCGAGCCACAACGCCTCGTCGCGGGTCTCCAGCCCCGTCATCCCGCGCTGTACGAAGTCGAGGGTGCCCGCCATCGCCCCCAGGTGGATGCCTTCCTCGGTGGTGCCGCCCTGGATGTCGGCCACGTCCCCCGTCAGCGCCTCCTCGCAGTACTGCCACGCCTCCTCGAGGCGTACGCGGGCGAGCACCCAGGCATGGACCAGGGAGCTGAGCGTGGAGCCGTGGCTCGTACGGGCGAGGTAGTAGTCGACGGTCGCGCGCCAGGTGTCTTCGTCCAGCACATGCCCGAGCCGGCGGAAGAGCCCGGCGAGTTCCTCCGGCGAGAAGAGGTAGCCGAGCATCAGCACATCGGCCTGTTTGGACGCCTGGTAGCGGTTGACGGAGTCGCCCTCCGCCTCCAGGATCCGGTCCAGCCGCCGGATGTCCCCGTACCGCTTCCGGTACCCCTCCCAATCGAGCTCGTCCAGTTCCCCGTAGCCGGCGAACTGACTGATGACACCCCGGTGATACGGCACGTGCAGCCGGTGGGAGATGTCCTCCCAGCGTTCCGGTTCATCGGGTTCGAGCCCGATCCGGTCGAGGAGCTGCCGGCGTCGTGTCCCGGACAGGGCGCGGTAAAGCTCCGTCGAACGTGACAGCACCCAGGCCGCTGTCACGTTCGTGTACGTGTTGTCGTCGAGACCTGCCGCCCCGGTTCCCGGATAGGCGTCGTGGTACTCGTCCGGTCCGACGACACCGCGGATGCGGTACCGGGCCAGGGACGCGTCCCATTCGGCGCTGTCCGCCCAGAACCTGGCGATCTGCAGCAGCATTTCCGAGCCCTTGGAGTGCAGGTACTCCGTGTCCCCGGTGGCCTGGCAGTACTGCCAGATGTTGTAGGCGACGGCCGAGCCGACATGGTGCTGCAGCCGGGAGCGGTCGGGCAGCCAGCGCCCCGAGCGCGGGTTGAGATGGAGTTCCTGGGTCTCCTCGCGTCCGTTGTCGGCGCTCTGCCACGGATACATCGCGCCAGCCCTGCCCGCCTCGCGCGCCGCTTGGCAGGCTGCGGGCAGCCGCCTGTAGCGGTAGTCGAGAAGTCCTCGGGAGACTTCCGGGAGATGCAGATTCAGGAACGGCAGTACGAACAGCTCGTCCCAGAAGACATGGCCCCGGTACGCCTCACCGTGCAGTCCTCTCGCCGGTACCCCCACATCGAGTCCGGCGGTGTGCGGGGAGAGCGTCTGCAGTACGTGGAAGAGGTGCAGCCGGAGAACGCGGCCCGCTTCGCCCGGGACCTCCAGCCGGACCTGCTGCCACAGGTCGGCCCAGGCCCGCTGGTGCGAGGACAGCAGATGCGAGAAGTCCGGGGCCCTTCGCACCTCGGCCACGGCTGCCCGCAGGGGGCTGCCGATCGCGCGGTCGCGTGAGGTGTACAACGCCACCGTCTTGTCGACGACGGCGTCGAAGTCCGGGCTCAGCGGGAGCACCAGCCGTTGGAAGACGGCCTTCTCCGTCTGCCGGGAGTGGTGGCCCGGACCGGGTTCGGCTCCCTGTTTACTTTCACCGCCGCACCCGGCCAGCGTGCGGGCCGCCAGCGCGACGCCGATGTCCGACTCCACCGTGCGGCACCTCAGCGACACCACACCGTCCTCCTGCGTCGCGGTCACCCAGCCGGTCAGGTGCCGGTTCGACAGACCCCGGTACCGCGCGACTCCGGAATTGCGGACGTCGCCGTCGATCCCCGCCTCCACCTCGATCACGCCCGCCCATCCGTCCGCCCGGAACACCGTGTGCAGGGCGGCGAGATGTGGATCGCCCATGTGCACCAGGCGGCACTGCTCCACATGCAGCCGCCTGCCCTCCTCGTCCTCGTAGACGGATCGCCTCGTCAGCGTGCCCCCGCGCAGATCGAGTGACTGGCGGTGTTGCGCGAGGTGCTCATGATCCGGGGAGAGCCACGGTCCCGGGGTGGTACCGGCGGGGTGGACGCGGTAGCGCAGCGGCAGCCAGTTCGGCAGGTTGACCAGGTCCTCGTTCTCCACCCGGCGGCCCCGGACCGAGGAGGTCAGCCGGTTGTAGCAGCCCGCCACGTAGGTTCCGGGGTAGTGCGACCAGCCCTCGGATGTCTCGGATGCGGCTCCGCGCGTGGCGAAATAGCCGTTGCCCAGCGTGCACAGCGCCTCGCGCAGCCGTTCCTTCTCCGGTTCGTAACCCTCGTACGACCAGGTCCAGGCCCGCGCCATCAGCCGTCCCCGGCCGTCAGCAGGTCCCCCGGATCGGACACCACTATGTCGGCACCGTGCCGGCGCAGCTCAGCGGCGCCGGCACGACTGCCCGTACGGTCCACGCCGACCACGAGCCCGAAGCCGCCACGGCGCCCGGCCTCGACCCCGGCCAGCGCGTCCTCCACCACGGCGGTGTCCCGGGCCGGGGTCCGCAGGCGCCTCGCCGCCTCGGCGAAGAGCGAGGGGTCCGGTTTCCCGGGCAGCCGCAGCCGACGCGCCTCGTTTCCGTCGATCACGGCGTCGAACCGGTCGATGAGGCCGGACCGCGCCAGCAGTTCCGTCGCGTGCCGGGATGCCGAGACGGCGGCGCAAGGCACCCGCTCGCCGCGCAGCACGTCGAGGAGGCGGACCGTGCCGGGCCAGACGTCGACCGGGTCGGTGCGCAGACTCTGCGTGAACAGTTCGTCCTTGCGGGCGGCTATCGCCCATACCGTCGCGGTTCCCGGTGGGTCTTCGGGGCTGCCTTCGGGAAGGTTCAGTCCCCTCGATGCCAGGAAGGCCTCTGCACCGTCCTTCCGTGACCGGCCGTCGACGTGGCGCAGATAGTCGTCGACGGCGTCGAACGGCCGCTGCCCCTCGATGGCCGACAGACAGGCGTCGAACGCCTTCTTCCAGGCGGCGGCGTGACTCCGGGCGGAGTCGGTGATCACTCCGTCGGTGTCGAAGACCACGGCCCGCACGGAGCGCAGGCACGGTGCCAGGGACGGGGCGGCTGCCATGACCGGGGCGGTCTCCTTCGTCAGGGGCTCTTCTTCATGGCACCACGGTTTCGGTGTACGGGCGCGGCGTACGGGCGCGGCGTACGGGCGCGGCGTACGGGCGCGGCGTGGACTGCGTACGACATCGCGGCCGAGCGTCCCCCCGGAACCGCGCATATGGTTCACAACAGGCAGTCGCGGCCGGGCACACGCGGCAGCCGCAGCCCTCCAGGGACCCGCCACGGACGGAGGATTCCATGTCAACGACCAGGAGTCTGCTCGACGTGATCCCGCCCGACGGCCGGGCACGCCTGCTCGACGAGGCAGCCTGCGAAGTGCCTCTGGCCCTCGACGAACGCCTCTTCGAAGAAGGCAGACGGGCCGACCACTTCTGGATCATCCGCTCCGGACAGGTCGAGGTCGACATCCATGTGCCCGGTCGCCGAGCGGCGGTCATCGAGACGCTGGGCCAGGACGATCTGCTGGGCTGGTCCTGGCTGTTCTCCCCGCACGTGTGGCACATGGGTGCGCACGTGATCCAGGCGGGACAGGCCGTGCAATTCGATGCCGCTGCCGTCCGCCGGCTGTGCGAGGCCGATGCGGTACTGGGCCGGGCGGTGTACAAGTACGTCGCCCAGACGGTGGCGGAACGCCTGTACGGAACACGGAAAAGGCTGCTGCAGCTGTACGGTCCCCGGGCCGAGGCCCCTGAGGCCTGAACGGTCCGGGGCGCGGGGCCCTCCAGCGCTCGGGACTCTCCATGGCGCGGCCCCCCGGGGCGCGGGGCCCTCCAGCGCTCGGGCCACCCGGGGCGCGACCGAGGGTCGATTGGCCCATACCACCCGGCCAACATCTGTTCCATGCTGAATAGACCATCGACCGTTCCGGATCTCCGGGAGTTCCGATGCCCAGCCAGTCACTCGACGACGCCATGCTGGCCGACCTCGTCGCCGATGCCACCGCCGCCCCGTCCATGCACAACGCCCAGCCCTGGCAATTCCGCTACACACGAGCCGGCCGGACCCTCACCCTCGTCGCGGACCTCGAGCGCGCGATGCCGGCGGCCGATCCCGCCACCCGCGCACTGCACGTGGGCTGCGGCGCGGCTCTGCTGAACCTGCGGGTGTCCGCCGCCCACCACGGCCTGGACGCGGTCACCGCGCTGCTGCCCGAACCGTCGGCCCCGGCCGTGCTGGCCGCCGTCCGTCTCGGCGTCCGCCCCGACGCTCCACGGGAACCCGCGGATGAAGCGCTCGCCGCTCTCCACCCTGCGATCCGGGAACGGCACACCAGCCGCTATCCGTTCGACGAGCAGGCGATCCCCGAGGACATCCGCGCGCAGCTCGCCGACGCGGCCCGTACCGAGGGCGCGGACTTCGCGTTCCTGGCCCCGCCGCACCTGCAGACCGTGCTCGAACTGATCCGGGACGCCGAGGGATACAACCGCGGGGATCCGGCACGGGAGGCGGAGCAGAAGCGCTGGACCCGGGACACGAGGACCGAGGCACCCGTCGATGGCATCCCGGACTACGCCTTCGGCCCCCGCGACGCCTCCGAACGAGCGACCACCCGCGATTTCGCGGGAACCGGCGTCCTCCCGGGCCGGGCACGCGTCCGGTTCGAGAAGCGGCCGCAACTGGCCCTGCTGAGCACCCCGAGGGACCACCCCATGGACTGGCTGAGCGCAGGTCAGGCGCTGGAGCGCGTACTGCTCACCGCCACGCTCAACAATGTGTCCACCTCGTTCGCGACCCAGCCCGTCGAATGGCCGGACCTGCGGTGGCTCCTGCGAGATCCGGTCTTCGGTACGGGGCACGCACAGATGATCATCCGTCTGGGATACGGGCCCACAGGACCGCGCACGCCACGCCGCCCCGTGGACCAGGTGCTGACGATCGAACCGTAGAAACACCCGGACATACGCCCGCGTAATACGCCCGAATGCGGGGCGGACCGAGCACGGAAGGCGGTGGTAGCGATGCAGTTCCCCGTAGTCGTCGGAGTGGACGGATCGGAGGGCAGTCTCCGTGCCCTGGACTGGGCGGCGGCGGAAGCGGCACGCTCAGGCCTCCCCCTGCGCGTCGTCCACGCGTCGCTGTGGGAGCGCTACGAAGGTACGCGCCCCGCCTCCGACACCGAGCGCCCCACCGAACAGATCCTCGCCGAGCATCTCGTCGCCGCCGCCCAGGAACGTGCGCAACGGCTCGGTCCCGAGATGCGTGTGGTGGCCTCCGTGCAGCCCGAGGACCCGGTGGCCGCACTCGTCGCGGAGAGCCACGAGGCAGCCCTTGTCGTCCTCGGCTCCCGCGGCCGGGGCCGGGTCGCCGGAATGCTCCTGGGGTCCGTCAGCCTCTCGCTCGCCGCCCGCTCCCACTGCCCGGTCGTGGTGGTCCAGGCAACGGCGCCGAGCACCCCGCCGAAGTCCGGCCGCGTCGTCGTCGGGATAGGCAGCGCCACAGGACCCTCGGCGGCCGCCGCCTTCGCACTCGACCAGGCTGCATCGCGCCACGGCGAGCTGATCGCCGTCCGAGCCTGGCGCGCCCCCGCCCACGAGGCCATGAGCCATCCGCTCCTCTCGGGCTCCCCGGCTTCCGCGCACCACCAACAGGCCGAGGAACACCTCGAAGAGGTACTGGCGGCACTGGACCGGTCCGGTTCCTCCGACGTCACCATCCACAGGTCGGTAGTGCAGGGCCCGGCGCACCAGGAATTGATCAAAGCTGCCACAGGTGCGGAACTGCTGGTCGTCGGCGCCCGGCGGCCCGGCAGATGGTACGGATTCCATCTGGGTCCGGTGAACCACGCGATGCTGCACTACGCACCCTGCCCGGTCGCCGTCGTCCCTGATACGTACCATTCGTCCCGTGCCTGAGAGGTACGAACTCCTGACCGGCGGCGGGGGCCGACTACTGGTCGGCCACCCGGCCCGCACCTTCGCCGACTTGGGCCGCGGAACACGCGGCAGCCTTCCAGCCCTGCACCGCGGCGCCGAAACCCCTGGCTGACGCACCCCGCGCAATGACATCCTGGCGAGGTGAACGGACCGGAGATCCACCTCGAAGTCGACCCCGAGCTGCGGCTCTTCGTCGCCCATGAACGCCGCCGGGGACGCTCGGTCGTGACCACCGACGGCTCCTCCACTCTCGGCCATGTCGTGGAGTCGCTCGGCATCCCGCTCACCGAGTCCGGACAGCTCCTGGTCGACGGCCGCCCCGTACCCGTCTCGCACATCCCGCGGGCGGGCGAACTGGTCGAGGTACACGCGGTGGAACGCCCCCAGCGCGTCCCGGGCGCACCCCTGCGGTTCCTGCTCGACGTCCATCTCGGCACGCTCGCCCGGCGGCTCCGGCTGCTGGGTGTCGATGCGGCGTACGAGAGCGAGGACATCGGCGATGCCGCGCTGGCTGCCCGGTCGGCGGACGAGCGCCGCGTACTGCTCTCCCGGGACCGCGGGCTGCTGCACCGGCGGGAGATCTGGGCCGGGGCGTACATCTACAGCGACCGGCCGGAGAACCAACTGCGGGACGTGCTGGAGCGGTTCACCCCGCATCTGGCCCCCTGGACCAGATGCACCGCCTGCAACGGCCCGCTGAAGGCGGCCGACAAGGACTCCGTCAGCGACCATCTGGAGCACGGCACCCGGCGCTCGTACGACGTCTTCGCGCAGTGCACGGAGTGCGACCGCGTCTACTGGCGTGGCGCCCACCACTCCCGCCTGGACGCGATCGTCACGAAGGCGCTCAACGATTTCGCGCCCGTTCCCCCGGACGACACCGAGGAGAACGGCCACGACCGGGCGCCGTCAAGCCCGTCCGGAGCCGGAGGCTGACGGAGCACCCTCCCACAACGCCATGACCTGCAGTTCACTCGGCTCGGCCGTCCGCCGCACATGGGCAATGCCCAGTCGCGGCACCACCGGTTCGGCACGCCCTGGAGCCCGTGACACGCTGGTTCCATGCTCATCGCCCGCTCTGTCGCCCTGTTCGTCATCGCCGCACTGTTCGAGATCGGCGGCGCCTGGCTGGTGTGGCAGGGCGTGCGTGAACACAGGGGTTGGATCTGGATCGGTGCGGGCGTCATCGCGCTCGGCGCCTACGGCTTCGTCGCCACGCTCCAGCCGGACGCTGAGTTCGGCCGCGTCCTCGCCGCGTACGGCGGCGTCTTCGTCGCAGGCTCGATCGCCTGGGGCATGGTCGCCGACGGCTACCGTCCCAACCGCTGGGACGTGATCGGCGCGCTGATCTGTCTGGCCGGCATGGCCGTGATCATGTACGCCCCGCGCAAACACTGACCGCACGCCTGCCTATCCTGGCGCCGTACCGATCAGCTGCCCGAGGAGTCCGCCATGGCCGCCACCCCGATCGCCGTCATCACCGGAGCGAGCAGCGGCATCGGCGCCGCGACCGCCCGGCAGCTGGCCGCCGCCGGCTACCGCGTCGTCCTGACCGCCCGCCGCAAGGACCGCATCGAGGCACTCGCCGCAGAGATCAACGAGGCTGGCCACCAGGCAACGGCCTACGCCCTGGATGTCACCGACCGCAATGCGGTGGACGAGTTCGCCACGGCGTTCCGTACCCTCGCCGTCCTCGTCAACAACGCCGGCGGCGCACTCGGCGCCGACCCCGTTGCCACCGGCGACCCCGCCGACTGGCGCCAGATGTACGAGACGAACGTCATAGGCACGCTCAACGTCACCCAGGCCCTGCTCCCCGCCCTCACCGAGAGCGGCGACGGCACGATCGTGATCCTCTCCTCCACCGCAGGCCTCGCCACCTACGAGGGCGGCGGCGGATACGTGGCCGCCAAGCACGGCGAACACGTCCTGGCCGAGACCCTCCGCCTGGAAATCGTCGGCACCCCGGTCCGCGTCATCGAGGTCGCCCCCGGCATGGTCAAGACGGAGGAGTTCGCCACGACCCGCTTCCGCGGCGACACCGAGAAGGCGGCAAAGGTGTACGCGGGCGTCGAGGCCCCCCTCACCGCCGACGACGTGGCCGACACCATCACCTGGGCCGTCACCCGCCCCAGCCACGTCAACATCGACCTCCTGGTGGTCCGCCCCCGCGCCCAGGCCTCCAACTCCAAGGTCCACCGCACCACCTGAGCTGGGCGAAGACCCGAAAGACCCGAAATAAGCCTGGAGACCAGAAGAGAGCCCCGGACACACCACCCGCGTCCGGGGCTCTCCCGTTCAGAGGTCCTTCCGTCCAAAGGCCCTCCGTTCAGCCGCGCGCAGAAGGCCTCAGCCCTTCACGCACACAACCTGCTTGAGCTTGGCGACGACCTCCACCAGGTCCCGCTGCTGCTCGATGACCTGCTCGATCGGCTTGTACGCAGCCGGAATCTCATCCACGACACCGGAGTCCTTACGGCACTCCACGCCCTGCGTCTGATCCTCCAGGTCCCGCGTGGAGAAGCGCCGCTTCGCAGCGTTCCGGCTCATCTTCCGGCCGGCGCCGTGCGAGGCCGAGTTGAAGGACTTCTCGTTCCCGAGGCCCTTCACGATGTACGAGCCGGTGCCCATCGAGCCCGGGATGATCCCGAAGTCCCCGGAACCCGCACGGATCGCACCCTTCCGTGTGACCAGCAGGTCCATGCCCTCGTACCGCTCCTCCGCCACATAGTTGTGGTGGCAGGAGATGACCGGCTCAAAGGTGACCTTGGCCTTCTTGAACTCCTTGCGGACCACGTTCTGGAAGAGCGCCATCATGATGGCGCGGTTGTGCTTCGCGTACTCCTGCGCCCAGAACAGGTCGTTCCGGTACGCCGCCATCTGCGGAGTGCCGGCGATGAATACGGCCAGGTCACGGTCGATCAGGTCCTGGTTGTGCGGCAGCCTCTGCGCCTGCCCGATGTGGAAGTCGGCCAGCTCCTTGCCGATGTTCCGCGATCCGGAGTGCAGCATCAGCCAGACCGAACCCGACTCATCGAGGCAGAACTCGATGAAGTGGTTGCCTGATCCGAGCGTTCCCATCTGCTTCGTGGCACGTTCCCGACGGAACTTGACCGCATCGGCCACCCCGTCGAACCGCCCCCAGAAGTCGTCCCACCCCTTCGCCGGGAGACCGTACAACCGGTCCGGGTCCACGGCCTCGTCATGCATGCCGCGACCCACCGGAATGACCTGCTCGATCTTCGAGCGCAGCCGGGACAGGTCGCCCGGCAGGTCATTGGCCGTCAGGGACGTCTTCACCGCGGACATTCCGCAGCCGATGTCCACGCCGACCGCCGCCGGACAGACCGCACCGTGCATCGCGATCACCGAGCCGACCGTCGCCCCCTTGCCGAAATGGACGTCCGGCATGACGGCGAGACCCTTGATCCAGGGCAGGGTGGCCACGTTGCGCAGCTGCTGCATCGCGACGTTCTCGACCGAGGCCGGGTCGGCCCACATGCGGATGGGGACCTTCGCGCCAGGCACCTCTACATACGACATAGTTCCTCGATTCCCCCGAAAAGCCTGAAAGCGCAAATCCGGTGCCAAGGTCGGCAAACGAGTCGGCCGACCGGCATTCACAGCTGCGCGTGCGATACACATTGTGTCCACCGGTCGCCATCGAGCGGCAACCGTTTTTCGCACGAAGGGAGCCCAGGACCGTGCGACGAATGGCGTACGTGCCCGGCACCGCGCTACTGGCAGCGCTTGTCGTCGGATGCAGTTCCAGCACCGGAACAGGTAGCTCCGCCCCCGACAGCAAGCCTGGCGAGGCGACCGTCGCCGCGGCGGCCCCCGGCAAGTACCGCACCCTCCCCGACCCTTGCCGCGCCGTTGCACCGTCCACGCTGAAGGACCTGCTCCCGGGCGCCGCCGAACTCCCCGAGGACCAGCAGAAGAAGGCGTACAAGGGCACGGCCTCCGTCACCTACGACACCGACCGCAAGGCCGGCTGCCGCTGGAAGTCCGAGGCCCCCGACGCCTCGCACACCCTCTTCATCGACTTCGAGCGTGTCGTGTCCTACGACCCCTTGGTGAGCGACGACGACCGCGCCCGCGAGGTGTACGCGAAGAAGGAGGCCGCCGCCGGCCTGGACTCGCCCTCCGCCACGCCCAGCAGCACGAAGGAAGCGGAGAAGCAGACATCCCCCTCCTCGGAGCCCGAAGAGGACTCTGCCTCGCACGCCCTGTCCGGCCCTGGCTCCGAAGACGAGAGCACGGACGAGCCCGCAGGCGAGAGCACCGACGAGAAGGGCAATGGAAACAGCGACACCGGCGGCAGTACGGATGGCAGCGCCGACGAGAGCCTTCTGCCGCGCACCCTCGACGACCTCGGAGACGGTGCATTTCTGGACGTCCTACCCATTCGGACAGGTTCCACCACACAGAACGGCACGGTGAGCGTGGTATTCCGCACATCGAACGTCATCGTGACCATCGAGTACACCGAGCAGCCGACCGTCTCGACCGCGGTCCCCGACAGCAAGGAAATGCAGGACAAGGCACAGTCGCTTGCCCGGAAGCTGGCCGACAAGTTCAGCGAATAGCCCCGCCCGGGGCACCCCGGACCGGCGTCACCCACGTCCGTCCGGTGCCCGGCCGAGGCAGCATCCGGTCGCCGTCCGTCGTACCGTGGCCCTCCGGAACACCCGCCGAACCACCCGACCACGTGGCAGCCCGCCCGCCGCGCCCCCCGAGTGAAGGAACCATGCACCGTTCAGCCTCGCGACTCTCCCGCATACTCGCCTGCACCGCCGTTCCGGTGATGCTCGTCGTCGCCGGCTGCTCGTCGGACGCCGACGACAAGAAGGACTCGGGTTCGTCCTCGTCGTCCGCCGCGCCGAGCGCGAAGAAGTCGGAACCGAGCGTCGAGCCGGCGAAGTTCTCCGCGCTGCCCGACCCGTGCAAGTCGATCAGCACGAAGACGGTCGACTCCCTGGTTCCCAAGGCGAAGCCCAAGGGCGGTACACCTGCCACCTCCAGCGACACCGCGTACCGCGCGGGCTGCTCCTGGAACGGCCTCGACGACAACGGCGTGAAGGGGTCCCAGTACCGCTGGCTCGACGTCGGCTTCACCCGCTTCGACTCGGACCAGACCCTGGGTAGCGGCGCCAAGCGCGCGCAGGAGGACTACACGAAGCAGGTCGCCAAGGCCAAGTCGGCCGAGGGCGCGAAGGAAGTCACCGAGGCGCCCGTCTCCGGTATCGGCGAGACGGCCACCAAGATCACGTTTGACCTCACCAAGACGAGTGAGGACTTCAAGTACGCAACGATCGTGGCCCGCACGGGGAACGTCGTCGTCACCCTCACCTACAACGGCGCGGGTTACGCCGGTTCGAAGACTCCGTCCGCCGGCGACATCCTGAAGGGTGCCGAGAAGGCGGCCAAGGAGGCCGTGGCCTCGGTCGCCGCCGCCGACACGAAGTCGGACGCACCGAGCGGGTCGGCCGAGCCCAAGGGGTCGGCCGAGCCCAAGGGGTCGGCCAAGCCCAAGGGGTCGGCCGAGCCCAGCGAGTCGGCCTCGGACAAGAAGACGAGCTAAGGGCCCGCTGTAACGCCCCTGCCCAGAAGCAGTTCCACGAAGCCCGGTCCTCCCCCGAGTACCGGGCTTCGCCCCTCCCCGCAGAACCTGCGGCTCCGTCATGTGCCAGGCTTTGCCCGCCAGAAGTCGAAGCAGGACGCCGAAGCAGAGCTTCAGCCCAGGACGTCGGACAAGGGAAACGGGGAGGGGAACGCGGGTGGCCGCGATGCAGCTGACACGCACCCACCGGATACTCGTCGGACTCGTGATAGCCGGTGCGGTGCTCATCGCCGCGATCGGTTTCGCGGGTTCGTACGCGGCGGTGCGCGAGCTCGCCCTGCAGAAGGGCTTCGCGAACTTCTCGCTGGTCTTCCCCATCGGCATCGACGCGGGCATCTGCGTCCTGCTCGCCCTGTTCCCTGTCAAGTTCTTGTGTTCACACTCTCGGCTCCGTGGCCATTGTGACCAGATCACGAGCGTCACCTGTTGCAGAACCGGCCGTCAGGCGATCTATATATCTCCCGTACAGCGCGCCCGCGGCCATAACAGGGAGCTCCACTGGGCACAAGCTCCCAAACCTCTCCGGGCTATACGGTTCGATCAGCTCGGCTCTTCAACCAATACGCACGAGCCAGGCCCTTCTCGTCTGGATGAGTGGCAAGGCGCGCGAAGATCCACGCTGCCCGTGGATCTAGTCCTGGGCGCCGCTTGGTCATACGGAGAGCGCGCCAGGTCGTCACGGGGGCGAGTGGCCAGCGACTGATGGTGATTCCCCCGAACTCGCGTGACGGCCTAGACAACTTCGCTGCTCCCTTCGTGCGGCTGGTCAAGCTGCTGCTCGCGCTTGCGCTGCTCGACTCGTAGGAGTTCGATCTCCTTGGCGAGCTTGGCCAGCCTGAGGTGCTCCCCACCCTCGTCATAGGGGTAAATGCCCAAGTCGAAGGCCGTAGCATGGCGTTCGATTTCGTCCGCCGTCTGCTGGAGGTAGAAGGCTCTCTCGCGCCACTTGTAGTATCCGGCGAAACCTGCTGCTGCAGCCACGGCGAAGGTGATACCCATGGCCCAGTACTTGAGCGGAGCCGGAGTGTCAGCGAGGGCAGAGACGGACGTTCCACCCAGAGACCCCAGAATGATGACGGCCTGGGCGACGTTGTGCTTCCTCCTGTACTTCCTTCCGTCCTTGCGCAGACCGTCAAGCTCCGCCGGGATTGAGTCCTTGTACGAGTATTGGCGGTCTGGGACCGGAAGTCCGAGGCGAGCGGCGTCCAGAAGGCGCAGTTCCTCCGCAGCTTCAAGTTCGATCTTGAGCTCGCGCGCCTTCTTTTCGTAGTGCCCCTCTGCGTTCTCCTCTACGAGGCGGATCCCCCAGAAGGTCCCTGCGCTGAGCACGAAGATCGGGATAGCGATCTTGTTCGCGAGGACGATTGCAGACCACCCAACGGCCACGTTCGCAACGATGAACGTGAAGAGCAGGACGACGGCAAGGGTGCCAGATAGCCAGCGGATTACCGTCTGGGCGGTTCTGATCCGTAAGGCGACCCGGATCTCAGATATAGACTTTTTGTGCTCAAGTAGGCGATTCACCCGTCCTGCTGTGTCCGGCGGAGTGCCCTCCATCATTCCCAACCTCTCTCTCCGTAAGGGTTGAACCGCGGGGACCGGGTGAGGCGCAGGCACCTGGCCGCGGCTCACCGCCGCATCGCCCGGCAGGACCCCGGGTTCCCCCTCGCGCTGCACGGAACGGGTGCTTCGCTGCAACGCAATGACAAGGAACACCCCACCGAGCACACCGACAAGCATGATCAATGAGCCCACGCCGACAGCAACGAGAATCGGATAGGCGGCTTCCAAGATCTTCCCCGTTAGTTCGTGATCACATCGCCAGCTTCGTTGACCGAACTGCAACAGGCCCATCAACGTGGCGAAGAGTCAGGTTAGTTGCCCCCGCCACCGATGGCGTTTGACTGCCGGATTCGGCCACGTAAGTGGCCAGATCTCTTTGGCGTTGGGGGACTCGTCACGCCCCGGGTGAGAAGGGCAGAGTCGTCGGAGCGTCCTGAGCGGAAGCTGTGCCGGCGGGGAGGCAATTTCGTCGGCGGTCAGTCTGAGATGTGGACACGCACGACCGCCTCGCCCACTGCGCTACATCGTGGAAATCGAACCAGGTAGAGCCGTTGCCGCTGTCGTCCCTTGAGGCAGCGCGAGACACGTCGTCCCGAGGCGGCAATGGCCAGAGTCGTTCTGTGAGCTGGTGTTCTCACGCAGTCGGTGGGCGAAACGGCACTACGTTGTCAGGAGTCGGGACAGGTTCTGCTGATGTGCCCCGCTCTTGGGTGAGTACGGCGCTGGCGAGGGTGAGGCCGGTGACCTGGTGGCGGAGTTCGTCGATCTCGGCCTTCTGGTTCGCGATGGTCTTCCTGAGCTTGGCGACGGTCTCTCGGAGCCGCTTTTCGGTCTCGGGTACCTGCTGGGTCTCGGTGCGGACGCGTTCGTAGAACTCGTTCTTCAGGTCCGCGTGCCGCTTCATGAGTGCCATGCGGTGGACGTCCGCTTCAGCGGCCAGGGCAGTGATGGTGAGGCTGCCGTTGGAGGCGGTGGCCTGTCCAGTCAGGAGGCGGTCCATGGCCTCGCGGATGCGGGTGCGTTCGTCCGGGTGCTGCTGGGGCATGTGAGGGCCTTGATGCTCTGGGCGGTGGCGTCGTGGGCGTCGGCCGTCTCGCGGAGCCGGGCGGCGTTGGCCCGCAGTTTCCGGGCGATGGGGCCGGGTGCGTGGTTCGCGAAGTAGTCGATCTCCTCGGCTCGCGCTCGCAGTTGGCGGGCGTGGGTGTCGGTGCGGACGGTGTTGCCGCAGCCGGTTTTGCAGGCGTACTGCCTTGGGGCAGTGGCGCCGGGCTCGGGTTCGCAGAGCGCGTTGTCGTGCTTGAAGGCGCAGATGAGGAACGCGTCGGGGTTGTCGTAGAGGACGATGCCGTCCCGAGCCAGGAACGCGGTGGCCTTCTTCGCGAAGGTCTTGGGTACGAGGCGGCCTTCGAAGCGGGGTGCTTGTGCGGCGGCGGTGACGGCTCGGCGGGCCGCGGGACCGGAGATCTTCTCGCCGGCCGCGGTGCGGTCGCGGAAGCGGGCGGCGGTGTCGGCAGCTGCCAGGGCGGTCTCGACGTCGAGGACGCTGTGCAGACCGCGACGGCTTCGGGAGGCATAGCCGCTGGAGGTGCGGGTGTCCAGAACGGTGCGCATGTGGCCGTACTGGATGGCCAGGGCGACCAGTCCGCCGGGGCGGCGGGCGACGTGCCAGGCCAGGGTGCGGCGGAACCGGGACATGCCGATCGCGCCGTGCGGGTCCTCGGGAACGGACTGGTCGGGGATCCCCTGGGCTTCGGCCTCGCGGTTTACCCAGACGATGAAGGACTCGATCCGCCGGTTCAGGGACGTCTTCCGGATCGACAAACATATGGAGGGCGTGCGGCTCACCCGCTGGCTGCTCTCCCCCGTGCCGACGTTCCGGCTGTGGCGGCGGATGAAGCTCTGGGAACTCCGGTCGTACGAGCAGGTCATCAAGCTCGAACAGGACCGGCTAATCTACCAGGCCCGCCTCCAGGCCCGCTTCGGCCGCAACTGGCGCCGCAAGGCGCCCGTCGAGTCCCTGATGCCGCTGCGACTGGCGAAGTACGGCGTTCCGCTGGCCGAGACCGCCGGGGCCGGCCTCGCGGCCGCAGGCATCGAACCGGCCCTGCTGCCCCCGGCCCCGGCCCCGGCCCCGGCCCCGGCCCCAGTCGAACCGGGCGAGTTCCAGCCCCAGTTGCCGTACGCCGAGCCGCACCCTCACCCCCAGAAGCAGAACCAGCAGCAGCACCAGTACGAGCAACAGCAGCACACCCACCCCTCCGACCCGGCCGCCGACGAGGAGTGGCCCCAGGAGGGCCCCGGCTCGCACGAGAACCCGTGGTTCGCGGCGCCCCAAGTGCGGGACGCCGCGTACGAGAGCGCGTACGCCCCGACGTCCGTCGAGGGCCTGGAGCCCACCCCGGTCATGGTCCCGCTGGGCCCCGGCGGCCGCACCCGCCCGCTGGGCAACGTGGGCACCATCGGCGCCGCCCCGGACCCCCGCACCGCGGAACCCCAGCCGGAGCCCCGGTCCGAGGAGCCGGAGCCGGAACCCCAGCCCGTGCAGCAGCAGGAGCCCGACCCTTCCGAATGGGCCGAGGCCGAAGTCGAGTTCGGCAGGATCGCGTACGAGGTGTTCACCGCGTACACGCACGCGCACCAGGACTACCCGAGTGCGGAGGTCCTCGACATACACCTCTCGGACGGCCACAACGTCAGGCACCCGCGCAGCGCGGCCCTGCTCCGCCGCCTGCTGCCGGGATTCAAGCAGCGCTTCGACAACGAGATGGCCGAGAACCACATCGCGTGAGCCACCCGCCCGGCCCTTTCGGCGTTCGAGGACAGAACCGGCAACGGCGCAGGGCCGTCACCCGGATCACCGTGTGACGGCCCTGCGCACAAGAACCCCTACGCGCCCAGCAGCCTCCGCACCCGGTCCGCCCCCACGGCCAGCAGCAGCGTGGGCAGCCGCGGCCCCGTGTCCCGGCTGACCAGCAGCCGGTACAGCAGCGCGAAGAACGACCGCTGCGCGGCCTTCAGCTCGGGCGTCGGCTTGGCGTCCGGCTCCAGGCCCGCCAGGATCTTCGGAACGCCGTAGACGAGCGTGGTGAGCCCGTCCAGCGACCAGTGCGATTCCAGCCCCTCCAGGAGCAGCCGCAGCGACTGGCGGCCCTGCTCGTCCAGCGAGCCGAGCAGCTCCTTGTCCGGCTCGTCGCGGACAATCGTGCGGGCCTCGGCCGGGACCTGGTTCGTGATCCAGTTCTCGGCGCGGTCGAGACGGGGCCGGGCCTCGTCCAGCGAGGTCAGCGGGTTCTCCGGGTCCAGCTCGCTCAGGATGCGCAGCGTCTGCTCGTCGTGCCCGGCCGTGATGTCGACGACCGACGCGAGCGTGCGGTACGGCAGCGGGCGCGGCGTACGCGGCAGCTCACCGGCGGCTGTGCCGATGGCCCTCGCGTACGCGGCGGCGTCGGCCGGCAGCACCGAGCCGTCCGCGACCTTGCGCGCCAGCGAGTCCCACTCGTCGTAGAGCCGCTGGATCTCCTGGTCGAAGGCGATCTTGAAGGACTGGTTGGGCTTGCGGCGCGCGTACAGCCAGCGCAGCAGCGGCGCCTCCATGATCTTCAACGCGTCGGCCGGGGTCGGCACACCGCCCTTGCTGGAGGACATCTTCGCCATGCCGGAGATGCCGACGAAGGCGTACATCGGGCCGATCGGCTGCACACCGTCGAAGACCTCGCGGACGATCTGGCCGCCGACGACGAACGAGGAGCCCGGCGAGGAGTGGTCCACGCCGCTCGGCTCGAAGATCACGCCTTCGTACGCCCAGCGCATCGGCCAGTCGACCTTCCAGACCAGCTTGCCGCGGTTGAACTCGCTCAGCCGGACGGTCTCGGCGAAGCCGCAGGCCGTGCAGGTGTAATTCAGCTCGGTGCTGTCGTCGTCGTACGACGTGACAGTCGTGAGGTCCTTCTCGCAGTTGCCGCAGTAGGGCTTGTACGGGAAGTAGCCGGCCGAGCCGCCGCTGCCGTCGTCCTCGCTGGCCGCGCCGGAGCCTGCCTCGGCCTCCAGCTCGGCCTCGTCGACCTTCTTCTGCTGCTGCGGCTTCTTACCGCCCTTGGCTCCCGCCGCCGGTTCCTTCTTCGTCCGGTACCGGTCGAGGACGGCGTCGATGTCGGCGCGGTGCCTCATCGCGTGCAGGATCTGCTCGCGGTACGCGCCCGTCGTGTACTGCTCGGTCTGGCTGATGCCGTCGTACTCGACGCCCAGCTCGTCCAGCGCGGCGGTCATGGCGGCCTTGAAGTGCTCGGCCCAGTTCGGGTACGTGGACCCGGCCGGGGCGGGCACCGAGGTCAGCGGCTTGCCGATGTGCTCGGCCCAGGACTCGTCGACACCCGGGACACCGTTCGGAACCTTGCGGTAGCGGTCGTAGTCGTCCCAGGAGATCAGGTGCCGGACGGTGTACCCCCGGCGGCGGATCTCGTCGGCGACCAGGTGCGGGGTCATGACCTCGCGGAGGTTGCCCAGGTGGATCGGGCCCGACGGGGAGAGACCGGACGCGACGACGACCGGTTTGCCAGGCGCACGACGCTCCGATTCGGCGATGACATCGTCCGCGAAGCGGGAGACCCAGTCGGTCTCGGTGCTGCTCTGACTCTGAGCCACGGTCTGCACGTCCTTCTCTCTTGTAGGACTCGTAGGAACACCCTTGTGGGACTCATAGGGGCACCGTCCATTCTCCCAGGTCCCACCAGCAGCGCGAAAACGGCTTTACGCGCCGTGGAATACTGGGTGTGATCCCTTGTACCCCTACGGAAACGGCAGCCAGCCCATGGCCTCGGTCAATTCCCTCGCTTCCACGCTCCAGCAGCAGCTGGCGGACGCCCTGACGGCAGCACTGCCGGAAGCCGGCACCGCGGACCCGCTGCTGCGACGAAGCGACCGGGCCGACTTCCAGGCCAACGGCATCCTGGCCCTCGCCAAGAAGCTCAAGGGCAACCCGCGCGAGCTGGCGTCCAAGGTCACGGCTGCGATCCCGGCGGGCGGCCTGATCAAGGAGATCGAGGTCTCCGGTCCCGGCTTCCTGAATGTGACGCTCTCCGACAGGGCGATCATCGAGACCCTCGCCGCGCGTGACGCGGACGACGAGGGCCGGCTCGGTGTCCCGTACAACAGCGCCGCGGGCACCACGGTCATCGACTACGCACAGCCGAACGTGGCCAAGGAGATGCACGTCGGCCACCTCCGTTCGGCGGTGATCGGTGACGCGATGGTGCAGATCCTGGAGTTCACGGGCGAGACCGTGGTCCGGCGGCACCACATCGGCGACTGGGGCACCCAGTTCGGCATGCTCATCCAGTACCTGATCGAGCACCCGGGCGAGCTGAACCACGAGGGCGACGGCGGCACGGCGGACGGCGAAGCCGCCATGTCCTCCCTGAACCGGCTCTACAAGGCCTCGCGGGCGCTCTTCGACTCCGACGAGGAGTTCAAGGCCCGGTCCCGGGACCGGGTCGTCGCGCTCCAGGCTGGTGACGAGGAGACCCTCGCCATGTGGCAGCGCTTCGTCGACGAGTCGAAGATCTACTTCTACTCGGTCTTCAACAAGCTCGACATGGAGATCCGCGACCCCGACATCGTCGGCGAGTCCGGCTACAACGCCATGCTGGAGGAGACCTGCCGCATCCTGGAGGAGTCGGGCGTCGCCGTACGCTCCGAGGGTGCGCTGTGCGTGTTCTTCGACGATGTGAAGGGCACGGACGGCGAGCCGGTGCCGCTGATCGTCAAGAAGTCGAACGGCGGTTACGGCTACGCGGCGACGGACCTCTCCGCGATCCGCGACCGGGTCCAGAACCTCAAGGCGAACACCCTGCTGTACGTGGTGGACGCCCGGCAGGCCCTGCACTTCAAGATGGTCTTCGAGACGGCACGCCGGGCCGGCTGGCTGAACGGGGACGTCAAGGCCGTGCATCTCGCCTTCGGCACGGTGCTCGGCAAGGACGGCAAGCCGTTCAAGACCCGTGAGGGCGAGACGGTCAGGCTGGCGGACCTGCTGGACGAGGCGATCGACCGGGCGTCCACCGTCGTGCGCGAGAAGGCGAAGGACCTCACCGACGAGGAGATCGCCGAGCGTGCCACGCAGGTCGGTATCGGTGCGGTGAAGTACGCGGACCTGTCGACGTCGGCCGCCCGCGACTACAAGTTCGACCTGGACCAGATGGTGTCGCTGACCGGCGACACGAGCGTGTACATCCAGTACGCGCACGCCCGGTCCCGCTCCATCAAGCGCAAGGCGGGCGAGCTGAAGTCCCAGCCGCACCCGGAGCTGGAGCTGGCCCCGGCCGAGCGCGCGCTGAGCCTGCACCTGGACCAGTTCGCCGAGGTCGTGGCCGAGGTCGCCGTCGCGTACGAGCCGCACAAGCTGGCCTCGTACCTCTACCAGCTGTCGTCGCTCTTCACGACGTTCTACGACCAGTGCCCGGTGCTGAAGCCCGAGGTTCCGGGCGATGTCGCTGAGAACCGCCTCTTCCTCTCGGACCTCACCGCCCGCACCCTGCGCCAGGGCATGGAGCTGCTCGGCATCAGGACCCCCGAGCGCCTCTGAGCCCCGTCCGCACACATACGCACCCGGCCCGGTGGCTGTGACCAAGAAGCTGTTGTCCAACCCCCGCTGGGCTCGGAACGCCTGGCACCTGGCACGGCCGCTCGCCGCGTTGCCGAAATGCCCTAAGAGCTCCTTCCCCAAGCTCTCAAGGAGCAGGGGAGACCCCATCCGAGGACACTCCGGCGCCTTGCGATCGACCGCACCAGACGCCCCGAGCTGATCCAGCGGGGGTTGGACAACAGCTTCTTACTCCTTGGTCACCCACTGGGCCGTGTCGTGCCGGTAGGTGTACGTCGGCCGTGCCTTGATGCTGCTCGTACGGAAAGGCTTCCCACCGTCGTCGATGCGCAGCGTCCCCTCGCGGCCGCCGCTGCTCCAGTCCAGCTCCAGGTACCAGCTGACGTCATGCCCTTCGACATGTACATCGAGGTCGAACACCTCCACATCGGTGGAGGTCACCCGGAACGGGAAGTCCTTCGGCGGCACCCGCTCGTCCCCCTGCTGCCCCGCCACCGGCGTGACGGCCGGCTGGCTGTCGTCGAGGTCGATGTCGAAGGACTGCGGCGTGATGCCGCTCCCGCAGCCCTCCCCCATCGAGTACGCCGACCATTGCAGCGGCGCCTTCCGGAACAGCGTCCGCACGTGCAGTCCCTGCAGCACGACGGCCTCATCGGACTTCCCCTGCACGGCGAGTTCGAGCAACATCTGGCCGCCGTCCACCCCGCCGAGCGCCCTGGCCCAGCCGCGGGTGTCCTGCGGCGGGGGAGGCGGGGGTACGTCGTTCGGCTTCTGGTCCAGCACGTAGTACTGGCCGCAGGGCTCTTCCCAGTTGTACGAGCTGATGGTGGCGCTCAGGGGCATGCCCCCTCCCGTCTGCGGACCGGACCCTGCTCCCGCTCCCGAGCCGTGCCCGGTGGACGCGGAGACGGAGGCGCCCCCGGCCGGCAGGGACGGGGCGCCCGCAGCGCCGGACTTGGCGGGCTTGCCCGACGGATGCGGCGTGCTGGGCAACGCGGACACGCTCTCGTCGGAGTCGGGCCGTGCGGGTACGCCGTCCACGGCGGGAGCATTGCTGAGATCGCTGAGGCCGCTGCTGTCCGTGCCCGAGAGATTGCTGACGATGGTCGCGGTGGGCACGGTGAGCGCGACGACGGCGACGGCTGCGAGCAGGACGCGCGTCCGCGGGGAGGACCAGAACTTCCGGGGCCGGCTCGCCTCGGCAGTCGCGATCTCGGGCGCGGGCGCGTCGTCGTCCTTGCCCTCACCTGCGTCCCGCTCCCCGGGTGAAGCCACAGTCTCAGCTGCGGCCGCAGCCGCGGCTCCCGGCTCGGGAACGGATTCGGAATCAGAAACGGAATCGGGAGCGGGAACAGGAACCGGAGCAGGAACGGAATCGGGAACGGGAGCAGGACGCCGTCTTGCCGCATCGGCCACGATCCACCGCCGGTGCAGCTCCACCAGCTCGTCCGGGCTCGCCCCGCACAGCCGCCCCATCCGCTCCACCGGCGCGTACTCATTGGGCACGGCGTCACCGTTGCAGTACCGGTGAAGGGTCGACGTGCTGACGTGCAGTCTTCCGGCGAGTACCCCGTAGCTGCGCCCCGAACGGTCCTTCAGTTCCTTCAGCAGAGCCGCGAATTCCTCGGCTTCCGGCGTCGCCACTACGGCGTTCCCCCTCCTTGTTCGTCCCGGAACACCGTTCCAGGGACGTGGAATCTGCCCAGGTCACAGTACGCGCAAGCATTCCAGCTTCCCCAATAGCCCGTTCGGCGTTGCGACCGGAATCCGCGGTCCCGCAGTCTGTGACCACACCGCAGAGACCACCAGGACGACGCAGTGCGAAACCATTTCCGCATCGAGTTGATCGATGCCGTGGCAATCGGCGTAGTGATCGTGTGCACCGCGATCGTCATGGTCCTGATCTGCCACCACTGACTGAACAACTCACCAACACACGGGGAGCACCACCACCATGCGCAGCAACCGCATCCGCACCACCGTCCTCGCCGCGACCGCCCTCCTGGCCGCCCTCTCGCTCACCGCCTGCAGCGACAACGCCAGCGGGGACAGCAGCAAGGCAGGAGCGGCGGCTCCGGCAGGGAGCACCACCGACCAGCAGTCCCCGGCCGCCACCACGCAGGACACGGGCAAGGGCAGCAAGGACACCGACAGCGCGACGTCCAAGACCCCCGCCGGGAACACGGCGGCCAACTCCAAGGTCTCCACCTCCGGCACGGGCGGCCAGAAGAGCAACACCAGCGCCACCGGCAATAGCAGCAGTTCCCCCGTCACCTGCACCGGCGACAACACCAAGGTCACCGTCAGCAAGGTGAGCCGCCCCATCAATCACCTGCTGCTCACCGCGACCAACACGGCCTCCCGCCCCTGCTACGCGTACCACGCACCGGCGCTCCGGTTCGACGACGCCCAGGCCGCCTTCCCGGTCCTCCGCGACAGCAAGCCGCAGGCAGTGGTCACCCTTCAGCCGGGCGAGTCCGCCTACGCCTCCATCGGGCTGTTCGGTGAGTCCGACGGCAAGGACCTGAACAAGAGCGAGCACCTGACGGTGTACTTCACCGGGAGGAACGACTCGGGCTCCACGGGCTCCCCGGCAGAACTGACGCTCCCGGCCGACACGTACTGGGGCAACAACGGCTTCGTCACCTACTGGCAGAGCGACATGGCCGACGCCCTCACCTACTGATCACATCACACAACAAACCGCCAACTCGTCGCCCCCCAAAGGCAGTAGATCGTAGGATCGGGATCTCGAAACCTGAAGGGGGGACGACATGCGGGCATCGGCAGCCGCAGCAGCGCTGGTGCTGATCACCGGCTGCGGCCAGGCGGCGGAGTACCGCACCCCGGACAAGGAATCCAGCAGCCCCACCTCTTCGCCGACCCCGTCGGTGAACCCGTCCTACGGCAAGCTGTACCTCGCCGAGAACGAGTGCGCCGCCCCTGAGTCCGGCAAGGAGGGCGTCTACCGCGAGGTCCCGTGCGGCGACTCCAGAGCCGTCGCACGGGTCACCTACCGGATGGAGGCCGGTAACGCCGAGCCGTTCTCGGCCACCTCCTGCTCGGAGACCACCGACTTCGTGATCGACGTGCCGATCAGCCTCGCTTCCCTGGAAGGCACCCAGGCGTCGGGCGAGGGCTACGCCTGCATGCGCAATCTGAAGCCTCCGCACCCGGGCGACGTCGGCGGGGGCGGCGGCCCCAGGATCGAGGTCGGCGACTGCGTGCACAGCGACGGGAAGGCCGGGGACGTGATCACGGAGGCCGCCTGCCGGACCAAGGGCAAAAAGGACGGCGCGACCCACAGGATCATAAAGATCGTCGAGGACAGGTTCGTGGGCGGCTTCAGCGACCCGTGCGACTACAAAGCCGACGCCGTCTTCACCGATAACCCGATGTTCGACTCCGACCCGACCAAGAACGACCGCGTCCTGTGCGGCAAGAAGCTCTAACGGCCTGATCCACTCTCTATCGTGCACCAGGCCGTAAGCGGACATTCGCGGACGAGATCAGGCGGAGTGCCGTGCGCGGGTCAGCCCACGCTGATGGCTTCCAGCATCGCCGCTGCGACATGATCGGCGGCGTTGCGGTGGCCCCGGGCGTTGGGATGGACGAGGGCTGGCTGGTCAGGGACTCGGGTGAAGATGCCTTCCACCCACTTGCCGGTGTCGCAGACGCTGTGGTTGCGGGAGGAGTCGTAGAGGTCGACGAAGCGGGCGGAATCGTGTGCGCCGACCGACTTCTCGATGGCCTTGTTGAGAGGCTCCAGGACGTCGGTGCGCAGCCAGTCCAGGTCGCCCTGGGTGATCGGGCCGAACTGTTCCAGGTTGTTGTACCGGCACTTGGAGGTGTCCTGGGGGATGACCGTGGGGTAGCCCACGGTCAGGATCTTCGCATGCGGGGCCCGCTCGTGAAGCACGGTGAGCATCTTGTCGTAGTCCCGGCTCACCTTGTTCAGCCGGCTCGGGATGTCGTCGGCGAGGTCGTCCCGGCAGGGGGTGCCCACGCCGCCGCTTCCCCCGCCCAGTTGCAGGCACTGGAAGACGAGGTCGGCGAATCCGAGGGTGTTGCCGCCGACGCCGACGGTGATCATGTCCGTTCCGGGGCTCACCGCTGCCGACTGGGGAGGCACCGCGGGGAAGGGGTAGTCCGGGTCCTCGGAGAACGGCGGCAGGTGACGGCCGATCGGCTCCTGGGCCCTGAAGGTGACGTTCTCGATCGTGGCGGCGCCGCAGCTGACGTTGGCCAGGTCGAAGAGCGCACCGAGATCGCGGTCGATGACCTGCGGGTAGGACTGGTCGGTGCGCTCGCAACCGTCGCGAGGGACTTCGAAGGTGTCGCCCGCGGCGGGGATGACCCCGGCGGTGTAGGAGTCGCCCAGGGCGACCCACTGGTGGGCCGCCGCCGCGGCGGCGGGTTGCGCCCCGGCGGGTTGTGCGGGCGCGAGGGCGCCTGCGGCCAGAGCTGCGACCGAGCTCAGCAGGGCCAGACGAGTGCGGAAGCTTGCCACGGATCCTCCAGGGATGCGGTTTTGGCGTCGCTTGACCCTAAGCGAATAGCTACTTAACGCAATAGATTCGATACGGACAGTCACGATTTGATCGGTGGACGCGCACTTCGACCAGCTCGGATCCGCGTGGCGACCAGTCACGCCCGTTCTGCAGCAGACCTGGCTCAGTACCTGCGCGTCACAGAGAAGGTTCTTGATCGGCTGCTCGATCTGGGCTCGACGGACAGACTCTCAATGGCTGTCTTGTTTCGATCTTCAACGGCAGCTTCGGCGACACGGAGCAGCTGCGCCAACTGCGGGCGTGTGCCACGCTTCCCGGCATCTGCTTCCAGGTCCTACCGCTGAGCAGCCGTACCCACGCGGGGCTCTCTGGCCCCTTCACCCTGCTGGAGACACCAGACTTCCAGCGCGTCTCCTTCTCCGAGACGCAGCGCGGCACTGTGCTCGTCTCCGACCCCGACGAGGTCAGCATCCTCGCCCAGAAATATGCGATGCTGCGAGCCCAGGCCCTCAGCCCCGAAGGCGCCGTGGGCCTGCTGGACCGTCTGCTGGGAGAGCAATGAGCACCGCACGTGAGTGGTTCAAGTCCAGCTGCAGCAGCGACGAGGGCGGGCAATGCCTCGAAGTCGCCTACGAATGGCGTAAATCGAGCTACAGCGGCAGCGAAGGCGGGCAGTGCGTCGAGATCGCCGCGCACCCCACCGCCATCCACGTCCGCGATTCCAAGACCCCCGACGGCCCCACCCTCACCGTCGCGCCCACCACCTGGACGGCCTTCGCCGGCTTCGCCGCCGACCAGCACCTCGTCTGAGCCCACGGGAGGGATACCACCACCATGGCTGTCATCCACCGCACCACACTGAAGCCCACCAAGCTGGAACTCCTCGCCACCTGGCTGCCCGCGCAGCCCTGGTACCGGGGCAAGGCAGGACAGCAGCCGGAGCTGGCCAGGACCGGCGGATTCCGGCTGGACGACCCGGAGGGCGAGGTGGGAATCGAGTTCATGGCGGTCACCGACACCTCGGGGGCCCAACCGGTCACGTACCACGTGCCGTTCAGCTATCGCGGCGCACCGCTCGAGGGTGCCGACGAAGCGCTCATCGGCACCCTCGAGCACGGGGTGCTGGGGCAGCGGTGGGTGTATGACGGGACGCGTGACCCGGTCCTCGTCGCCCAACTGTTCGCGCTGATCGTCGGCGAGGCCGAGCCGCAGATGCAGGGCGTGAGCGACACCCCCGACCCGTCCGTCACCGCCCGGTTCGCCGAGTCCGACGTGAAGGCGGCGATCGCCTCCACGACCGCGACCGACGACACGGACGGCACGGATCTCCTCGTGGAGACGGCAGCCGACGGACGGCGGCTGACCATCCGCATCAACCGTGTTCTCCAGCCCGGCCAGGCCACCGAGGGGAAGCCACTCGGCCACGTCACCGCGGACGCGCCGCTGCCCGACGGCACGACGGCGCGCGCGGTGTTCGCCGTCGTGCGCCGCACACAGCCGTAGCAGTCGGCTGCGTTCGTCCGTAGCAGTCGGCTGCGTTCACCCGCCGGGCGGCGCGCGGGGTGTGATCCGCGCCTAGGGCGTGTTTCGAAAGTCCCGTCGTCCGCCCGAAGGGCGGGCCCCGCGGCGTCTGGTGCGTGCGATCGCAAGGCGGAGGGTCGTCCTCGTAC
>NZ_JBEOYU010000044.1:0-50910 GCF_040297265.1 Streptomyces sp. NPDC001832
CGTAGCGCTGCTACGAGGACATCCCGGCGCCTTGGAATCGCACGCACCAGACCGCGTCCGCTTTCCGATCGGAGGCCACCCGACAGCCTCTTAGCACATCCCTCCGGTTGCGGACAGAAGCCATGGATGGGGACACATGACAGCAGAAGCGAAGCCGGCATCGCCGCCCCTGACGGAGCGGCAGGAGGCCCGCCGCCGCCGCATCCTGCACGCCAGCGCCCAGCTCGCCGGCAGGGGCGGCTTCGAGGCGGTGCAGATGCGTGAGGTCGCGGAGGCTGCCGAGGTCGCCCTGGGCACGCTGTACCGCTACTTCCCGTCCAAGATCCATCTGCTGGTCGCCACCATGCAGGACCAGCTCCAGCACATGCACATGACGCTGCACAAGCGCCCCCCGGCCGGCAACTGCGCGGCGCAGCGGGTCGCCGGCACCCTGATGCGGGCGTTCCGCGCACTGCAGCGCGAACCGCATCTGGCGGATGCCATGGTGCGGGCGCTGACCTTCGCGGACCGCAGTGTCAGCCCGGAGGTGGACACCGTCTCGCGGATCACGACGGCGATCATCCTGGACGCGATGGGACTGGAGCATCCGACACCGGAGCAGCTGTCCGCGGTCCGGGTCATCGAGCACACCTGGCACTCGGCGCTGATCACCTGGCTGTCGGGGCGGGCGTCGATCGCCCAGGTGAAGATAGACATCGAGACGGTGTGCCGGCTGATCGACGTGACGGCACCCCAGGACGCGTAGGGCCCGCCCGCCCCCGTGGCGGATCGAGATCTTTCATCACACACCCCTCACCGACCTGTTCGAAAACGCCACAAACCTCTTCTTAACATGATCATGACCAAGGCCTGTCCGGCGGATCAGGGCCTGGCACCGATGGAGAGGAAGACATGGCCGACCAGTCAGTCAGTGCAGGCGGCGCGACGGGGATACAGGCCCCGGGCGGACCGGGTTACGACGTACAGCCCCCGGCCGGCTACGGGCACCCCGGTGGCGCCCCGCTGCCCAGCGGCAAGGCGACGGCCTCGATGGTGCTCGGCATCGTCGGGCTGCTGCTGATCCCGATCATCCCGCCGATCATCGCACTGTGCCTCGGCATCTCGGCCCGGCGCATGGCCGACCGGGGCGAGGGCGGCGGCCGCGGCCAGGCGACCGCCGGCATGGTGATGGGCATCATCGGCACCGCGTTCGCCGCCCTCGGCGTGGTCGTGGCCACACTGATGGCGCTTTCCGTCATCTGACGGGCCATCACTTCCCACGGCCCCGACGCGTCAGCGCCGTGGGCGGCCCGGGGCCGGACGGTGCGACGCCCGGCTCCGGCCCACGTACGGCCCCTGGCGCGGCTCGCGCCCCCGGCCCATGTACGGCCCCCACATGCGCACCGCGTCAGGTGAGGTGCCCTGCACCATGTCGACGGCGGCACGGTGTTCATACGGTTCGGCGACATCACATGCAAACGCCGAGGAGCCGCTCACCATGCGTCGCAGAACCGCAGGCACCGCCCGTCACCACAGACCCCTCTCCACCGTCGTCACGCTGGCCTCGGTCGGCCTCCTGCTGGTCGGGTGCACCGCCGCCGGGAAGGCGGGCGAGGCCGATTCCGCGTCCGGCAAGGACGCGAAGGGCCAGAGCGTGAAGGTGGGCCTGGTCTACTCCCGTACGGGGCTGCTCGCGGACTACGGGAAGCAGTATCGCGACGGGTTCATGGCGGGCCTGGACTACGCGACGAACGGCACCAACAAGGTCGCCGGGCACCGTATCGAGGTCACCGAGCAGGACGACGCGGGAGACCCGGGCAAGGCGGTCTCCGCGGCCAAGAACCTGATCGGCAAGGGCTACAAGGTGCTGGCCGGCACCACCGATTCCGGGGTGGCCCTCCAGATGGCGCCGCTCGCCGCCCAGAACAAGGTGCTGTACATCAGCGGCCCGGCCGCCACCGACGCCGTGACCGGCATCAACAAGTACACCTTCCGCTCGGGTCGGCAGTCCTACCAGGACATCCTCACGGCCGGGACGATGCTCGGCGAGGCCAAGGGCAAGAAGGTCACGGTGCTGGCCCAGGACTCCACCTTCGGCCAGGCCAATGTCGCCGCCGTGAAGGCCGTCCTCGGCTCCAAGGGCGCAAAGGTGGACTCCGTACTGGCTCCGCCCAGCGCCACCGACCTGACCCCGTTCGCCCGGCAGGTGAAGGCGGGCGGACCCGATCTGGTCTTCGTCGCCTGGGCCGGCTCCACCGCGCCGGCACTGTGGACCGCACTGGACCAGCAGGGCGTGCTGGGGGCGAGCAAGGTCGTCACGGGCCTCGCCGGAACGGCCTCGTACCCGATCTTCGGGGACGCCGGTTCCAAGGTGTCGTTCCTGGCGCACTACTTCCCCGGCGCGGGCGGCGGCAACGCTGTGGAGAAGTCCATGCTCGACTCGGTCACCAAGGCCGGCGGCACCCCTGACCTGTTCACCCCCGACGGCTTCACCGCGGCGCAGATGGTCGTGCGCGCCGTCGAGGAGGGCGGCGCCGATTCCGCCGCCATGGTCAAGGCTCTGGAGGGCTGGAGCTTCGACGGGGTGAAGGGCAAGGAGCAGGTCCGTGCCGAGGACCACGCACTGGTGCAGCCGATGTTCGTCGCGAAGCTGAAGGGGAAGGGCGCCGGTGCCCGGCCGGAGCTGGTGAGCACCGAGGCGATGGACAAGGTGGCGCCGCCCGCCACGCCCTCGGCGGGCTGACCGATGGCCGTACCGGACACCATCACAAAGCGCCCGGGCGGGGCACCGGCCACCGCCCCGGTGCTTCAACTGGACGGACTCGGCTGGGGCGTCGGCGGCGCGACGATCGTCGAGGACGTCACGCTGAGCGTCCACGAGGGCGAGTTCCTCGCCTTCATCGGTCCCAACGGAGCCGGCAAGACCTCACTGTTCAACCTGATCAGCGGGCTGACCATGGCCACGTCGGGCAGACTCGCGCTGGACGGTACGGACATGACGGACCGCCCCGCGCACGCACGGGCGAGGCGCGGCATCGGCCGCACGTTCCAGACGTCCAGCCTCTGGCCCGGGATGAGCGTGGCCGACCACGTCCGGCTGGCCGCTCAGGCGGCCCGGGGCGGCTCGTACCGGCTGTGGCGGCGCGCCTCCCAGTACACCGCCGAGGTGAACGGCGTACTGGAACGCACCGGCCTCGACCACCGGGCACAGGCGATGGCGTCCGAACTGTCGCACGGCGAGAAGCGGAAGCTGGAGCTCGCGGTGCTGCTGGTGGGCGAGCCGCGGCTGATGCTGCTCGACGAACCGATGGCCGGGGTCAGCGCGGAGGAGGTCCCCGCGCTGACCGAACTGATCCGCACCCTGCACCGGGACGAGGGCCGCACCGTCCTGATGGTCGAGCACCACATGGACGTCCTGTTGGGCCTGGCCGACCGGCTCGCCGTGATGCACCACGGAAGGCTGCTGGCGCTGGACACCCCCGAGGCCGTGACCGCCGACCCGACCGTTCAGCAGGCCTACCTCGGGGAGGGACTGTGACGACAGGAACCCTGCTCGCCGTACGGGACCTGCGGGTCCTGATCGGCGGCCGGCACATCCTGCACGGCGTCGACCTGGACGTCGCCCGGCACGGGGTGACCGCGCTGCTCGGCCGCAACGGCGCCGGGAAGACCACGACCGTACGCGGCATCCTCGGCCTCGTCCCGCGCACCGGCAGTGTGCGGCTGGACGGCGAGGAGACCGTGTCGATGCCCACCCACACCGTGGTGCGGCTCGGTATCGGTTACGCCCCCGAGGACCGGGGCATCTTCGCCTCACTGACCGTGGCGGAGAATCTGCGCCTGGCCGAGCGGCGCGGCGCGGGCGAGCCCGCGTACCCGCTCGTCCATGAGCTCTTCCCCGAACTGAAGCGCCGGGAGCGGCAGTTGGCCGGGACACTGTCCGGCGGGCAGCAGCAGATGGTGGCCATCGGCCGCACCCTGCTGGGCGGCAACCGGCTGATCATCGCCGACGAACCCACCAAGGGCCTGGCACCCAAGGTGGTCACCGAGGTCGCCCAGGTGCTGGAGCGGGCCGCCGAGGCGGTGCCGGTGCTGCTCGTGGAGCAGAACCTCGCCGTCGTGCGACGCCTGGCGGAGCACTGCGCGGTGCTGGCCGACGGCCGGACCGCCCATCAGGGACCGGCCGCCGAGCTGCTGGGCGATGCGGAGGCAGCACGGCGGCTGCTGGGCGTGGGACACGGCCCGGCAACAGCGGCGGCACCGCACACTCCCTCGACCGTGGCTTCTTCTACAGCGCCTTCCTCGACCGTGGCTTCTTCGACCGTGGAGGCGGATTCCTGATGTCCACCGTCGTTCTGCTCACCATGACCGGACTCGGTCTGGGAGCGCTCTACTTCCTGATCGCATCAGGACTCTCACTGATCTTCGGCCTGATGGATGTGCTGAACTTCGCGCACGGGGCGCTGCTCTCCATCGGCGCGTACGGCACCTGGTGGGCGGCGTCCGGCAATCTGCCCGGCGCCGGCCCGGACGGAGCGGGCTTCGTCCTCGCGGTCCTGTTCGGTACGGCGGTGGGCACCGCGGCCGCCGTGCTGCTGGAACTCGCCGTCGTCCGCCCGCTCTACACCCGGCCTCGCGAGCAGGTGCTCGCCACGGTCGGGGTGGGGCTCGCCGTCCCGGCGCTGCTGTCGGGTATCTGGGGCTCGGACGCCCTCACCTTCCCGGGGCCGAAGGCGCTGTCCGGCACCTTCGGGCTGCTCGGCGCCCAGGTCCCGGTCAACCGACTGGTACTGGTCGCGGCGGCGGTCGTGGTCCTCGTCGCACTGCGGCTCTTCCTCGGCCGTACCCGGCACGGTCTGGTCGTACGAGCCGGGGTCGAGGACCGGGCGATGGTCACCGCCCTGGGTATCGATGTGCGGAAGGCTTTCACGCTCGTCTTCGCGATCGGCGGCTGCGCGGCCGCGCTCGGCGGTGCACTCGGCGGCCTGTACTTCGGCTCGGTCGACCCCCGCCAGGGCACCTCGCTGCTGATCTTCGCATTCGTCGTGGTGGTCACCGGCGGCATGGGCTCGGTGACCGGCGCCGCCGTGGCGTCCGTCGTCATCGGCCTGGTCCAGCAGTTCGCCAACTACTACACCGCAGCAGGCCTCGGCGACCTGGCCGTCGTCGTCCTGCTCGCCGCGCTGCTGCTCGTACGGCCGCGCGGACTGACCGGGAGGCTCGCGTGATTACCGTCACCGAGACACACGACCGCACCGGCGAAAGACACACGGTCGCGCCGGCCCCCGGGAACACCACCCGGCTGCTGCGCCGCTGGTGGCCCGCCGCCGCGCTGCTGATCCTCTTCCTCGCCCCGTACAGCGCACTGCCGCTGCCCGGACTCCTGGACGGCCCGCTCGGCAGCCCCGGAAGTCTCCAACTGCTCGCCACCTGCCTGTTGTTCGGCGCGCTGGCGACCGGCTACGACCTGCTGGTCGGCCGAACCGGGCTGCTCTCCTTCGGGCATGCGCTCTACTTCGCCGCGGGCAGCTACGCCACCAACATGTTCCTGCTGGAGGCGGGCCTCCCGTTCGCCGTGTCCGCGCTGCTCGGCCTCTGCTCCGGGATCGCGCTCGCGCTGGTCCTGGGGTCGGTGAGCCTACGGGTCACCGGCATCGGCTTCTCCATGGTGACGCTGGCCTTCGCCCAGGCGGGCTCCATCCTGGTCTCCCGCAACCCCGGTGGCTTCACCGGTGGCGAGGAAGGCCGGGCCGCCCCCGCCGATCTGCTGCCGTCCTGGCTCGTGGGCATCGACCACACCGCGAACCTGTACTGGGTGGCGCTCGCCTATCTGGTCCTCACCCTCGCCGTCGTCCACTGGGCGGTCCACTCCCCCACCGGACGGGTCTGGGAGGGCATCAAGGAGAACGAACGCCGGGTGGAGGTACTGGGGTTGAAGCCGTACGGCTTCAAGCTGACGGCCTTCGTCCTGGCGGGCGCGCTGGCCACGCTGGGCGGTCTGGTGCATCTGCTGCTCACCGGCGGCTCGACCCCGCAGACGACCACCTCCGACTTCACCCTCTCCCTGCTGGTGATGGTGGTGCTCGGCGGATCGGGCACCCGCTGGGGTCCGATGGTCGGCGGCATCCTCTACACCTGGGCCGATCACCGGCTCGGCGATCTGGCCGGGTCGGGCGCGGTCGCCGATCTGCCCGCGGTGCTGCGGGTGCCGCTCTCCCAGCCGCTGTTCCTGCTCGGTGTGCTGTTCGTGGCCGTGGTACACCTGCTGCCTGGCGGCCTGGCCCGGCTGCCGTCCCGACTGGCCGCGGTGCGCCGCGGACCCGCCACCACCGAAACACTCCCGGCCAAAAAGGCCCGGAAGGAGAACGGACGCCCGTGATTCCGTACGAAGAGGTAAAGGTCCCCGTGATCGGCGGCGAGTTGGCGGTACTGAGGTGGCCGGCCCGTGAGCCGGACGCACCGGTCGTCGTCGCCGTGCACGGCATCACGGCCAACGCGCTGTCCTGGGGCCCGGTGGCAAGGCTGCTGGACGGCCGCGTCACCCTGATCGCCCCGGATCTGCGCGGCAGGGCCGGGAGTTCGGCCCTGCCGGGGCCGTACGGGATCGCCACGCACGCCGATGACATCGCCGCCCTGACCAAGGCCCTGGGCCTGGACCGGGTGGTGCTGGCCGGCCATTCGATGGGCGCGTTCGTGGCGGCGCTGGCCGCCGTACGGCACCCTGAACGATTCGGGCCGCTGCTGCTCGTCGACGGCGGCATCGGCTTCCCCGCCCCGACGCATCTCTCCCCGGACGAGCTGATGACCGCCGTGATAGGCCCGGCCATGGACCGGCTGTCGATGACCTTCCCCGACCGGGCCGCCTACCGCTCCTTCTGGCAGGCGCACCCGGCGTTCGCGGGTGCGTGGTCGGCCGAGGTGGATGCGTACATCCAGCGCGATCTGACCGGGGACGAACCCGCCATGCACTCCACCTGCCGGATCGAGGCCATACGCGCCGACGGCATCGGCCTCTTCGACGAGGAGGTACTGACGGCGGTACGGAAGCTGCCGGCTCCGGCGACGCTGCTGTGGGCGCAGCGGGGCCTGATGAACGAGGAGCAGGGTCTGTACGACGAGACCCGTCTGGCAGTGGCCGACCTCGGAGGCACGGAGGTGACACCGGTGCCTGTACGGGACGTCAACCACTACACACTGCTGACGGGAGAGAAGGGCGGCCGGGAGATCACACAGCACCTGTTGGAGCTGTGCGGCGCCTGAGAGGCTGACCGCGACACCGGGCGGCCGGACGCGATTACCGCTCCCGGCCGCCCGCCAACAAATGCAGTCGCAAGGCAAGTTGTAGCTCCAAAGCCCGTCCGGGCTCGTTCCAGTCCCGCCCCAGCAGCACCTGCACCCGGTCCAGCCGCTGCACCACCGTGTTGACGTGCACGTGGAGTTCGTCCTTGGCGCGGATGAGACTGCCCCCGGACCCGAAATAGGCACCGAGCGTGCGCACAAGATGCGTGCCGCGTTGCGCGTCGTACTCCAGCAGCGGCCCGAGCGTCGCCGAGACGAAGCCGTCGACGTCCTGGGCGTTACCCAACACCACGCCGAGGAATCCGAGTTCGTCGACGCACGCGCCTTCCCCCGTACGCCCAAGGACCCGCATGGCGCGCAGGCAGCGGGCGGCCTCTCCGTATGCGGAGGCCAACTCCCGGACGCCGCGTGCCGGCCCGGAGGCGGCGACGGTGACGGGGGCCAGGGTCAGCTGCCCGAGCTGGGCCGCCGCCGCGCGTGCCGCGTCACCGGCGGCCTGTGCGGGGTCGTCGGCTGCTATCAACAGCACTACGTTCCCCGCGTGTTCGGCGCTCACCCCGTGGATGTCGCCGCCGAACAGATAGCGCATCACGGCAGGGGCCAGCCTCTCCCGGGCTCCGCCCTCGGCAACCAGCAGCAGATGCGGGCGGTCGAGGTCGATGCCGAGGCGCCGGCCGCGTTCGGCGAGCCCGGCCGGGTCGCGGTCAGCTTCGGTCAGCAGATCGGTGATCAGCTCTCCGCGGATCCGGTTCTCGGTCTCGGCGACCGTGCGCCGCAGCAGCAGAAGGAGTCCGGTGACCACCGAGGCCCGCTCGAACAGCCGACGGTCGGAGTCGTCGAGCTGTTCGCGCCGGTGCAGAACCAGATGGGCCAGGATTTCCTGTCCGGCAAGGACGGCGCAGATCCACCGGCCGTCGCGGTGTACGGCGCGGGCACCCGTGCGGGACTCCTCGGCGGTCTCGGCCAGCCAGCCGGCGTCCATGCTGTCGGCGGCGAAGCCCGCACCGTCGGGCCGGACCGCCGCCAGCGGCCGTCCGCCGGGGTCGTGAATGGTGAGCGGGGAGTCCAGCAGCCCCGCGACCGCCGCGGCGACATCCTGGACGTCACGGCCGCGCAGGACCAGATCGGTCAGCCGGTCATGGGACTCATCGGCTCGCTGCATGGCCGCCGAGTGAGCCCGTACGGCCGCATTGGCCTCGGCCAACTCGGCATTGGCCTCCGCTAGTTCGTCCAGCGCGGACCGGGTGTCGGCGAGCGCGCGTGCGGTGTCGATGGCGATGGCGGCGTGTGCGGCGAGCGAGCACAGCAGGGCGACCTCGTCGGGGCTGAAGACGCGAGGCGCGCGGTCGGCGGCGAAGAGCACGCCGATGACCTTTCCCGTACCGCCGCGGCTGGAGCCGAGAAGCAGGGGCACACCCAGTATGGCGACGAGCCCCTCGTCCAGCACCCCGGCGTTGATGTTGCGGGTGTGATGGAAGCGGTCGTCGGTGCGGTAGTCGGGGGTCGCGTACGGGCTCGCGGTCTGCGCCACCAGACCACCGAGCCCGTGGCCGAGTTCCAGCCGCAGTCCTTGGAAGAGCACCGACACCGACCCGTCGGTGACCCGCATGTAGGTGTCCCCCGCCTCCTCGTCGGGGAGCGTGAGATACGCCGTGTCCGTGCCGAGCAGCATCCTGGCCCGGCGCACGATCGCCTTCAGCACGTCGTCCAGGTCGCGGGACGCGGCCAGATCGCCCGCGGTGTCGAAGAGCGCGGTGAGCTGGAGCTCGCGGCGCCGGTGCTGCCGCAGGGCGCCCCTGATCCGCAGTGCGGTGGCGGTGGCCCGCTCCACCTCCGCCAGATCGCCCGTGGGCACACCGGCGGCCCGCGCCTGCGAGGAGACGGCCCCCAGCGCCTCGGCGGGGGCGTCGTCGGCCAGCAGGTCGAGCAGGCGCCGCAGATGGGGCGCGGCGGAGGCGGACGGTTCAGACATGGGCGGCCCTCGGGCGTAGGGGGTCGGGGATCAGTTGGCGGTCCAGCCGCCGTCCATGGAGAGCGAGATGCCGGTGATGTGCACCGTACGCGGCCCGCAGAGCCACAGCACGGCCTCGGCGACGTCATCGGGTTCGATCAGGCGCTTGATCGCGCTGCGCTCCAGCATGACCTGGCCCACCACCTCCTCCTCGGAGATGCCGTGCGCACGGGCCTGGGCCGCGATCTGGTTCTCGACCAGGGGGGTGCGTACGTACCCGGGGCTGACGCAGTTGCTCGTCACCCCGTGCTCCGCCGCTTCGAGCGCGACCACCTTGCTGAGTCCCTCCAGTGCGTGCTTCGCCATCACATAGGCCGACTTGTAGGGGCTGGCCCGCAGGCCGTGCACGGACGAGATGTTGACCACGCGCCCCCAGCCGCGTTCGTACATGCCCGGCAGGGTCCGGCGCAAGATGCGGAACGGCGCCTCCACCATGACGCGCTGGATCAGTGCGAAGCGGTCCGGCGGGAATTCGTGCACGGGGGCGACATGCTGGAGCCCGGCGTTGTTGACCACGACGTCCACGTCGGCGGGCAGCGTGTCCACCGCGTCGGGGACGGACAGGTCGACCACCCACGCCGTCCCGCCGATCTCCTCCGCCAGGCTCTTGGCGGCGTCGGCGGCCTTGTCCACCACATGGACATGGGCGCCCGCGGCGGCCAGGGCCTGTGCGCAGGACCGCCCGATACCGCTCGCGGCACCGGTCACCAGGGCGGTGCGCCCGGCAAGGAGCCGGTCTGCGGGCGACGGCGATGGACCGGCGGCGGACGGCGGGACGATGGGCGGGGCAGTATGCGGGGCGGGCCCGTGGTCCGGGCTCTGAGGAGTGTCCATGGTCGTCACCGTAAGGAGACCGAAGCCCACGTCACACGGGGTCGGTGCACACACCGTGGTACGTCGGCATGGTGGCGGCCTACATGGTGCGGGCACGGGCGGGGGTCGCCACCACCGGTTCCACTTCGTACCGCCGGCACGGCGTACCCGTACACGGTGGCGGCGGGCCGGGCCCACGCCGCGGGCGGTTACGTGTTCGCCCACGGATCGGGGCGCGGTCAGGTCTTGCGCAGGTCCGGGGCCGGGACGCCGATGAGCGACCACCGCAGGGCGTCCCACGCGGCGCGCATCGCGCGGGTGAGGGCGGGCGGGTCGCTGCCGACGACCCGGACCCACGCCCCGCAGTCGTCGGGCAGGGTGCTCACCCCGAAGGCCAGGCCGGTCGGGGCGAGCGCCTCGTGGAGCGTGTCGGCGACCCGGTCCGCGGGGGCGAGCGGAGTGACCGCGTACAGCGAGGCCATCAGGTCGTGGTCCGCGAAGACGGCGGGCCCGGTGACCGGGCCCGGTCCGTGCGGATCGAGGCGGACGGTGTCCACGGCCAGGAGCGTCCCGTCGGGGCGCCGGATCTCCAGGTCGCTGTAGAGCAGTCGGTAGGCATGGCGTTCACCGCGGGCCAGCCGCCCGGCCGCGATCGTCTCGCCCAGCAGCACGGTGGCGGTCGGGTCGACGGTCACCTGGGTGTGCTGGTAGAAGCGTGCGTCCCGGTAGGGGATCAGGGAATCCGGCAGGTATTCGACGTAACTCCCCTGCCCTGCCGTGAGGTTGACGACCTGGGTCGCGTGGTCGAACTCCATCCGGTGCACCTTGGTCGCGGCCTGTGTGGTCAGGTGGACCGAGGTGCCGGGGCCGCAGTCGATGTCGATCCGGTTGCGGTCGGCCTGGATGATGCCGCCGCCGGTCGACATCAGATAGGTCACCGGGAGATCGGGCCGCGAGGGGTCGATGTACAGCGGGCGCATGATCTGCAGCGGTGATTTCTGGTACCGGTCGACGAGTTCGGTCCGCCCGCCCACCCGCACGTAGCGCAGTTCGAGCAGACCGACCTTGCCGGGGCGCCCGGCGGCCAGGGTGTCCGGGGTACCGGTGAGGTCGAGCATCCGGGCCGGTACCCGACGGGGTTCGTAGTGCGCGGGATCCAGCCGCGCGGGCGCATCGGTCATGCGGAAGCCGTCTCCTGGGCGGCCTCGTGGGAGAGCAGGAAGTCGGCGATGGTGCCGAGCCCCTCTCCGGTGAGCGAGTTGGTCAGCACCACCGGCCGGCCCTCCCGGACGCGGTGGGCGTCCGACTCCATGACACCGAGATCGCACCGTACGTAGGGGGCGATGTCCACCTTGTTGATGACGAGCAGTTCGCACTCGGTGATGCCAGGCCCCCGCTTGCGCGGCATCTTGTCGCCCTCGGCGGTGTCCAGCACGAACAGGAACAGGTCGACCAGCGCGGGGCTGAAGGTGAGGGTCAGGTTGTCCCCGCCGCTCTCGAAGAGCAGGGTGTCCACCTCGGGGAAGCGCTCCAGGAGTTCGTCCGCGGCCGCCTGGTTCATCGTCGGGTCGTCACGGACAGCGGTGTGCGGGCAGGCCCCGGTCTCCACGCCGACGATCCGGTCCGCGTCGAGGATCTGGGCCAGGGTGCGGCGCACATGCGCGGCGTCCTCGGTGGTGAAGATGTCGTTGGTGATGACGGCGGGGGTCCGGCCGCGCTCGATCAGCACCGGGACAAGTGCCTCGATCAGCGCGGTCTTGCCGGAGCCGACCGGTCCGGCGACACCGACGCGCAGTACGCCGTCCTTCGGTCGCCGCATGAGCTCGTCGTGGTCGTGGTGGTGGTGCCTGGCCTGCATGGGGTCGTGCATGGTGTTCCTGTCCGGGTGGGAGGGGTGGAAGAGGTGAAGAGTGTCGAAGAGGCCCCGGCGAGGTGCCGTAGCTGTCGTCGCGCGCCCGCCAGGGATTACGGGACAGCCCTTAGCTGGCGAACAGCCGTGCCTCGGCGCGCTCGTGGCGGCCGGCCATGACGTCCGCGACCGGGACGCAGCCACCGATGTCGGGCAGTTCGCGCGCCAGGGCCGCGTCGACGGTCTCCTCGATCACCGGGGCGGCGCCGTGCAGCACGACCTGCGCCCGGCGGTGGTCGGTGAGCCGCAGCCGCATCGCGGCCCCCACGAGACTGGCCGCGAAGGCGAACAGTTCGCAGGTGACCGCCTGACGGACGGGCAGCTCGTTGCCGGCGTGGACGACGGCGGCGACGACCGGTTGGCAGCCGCGTACGGCGCCGTCCTGGTAGAGGCCCCGGTACCGCTTGATCTGCGCGGTGTCATACACCTCGCCGGCCAGGTCCAGCAGCTGCCGTCCGGTGCGGACGGCGGCCTGCCGGGCCTCGCGGCCCAGTTTGGTGGCGTGCAGCCGCTGTTCCACGGCCACCACCTGCGCCCAGTCGTCGGCGGTGACCGCACGGTGGGCGAGCGCGAGGGCGGTGGCGTCGGCCGGGCCCACGCTGTGGCGCAGCAGGTCGTGCAGGAGCGCCGGCAGACCGGACGGGGTGACCGCGCGGGCCTGCTGAAAGCCCTCCAGGCCGTGCGAGAGGGTGTAGTAGCCGCTGGGGAAGGCCGAGTCGGTGAGCTGGAGTCCGGTCAGCAGCGCCGGGATCGGGATCGGATCGTTCACACCGGGTTTTCCGTTCGAGCAGATGACTGTCCGGGCCGGGCCGTCGGCGGACGCCGGGGGACGGTCAGACGATGTAGAAGAGGTGGTTGAGCGGGAGCCGCTCGGCCGGTTCGATGGTGGCGGGCTCTTTGTCGACGGTGACCTTGTACGTCTCGGGGTCCACCTCGATGCGCGGCAGCGCGTCGTTGCGCACCATGTGCTGCTTGCCGATGGTCCGGCAGCGCTGCACGGGCTCGATCCGCCGTTGCAGCCCCAGCTCTTCGGGGACCCCGGCGGCGATGGACGCCTGCGACATGAACGTCACCGAGGTGCGCTGCTTCGCGCGGCCGTGGGCGCCGAACATCGGCCGGTAGTACACCGGTTGCGGCGTCGGCAGAGAGGCGTTGGGGTCACCCATCAAGGCCCAGTTGACCAGGCCACCCTTGATGATCAGCTTGGGCTTGGCGGCGAAGGAGTGGATCGGCCAGAGCACGATGTCGGCGAGCTTGCCGGGCTCCAGGGAACCGATCACGTCCGCGGCGCCGACCGCCGTCGCGGGGTTGATCGTCAGCTTGGCGAGGTACCGCAGGACCCGCGCGTTGTCGTTGCGGGAGCTGTCCTCCGCCAGCGGACCGCGCATCTCCTTGCAGTGGTGTGCCGTCTGGAAGGCGCGGACGAAAGACTCGCCGACCCGGCCCATGGCCTGGGAGTCCGAGGAGAAAATGCTGATGACCCCGAGGTCGTGCAGTACGGTCTCGGCCGCGATCGTCTCGGCGCGCACCCGGCTGTCGGCGAACGAGACGTCCTCGGGGATGTCCCGGGACAGGTGGTGACAGACCATCACCATGTCCAGCAGCTCGTCCACCGCGTTGACGGTGTACGGCAGGGTCGGGTTGGTGGAGGCCGGCAGCACGTTGGCCTCGCCCGACACCCGGATGATGTCGGGGGCGTGGCCGCCGCCCGCGCCCTCGGTGTGGAAGGTGTGGATGGTCCGGCCGTCGATCGCCGACAGGGTGTCCTCGTAGAAACCGCCCTCGTTGAGGGTGTCGGTGTGGATGGCCATCTGTACGTCGTACTCGTCGGCGACCCGCAGCGCGGTGTCGATCGAGGCGGGGGTGGCGCCCCAGTCCTCGTGCACCTTCAGCCCGGCCGCTCCCGCCTCGACCTGCTCGCGCAGCGCCTCGGGCAGGCTGCCGTTCCCCTTGCCGAGAAGCCCCACGTTGACCGGCAGGTCCTCCACGGCCTCCAGCATCCGGTGGATGTTCCAGGGGCCCGGGGTGCAGGTCGTGCCGTTGGATCCGTCGGTGGGCCCGGTGCCGCCGCCGAAGAAGCTGGTGATGCCGTTGGACAGGCCCTCCTGGGCCTGCTGGGGCGCGATGAAGTGGATGTGTGTGTCGACACCCCCGGCGGTGGCGATGAGGTGTTCGCCGGAGATCACCTCGGTGCCGGGGCCGATGACGAGCTTGGGGTCGACGCCGCTCTGGAGGTGCGGGTTTCCCGCCTTGCCGACGCCGACGATCAGGCCGCCGCGAACTCCGATGTCGCCCTTGACCACGCCCAGGACGGGGTCGAGGACCACGACATTGGTGATGACGAGGTCCAGGGCGCCCTCGCGGTTGAGTGCGGAGGGGTCCTGGGCCATGCCGTCCCGGATGGCCTTGCCGCCGCCGTAGACGGCCTCTTCCCCGTACGAAGCCGCGTTGTGGTCGTACTCGACCTCGACGATCAGGTTGGTGTCGGCCAGGTGGAAGCGGTCGCCCACGGTGGGGCCGAACAGATCCGTGTACTGCTTGCGCGGGATGATCGCCATCAGGCCCGGTCCTCCTCGTTGTTGGTGCCGGCTGCGGCGTCGGGGTGGATGAAACCGAGCTCCGCGGCCCGGCGGAGCGCGTCGCGCTTGGTGTCCGAGGCAGAGAGGCCGCCGTTGACGAGCGCGGCGAAGCCGGTGAGCCGGCCGGTGCCGGCGAAGGCGCAGAGCTCCACCTCGCGGGTGTCGCCGGGCTCGAAGCGCACGGCGGTTCCGGAGGGGATGTCCAGGCGCATGCCGTAGGCGGCCTCGCGGTCGAAGCGCAACGCGCGGTTGGTTTCGAAGAAGTGGTAGTGGGAACCGACCTGGACGGCCCGGTCACCGGTGTTGGCGACGGTGAGCCTGGTCCTGGCCCGGTTGGCGTTGATCTCCACGGGTTCGTCCCCGTAGAGGTAGTGGGCTCCGCCCGACATCTGTGTCTCCTCGGTCTCTCAGGCGCTGATCGGGTCGTGGCAGGTGACCAGCTTCGTCCCGTCGACGAAGGCCGTCTCGACCTGGAGGACGGTGAGCATCTCCCGTACGCCGGGCATCACGTCGTCGGACGAGACGACCGTGCGGCCCAGCTCCATGCACTCGGCGACGGTGTGGCCGTCGCGCGCGGCCTCCAGGACGGCCTCGGTGATCAGGGCGGCGGCCTCGCTGTAGTTGAGCTTGGTTCCCCGGTCGCGGCGGCGCCGGGCCAGGTCCGCGACCACATAGACGTGGAGTTTGTCGATTTCCCGCGGTGCGAGGTTCATGGCGTCACGTCAGCTTTCTCAAAGGTGTTTTCTCGAAGGTGCTTTCTCGAAGGTGCTTTCTCGAAGGAGAGCCCGGGGCGGTCCAGAGCCGGAGCGGCCGCCAGGAAGAGCCAGGTCGTCACGGTGAACGGCCAGGTGAAGGGGGTTCCACCGGACGGTTGGGCGAAGGCTTCCCAGGCGGCGGCGAAGGGGACCGAGGCCACGACGGCGAGCGCGGCGTACCCGGCGGTCCAGGGGGTGAGGGCCAGAAAGACGGCCGTCAGCGCGATCGCGCAGAGCACCGCGTTGTAGCCGTACAGCCCCTCGGCGATCCGGTCGGCGGGCAGCCCCATCGCGCAGGCGGTCAGCAGTGCGACGGCGCTGGCGCCCATCGCCGCGAGGGCCGCGACCCGGGAGGCGACGAAGAGCCCGGCGAGCACGATCAGGCCGGCGTACCACTTGTCCAGGAAGAAGATCTGGCCAATGTTGTTGCAGAACGCGCGTCCGGCCTCGGCGGCCGTCAGGTCGGTGAACCCCTGGACCCGGGCGGCGGCGCCCGCGACGACCGGGGCGTTCGGCAACGCGACGGTCAGGGCTCCGGCGACCAGGCAGTAGGGGGCGGTCAGAACGGGCAGCCCGAGAGGGGTGAGAAGGCGGCCCGCGGCGGCGCTCAGCACGGAGCAGACTGCCGCGCCGAGCACGGTCAGCACCGCGGTCTGCCACGAGGCGCCGAGCCGGACCACGAGGGCAATGCCGGTCAGGCAACCGCAGTAGCCCTGAAGCCCTTTGCCCACACCCTGCCGCTCGGCGCCCAGCAGAGCGGCGGCAGCGGCGGACGAGGCGGCGCCGAGCAGCCCGTACACACCGATACGCCATCCGTCGACGAACAACGCGACGGTGAAAAGCAGCCCGGCCCATGGACTGGAAGTGAGTGCGACCTGGGCAATGCCGCGCAGTTGTACGAGTCCGGCGCGCGGAGAGAGCCAGTCCTGCGCCCGCACCACCTGTTGCACCGCAGACATGTCATCTCCTTTGCGAACATGGTGACTTCACTCATATCTCCCTGCATCCCGGGAGATATGGGTCTTGATCAACATCCGTTGCGACGGTACGCCCGGCACCAGTGCGGCAGCGGCGCCGAGCTGCCGACGCGCAGCGTGACCGCATGGCCGCGGTCAGGCGTGTCAGCAGATGAGGGGAGTGCCCGCGGGGTGCCCGGCGGTGCGTCTCGGTCTCATATCCAAAGAATCCTTGGTCAGAGATTGAACATTTCTTACCTACTGTTTGACCGATTCTTTAGCAAACAGGGCTGTTGCAGCCGCGCATTTCACCTCCCGCGCAGGTGGTGGACCATGCGAAGCAGCAGTACGGCTCGGACACGCGCCGGGTGTACAGCACCGGCCTGTCGGCGGGCGCGGCATGACCGCCGATTTGCTGGCCGCGTACCCGGCCATGCTCGCGGGCGGTTCGGTGGCCTCGGGCCTGCCCGCCCCGTGCGCGACAATTTCCGACGCGAGTTGCCGACACCGCCCACCTGCGGGTTCGCGATCACGGTTCCGAGTGTCGGCAGACGATCGTTATCTTGAGCTCTGAAATGATGCGCCTCGCTGACCTGCGGCGATGCGGTGAGGACAGCGTCCGTGAAGCAGCTCACGAGGCAGCTCGGGGACCTGTCAGCATGGCCCGATCGTTGCCGAACCTCGACCTGGGCGGCGGGCCTCCGGAATGGGCGGGCTCTGAAGCCTGGCGGCGCGGAGGTTGCCGAGTGCGTGGGCGAGTTGTTCTCGGAGCTGACGGTTTTCCTCGGCGAGGCGGCGGTTGCGTTCATTAGCGGCCTCCAGGCGCCGGATGAGCGAAGCGTCGGAGGCTCGCTGCCGGGCCGGAACCGGGTCGGCGGAGGCTCGCTGCCGTTCGGTCCGTAGGCGTTCGATCTCGGCTCGCAGGTCGGGCTGGGTGTAGAGCCAGGATCCTGAGACGCTGGCGGCACGGGCCACGCTGTCGAAGGTGACGGCCGTGCCTGCGGCGTCGATCTCGCGTAGGGCCTTGATCGCCTTGGCCCGGGTGTACTCGTGGCGGTTGCCGGCCGCGGCGACGATATGACGGGAGTTGTCAGCCCGCATCGGTCACCTCCTCTCCGCCGGGAGCCTCGTCTTCCTCCAGGGCGGTGATGATCCGGTCGAGGCTGCCGAGGGCCTGCTGGTTCATCTCGACGACGCGGAGCTGGCCGCGGGCTTCGGCCGCCGAGACGATCTGTAGGAGCTGTTGGCGCTGCTGCCGGTGCAGGGGCAGGAACTCCGGGGGGTCACGAACATTGGGCACGTCAAGCAGGCATTGGCATGCGGACAGCTCTTCTGCACTGGCAAGCCGCAGAAGCCGTTGGGCAGGGCCTGGGTGACCCGGCCGAGACGCTGCTTGGCCCAGGACGCCTCGGCCAACGGCCCTTCGGGGTCGAGGGCGACGGTCTGGCCGGTGATGTCAACCTTGCGGGCCTGCTCCCAATGCCGACGGATCGTGGTGTCGCTCAGCCGGGCGTAATGCGCCGTCATCATGTGGGAGTCGTGGTCGAGGATCCGACGCACGACTTCCTGCGGGACGTCCCGGTTGATCAACCGTGTGCCCAGCGTGTGACGGAACTGGTGAGGGGTGACCTTCACGAGACGACCGTGTTCGTCACGGACGTCGCATGCCTTCAACCACTGGTGCATCGCCCTCCGGTAGACGTTGTCATCCGTAGGCTCGTGCCCGTCTGCGTTCTTTAGGGATCGCGGGAAGAGCACCGGAGTGCCGTTCGGCCAGCGATCACGAAGGTGGCGCTGGTGATCTCGGATTTCGCATTCAAGCTCTTCGTCGATGGGGACGAGCGCCTCACGTTTCATCTTGTGGTTCAGATAGCGCAGGTAGGGGGCACTATCGGCGTCGTGGACGATGCAGTCGTGCGGCAACCGCACCGTGTCGGTGATCCGCAGGCCGCAGCGCATCAGGATGAGCGTGACCAGCCGGTAGGCCGGGGTCTTCCACCGGTCCAGGTTCGAGGGCTGCTCCAACTGCACTGGTTCGCTCAGGGCCCGGGGCAGCCGCTCTCGTGTGGGGGAAAGTCCTCGTGGAAGAACACAGTGCTTGCGGGCAGGGCGTCGTTCCAGCGGTGCTGACGGATGGCCAGGAAGAAGAGATTGAGCTGTCCGATGAAGTTCCGGTGCACCGCTCGACCTGCATAGTCGGCGTGCAGATGGGCCAGATACCTCTCCAGCAACGGCCGATCCACCTGATCAAGGCGGACGACGCGGACCGCCGGCGATGCGAGGAACTGCGCGAAGTGACTAATGGCTCGTGTGCCGGAGGCTGCCGACTCCGCGCCGAGCCCCGTGCTGAGCCGCCACCGGGCCCACCGCTTCGCCAGATCCTTCAGCCAGGGCTGAGGGATTCGGTCGAAGAGGATGTGGGCGATCTTGGCCTTGATCCCCAGCTCGCGGAGCCGCCAGACCTCCCGGTCGTACTCGATGTCCCAGACATTTCGCGGCGTGGGTTCCTCGATGCGTTGCCCTGTATGCAGCTGAAGCCTGGGGCGTTCGGGCCTCGGCTTTCCCGGGTCGGGGGGCATGTGCGAGGTCTCGCTCACAGCCGCACCTCCGTGCCGTCGAACCAGCCGACTGCCTCCAGCGCCTTCCGAGCGTCCTCGGCGGTGAGGTGTCCGTATATCTCGGTCGTAGTGGTCAGGCTGACGTGTCCCAGCAATTTGCTGACGACCTCGACCGGGGTGCTGCCTCGCAGCAGCCTGGTGGCGTAGGTGTGGCGGTACCAGTGCGGGTCAAAGGAGATGCCGGTCCTTCGACGGAGCCGTCTGACCAGGTCGTAGGCCGCCGCATAGTTCATCGCGTGCCCGCGCGGGGCGGCCCAGAGGTTGACGAAGACGTAGTCGGAGTCGAGGTCGCCGTACTCGGTGTGCATGTAGTCGGCATACAGCCGGATCAGCTCAGCGCTGACCGGGATCGTCCTTGTCCTCGCTGACTTGGTGCGGGCGCCGTTGTCATTGAGCCGCGGCACCACTGACAGCTCGCGCTCAGCGACGGCCCAGTCCTCGTGCCGCAGCCCGAGGGCCTCCCCGATCCGCATGCCCGAGTCGACCAGGACGGCGAACAGCAGCCGGTCCCGAAGCCGCTCGCAAGCATCCAGGATGGCCTGGGCCTCGGCTGCGGCAAGGATGCGCGGGAGTTTCCTGTCCGTCTTCAGCGAGATAGCCCGCCGTTGCTGTGGTCGCCCCTTGCTCACATGGTGCAGGAACGGCTTCCACGCGGTGCTGCGGCGCCCGGCCGGCTGCCAAGTCGTCAGCAACTCGCCCAGATCGACGCCATAGCGTGCGGCGTGCTGGTAAAAGGCGCTGACCGCCGACAGTTTTCGGTTCACCGTCGCCTCGCCGCAGTAATGCTCGACCGACGGCAGCACCGCGACCTCCCCAGCCCGGGCTGTTGGCGGTAGCCGCAGCCAGGCGACGAACTCGCCGACGTCCTCCAGCCGCACCTCCCGCCAGTCCAGGCCCCGGACGCCGAGGAAGGAGAACCAGTCCTTCAGATCATGCGCATACGCCTTGATCGTGTTCGGTGATCGCTCGATATCGGTGAGATAGGCCAGGTAGCGCTCGATCGGTTCGACCGGGGCGGCGTCCTCGCCGAGCACCGTCCATGACTCAAGCGGCGAGGACGGCATCACCACGCGCTGTACGAGCATCGGACCTCCGGGGAATCTGCGTGATGGACAGCGGCAGATAACCACATCCACCAGGCAGTTCCCGGGGCTTCACCTGGGCTTGCTCAACGTCAAGGACGCCCTTCGGGCGGCTCAAGATAACGATCGTTTGCCGACACTCAGGCAAGGTGACGGAGGGAAACACACGTGGCTGCTAGAAGTGGTCGGGCAGCCAGGGCTCGAGCTCTGCCGTGCTGCGGACGAGGGTCGCCAGAGCCTTCTCCGATACGGCGTGGACTCCGGCCATGCGGGCCGAGGTGGTGGACCGGTAGCCGCCGGAGTACCAGACCGCGAGCTGGCGCCGTGTGAAGGTCACCTGCCCCTCGACGTGGGTGGGGACGAACTCGGCCGTTCCGGCCTTGATCTGAAGCATCCACCGGTCCCAGTCGCCGGTCTCGTTCTGGATCTCCATCGGTACGGCGGTGGTGAGGTCGTTGGGCCACCCGCGGAGCCGGATGGCCTCGGGGATGTCGAGGATGCGAAGCATCCAGGGGTGCCAGGCTTCAGCGGTTGTGCGGTGGTGGCGAAGTCCGTGGAGGAGGGTGGGGTAGGGCGGAAGGGCACCGCGCCGGAACTCGATCGTGCGGGCGCGGGTGTTGTGGCGGCCGAGGAAGGCGAGCATGGCGGCGGCGGTGGGCTGGCTGACGGCCCAGAAGTCGTGGACGACCAGGCTCATGCCGTGACGTTCGTGCCGTTTGGTGGTAAGGCTGAGCAGGCCGGCGGTGGGGTGGCCGGGCCGGGCGAAGCGGTAGGTGGTGAGGTTGCTCTTGTCCTGCTTCCACCGGCTCCACCAGGTGGGCCGGTGGACGGGGCCGTTCCACTGGCGGGCGAGGCCGCGTTGGAGAGCTTCGGCTTCGTCGGTCAGTCCGTGCTCGACCTCGAAGTCCTCACTGGCGAAGGAGCGTTTGAGGTCGTCGGTGGCCACCGCCCAGGCGAGGACGCCGGTGGGGGCCTCCCATCCGAGGCGGCGAGCGTAGCCGGTGGAGGAGGTCACGATCGCGGAGATCACCGCTCCGCGCTCAATCAAAGGGCGCAGTCGTTCGGTGACCATGTCGGCGGCCAGGTGCTCGCCGCGTTCCTCGGGAGCCACGCAGCCGTCGCCGAGGCAGGCGCTGGGGACGGGAGCGCCGCCGAAGAACTGGTCAACGAGGAGGCCGAGGCCGCCCGCGACGACCCGGCCGCCGCGGACGGCGACCTGGAGGTTGGCGTGCTCGCGCAGGTGGGTGATGTCGCCGACCGGGTGACCGTAGGCGCGGGTGGCGAGCTGGTCGTATTGCTCCCACAGGCAGTCATCGGCTGGGGCGAAGGTCAGTTGCTCGTTCATGGTCCGCCTTCAGTAGTGGGTGGCGTCGCGGGCGGCGTCGGCATCCAGGGGCACGAGGAAGGTGCGGGTGAAGGCCAGGACGCTGGTGTTGTCCTGGTTGTGGGCAGTGGTGTGGCAGGTGATGACTCCGGTGTCGGGACGGCTTTCGGAGGTTCGGCGGGTGAGGATCTTCGTCTCGGCGTACAGGGTGTCGCCAATGTGGACGGGCACGGTGAAGCGCACTTGGTCTACGGCGAGGTTGGCGGTGGTCAGGCCGCTGATGCTGCGGACGGTCATGCCGGCTACGAGGTTGAGGGTGACACCGGAGCAGACCAGGATGCGGCCCCACCGGGTCTGGCTGCTGTAGCGGGCATCAGTGTGGATGGGGGCGACGTTGCCGCTCAGGGCGGCTCCCAGCAGGCTGTCGACTTCGGTGACGGTCCGGCCGGGCCGGTGCTCGATGACCAGGCCGGGGGCGAGTTCGGGGTAGGAGAGGCCGACGCTCTCGCGGATCCGGTCGTCGTCGATCTGGCGGTAGCCGTGGGGCAGGCCGGGGGTCATGACGTACGGTCCGCTTCGGCGACGAGCGCGCGGGCGGCGTTGAAGAAGGGGGTGCCGCGCATCTGCCCGTCCACGGTGGTCACCGTTCCGCCGCTAGCGTCGGAGGCTGCGACGACGGCGCGGGCCTGGGTGATTTCCTCGGCGGTGGGCGTGAAAACGTCGTTGATCACCTGCACGTGGCGGGGGTGGACGCAGCCCTTGCCGTAGAAGCCGAGTTCCTTGGCCCGCTCGGCGTCGCGGCGCAGGATGCCGGGGTTGTCGAGCTCCCAGGTGGGGGCGTCGATGGCGGGGATGTTCGCGGCGGTGGCCGCGTTGATGAGGGCCGAGCGGGCGTAGTGGAGGGCGTCCCAGCCCAGGCTGCAGCGGACGGAGGCGGCGTAGTCGGCGGAGCCGAAGATGACGCCGCCGATCCGGGGCGCGCGCATGATCGTGGGGAGGGTGTCGAAGGCCCGGGGGCTTTCGATCAGCGCCCAGATGTCGGGTGTGTAGCTGTCGGCGTCGAGCGCTGCGGCGACGAGTTCGATGTCGCGGGGGGATTCCACCTTGGGGACCACGATGAGGTCGGGCCGGGCGGTGTAGGCGGCGAGGGCGACGATGTCCTTGATGCCGTCGATCGTCGTGAGGCTGTTCATCCGGATGCCACGGGTGCACTGCGGGTCGGGGAGAGCGAAGAACGCTTCGGAGGCGGTGCGGGCGTTCTGCTTGTCGGGGAGGGCGATGGAGTCCTCGATGTCGACGATGGCGACCGCTGCGCCGGACTTCTGCGCGCTGGCGAAGCGGTCTCCATGCAGGCCGGGGGTGATGATCCAGGCCCGTCCGGGCCGGCGGCTGGTGCTGGTCATGGAGTGGTCACCTTCCGCTGCGCTTGGTGATGATGAGGAGGTCGAGCTGGCCGAGGGTGGCGGCGTCCTTGATGTCGCTGTCGCTGACGTCGATGCCGTAGCGGTCGGCGAGGAGGACGGACAGCTCGACAACGGCGAGGGAGTCGAATCCGGCATGGTCGAGGCTCGCGTCGTCGGTTAGCCGGTCGGCGGGCAGCTTGAGGTCATCGGTCAGGATGCTGGTGAGGTCACCGGTCATGTCCGGCTCCTTCAGGAAGGCGGGTGAGAGAGGTCGGGCCAGGTGAGGGTGGTGGCGCCCCAGGTCAGTCCGGCGCCGAACGAGGTGAGCAGGGTGCGGTGGCCGGGCTTGAGGCGGCCGTCGGCGGCGGAGCGGGCCAGGAGCAGAGGGATGGACGCGGCGCCGGTGTTGCCGGTCTCGGCGATATTGCTGAGCTGGCGGTCGTCGGCGACGCCGAGCTGGCAGGCGACAAAAGCAGTGATGCGGCTGTTGGCCTGGTGCGGAACCAGGCGGTCGACGTCCGCGAGTTCCCACCCGGCGGCGGTGACGGCCTGGCGGGAGGCGGTGGACATGCGGTCGACCGCGTGCCGGAAGACCTCGCCTCCGTCCATGTGCAGGGCGCCGGGGCGGGGAGCCCGGATCAGGTCAGCGCCGGTGCCGTCGCTGCCCAGTACCACCGGCCCGAGCGCCCCGGCCTCGTCCGCGCTGCCGCGGCGCAGCACCACGGCTCCGGCGCCGTCGCCAAACAGCGGGACAGTCGTGCGGTCTTCGGGGCCGGGAAGGGTGGCGAGGCGGTCGACGCCGACGACCAGGACGGTCCGCGCGTTACCGGCGGCGATGAACCCGGCCGCCGTGGCAAGGGCGTAGAGGAAGCCGGTGCAGCCGGCCGCGAGGTCGTAGGCGGGGATGCCGGTCAGCCCGAGCCGGGTGGCAACGGTGGGGGCGGTGGCCGGACAGCAGCGGTCCGGGGTGGTCGTGGCCACCACCACGGCCTCCGCCGTGACCGGTTCGCCGTTGGCGAGGGCCTGGGCGGCGGCCCGTACGGCAAGGTCGGTCGTGGACAGGTCTGCCCCGGCGATGTGCCGCCGGGCGATGCCGGTCCGCGAGCGGATCCACTCGTCCGTGGTGTCCAGACGTGCGGTCAGGTCGGCGTTCAAGACAATACGCGGGGGCAGCGCTGCGCCGACCCCGCTGACTACGGCCGCCCTCCCGGCAACTCCGGATGCGGCAGTCATCGGGTGGCCGCCTTGAGCTGCCGGGCGACGTCGCTGATCAGGTCCTCCTGCCCGGCGACAACTTGCCGCTCGCCAAGGGCGAGGAACAGGTCGATGGGGTCGATGCCCTCGGTGCGGGCGGTCTGAAGGACGGGCCGCTTGAAGCCGGAGAACACCCCGGCGAGCCCGCTGGCCACGGCGATCGAGTCGATGGCCGGCGGGGCCTTCATCAGGCGTTCGGCGGCGACATCGGCGGCGGCCAGGATCTCGCGCAGGCTGATATCGGTCTCGACGCCACAGCGTTCGAGGACGGCCACGAGGACTTCGAGTTGGGTGTTGCCGGCCCCGGCGCCGAACCCACCGGCGGTCGCGTCGATAACGGACGCCCCGGCGTCCACAGCGGCAAGGCTGTTCGCCACGGCCAGGCCCAGGTTGTTGTGGCCGTGGAAGATGACCGGCACGTCGACAACGTCGGCGATGGCGTGCACGCGCTCGGTGACGTCGCCGGGGAGGTAGTGGCCGGCAGAGTCCATGATGCCAACCGCCTGGGCGCCGAACTTCACCATCAGGGCGCACTGTTCGGCGAGCTCGCCGGGGCTGGCCATGTGGCTCATGAGCAGGACGCCCTGGGCTTCGGCTCTGAGGTCGCGGACCACACCGAGGTGGCGTTCGGTGACGTCGGCCTCGGTGCAGTGCGCGGCGATCCGCACGACGTCAGCGCCGTGGTGGACGGCGGCCGCCAGGTCCTTGGAGGTGCCCCAGCCGGGGGCCATGAAGACGCCCATCCGCGAAAAGGTGAGGGCCTCGCGGACGGTTGTAAGCATCGTGGCGTCGTCGAGCCTGGCGCGGCCGATCTGGAGGCTGGAGGCGCCCAGCCCGTTGCCGTGGCCAACCTCCACCACCGACACTCCAGCGGCGTTCGCGGCGGTGGCGTAGGCGCGGAGCTGGTCGGCGTCGAGCTGGTGGCCGACCGCGTGATGGCCGTCGCGCAGGGTCGGGTCGTGCAGGAGGATCCGGGTCCGCTCGTGCGGGGTGGTGTCCATAGACGGAGTTCCCTTCATCGGGAGGCGGCGGCCGACTGCTCGGCGAGCAAGACGGCGGCGGCGTTGATGATGTCGACGCTTCCGGCGTGGCTGGGCAGGCGGCCGCCGGAGGCGGTCACCTCCACCACGACCGAGATCCGGCCCGGGTCCACAGCGAGCGAGGTCACCTTGAACCCGGGCGTGTAGGCACGCACGGCCTGGGCGGCGGCCGCGATGCTCGTGCGGACCGGTGCGGGGCGGATGCCGTCCGCGAGGACGGTCATGGCCACCCGGAACGGCGGGGCGGGCCGGGCGGGGCTGAGGTTGACCATCACCTTCGCGTTCCGGGTGCCGGTGAACGTCCGGATTGCGGCAGAGGTGGTGGCGATGTACTGGTCGAGGTTGAGGCGGGTGGCCTGGCCGGCGCTCGCGCTCGCTCCGGTGGAGACCACTTCGATGTAGGTGGGGGTGCAGCGCTGGGAGATGGCGTGCAGGACCGGGATGGCCGCCTGCCCGCCGCAGCTGACGAGGTTCAGATGCCGGTGGGCCGCCGACCGGTGGCTGTTGACGCCCGGGACAATGACCGTGCCGAGCCCAGTGGGAGTCAGGTCGATCAGGGTGGTGCCGGTCGGGCACAGCGCCGCCCAGTGCTCGGCGTGACTCTCGGCGTTGGTGGCATCGAAGACCGCATCGAAGGGCCCGGCGTCCACCACGGCGCGGATCCCGCCAGCTGTGGTCGGGTGGCCCATCTCAGCCGCCCGGCGCAGGCCCAGGCTGTCCCGGTCGCGGCCTGCCACCAGGGCGAGTTCCAGCTTCCCAGACTGGCGGATCTTGTCGACGAGGTCGACGCCGATCAGGCCCGCGCCGAGTACCGCGACACGCAGACTCTGTTCATCAGCAGCCATCGGCCGCTCCTTCGTTCAAGAGGAAGGGTGGTGCATGAGGGGTGCGGGGCCGGCGGAACGCCGGGCGCTGCGGACTAGCGCACGTGCAGCTCGACCGGCGGCAGATGCGGCGAGCGGGCACGTACCGTGCTCCGGGCTTCCAGGGGGAGGCTGGCGTGCACAGCACCGGCCAGGACCAGCTGCCCGGCGCGCAGGCCATCGCCGAAGCGGTGCAGCCGTCCGGCGAGCCAGGCCAGGGCACGGAGCGGGTCGCCGAGGACGGCGCGGCCTTCCCCGGTGACGATGGTGGTGCCGTCGACGCTGACGACCAGCAGCTCGGCGGCCAGGTCCATGTCCGCGCTGAGCGGCACCATAGGCCCGGTGACGACCCGAGCGCAGGACGCGTTGTCGGCGATGCTGTCTGCGACCGTGATGCGCCAGCTGGTGAACCGGGTGTCGATCACCTCCAGGGCGAGGAACACCTTCTTCACCGCCGCCCGTACCTCGTCCAGGCCCACGTTCGCGCCCGCCAGGTCACGGCCGAGCCGGAACGCGATCTCCGCCTCCACCCGCGGCTGCATCAGCACGCACCGGGCCATGGTGTTGCCTGTGGTCAGCACCATGTCGTCCAGCAGGACACCTGAGTCCGGCTCGTCGACGCCCATCTGCTCCTGCATGGCCTGAGAGGTCACCCCGGCCTTGTGGCCGACGACGCGCGCGCCGCCCGCAATCCGCCGGGCCACCGCTGCCCTCTGCACCTGGTAGGCGGTCTCCAACGGCAAACCCGGCCGCCGGACGGTCAAAGCTTCGATCGGGACGCCCTCGTACTCCGCCGCCAGCAGAGTCGATGCCGTAGCGGCGATCCAGCGGTCATCCTGCTCGACCATGACGATCCCTCCTCGGGGCATGGGGTACTGCATGCGGTTCGCAGACGTGGGCACGGGAGCAGATCCGGGATGGCGCTGGTGTCGGCCGCCGGGCTCAGGCCCGATGAAGAGTCAACCGGCGGGCTCATCACAGCGGTACGGTGACGGGCAGGCCAAGCGGTATATCGCGTATATACGGGTAGGTGCTCATGACCACGCGCACGCCGAACGTCCAGCTCAGCGCTCTTGTCGCCGAATCCGGCCTCACCTACGAGGCGCTGGCCAAGGCGGTCTGCGCGGTCGGCGCCGAATGCGGCGCACGCTTACGCACGAACAAGTCCAACGTCGAGCACTGGCTAAGCGGATCCGTGCCCCGCGGCGACACACCTCGCTACCTTGCGGTCGCGCTCTCCCGGCGTCTGGGCCGCCTCCTGACCCCCGCCGACCTCGGCCTGCCCTCCCCAGCGGAGGCCGAGAGTGACACCATCGGGCTGTCTCTCGGGAGCGATCCGCTGGACGCCCTGCTGCCGATGTGGAGGTACGAGTTGGACCGCCGCCGCTTCCTGACGGCCTCCGCGTACTCCGTGGCAGCCGCAGCCTTACCGCTCAGCCACGTCCAGGACATCGCGGCCCGCACCGCGGCCGCCCGCACCGGCTCCACCGTTGGTTTGGCCGAAGTCGCCGCCGTCCGCGACATGATCCACGCGTTCTCCGAGATGGACGAGCGCCACGGCGGACAGCACGGCCGCAGCGCGCTGGTGACCTACCTCCGCGACGACGTCGCCCCGTTGTGCCGGGCCCGGTTCCGTAACGACGACGTCCGCCAGCAGATGCTTTCCGCCGCCAGCCGAGGTGTCCACCTGCTGGGCTGGAAGAGCTACGACGCAGGTCAGCAGGGACTCGCCCAGCGCTACTACCTCCAGTCATATGCCCTGGCCGCCGAATCCGGCCTGCGGGGGCACGACGGATTCGTGATGCGCACGATGGCTATGCAGGGCCTCAGGCTTCATCGTCCTGAGCACTGCCTGGGCTTGGCCGAGACCGGCCTGAACCGGGCCAAGGGGCGGGTGGATGCCCAGACCGAAGCCCTTTTCCGCGTCGTTCACGCCCACACTCTGGCCAAGAGCGGCAAGCGCCGCGCGGCCTTGGCCGAGGCCGAACATGCCCGCACCCTGCTGACCGGTGCCCCCGGCGACGAGGTGCCGTTCTGGGCGTTGGCCTGGAGCCCACCGGCCGCTTCGGTGTACTCCCGCACCGCCAAGGTCCACGAGACCATAGGAGACCACCGGGCCGCCGCCGAGCAGTACGCGCTGGCCGCCACGGCCCGCCCGGCAGGTACCTACGCGCGGATCGTCGCCCTGGACCTGGTCGCAGGCGCGGAGATGCACCTCCGGCGCGGCAGCATTGAGCAGGCGTGCGCCACCTGGCACCGGGCCATCGACCACATGGACGGTGTCCGCTCCGTCCGCACCCGAAAGGCGGTCTCCCGCATGCGCAGCGACCTCGCACGCTTCCGGGCCCGTGGCCTGCGGTGCGTGGCTGAGCTCGACGAACGGGGACGCGACTTCCTCGCTGGCGCCTGACCTCAGCGACACTCGAAGAAGCGGCAGACGATCGGCTTCAGGTAGTCCGCGTGCGGCCCGTCCAGACCGGCCAGTTCCTCCGGTGACCGCACCAGGGCAATGTCGTCGAGTTCAGGTTCGCGTCCCTGGACGCGCTCGGCTGCCGCAGCAACGGTGAAGTCTGCGCGCAGCATTGCCTCGGGAAGGGCCGGGGCGAGGTAGGTCAGGCCGACACTGCCGTTCTCGCCGCGGGTGACGACCCACAGCTTCAGATCCTCGGCGGCCACGCCGATCCCCAACTCCTCGGCGAGTTCTCGCGCAGCCTGGCCGGCCAGTGCCGACTCGTCCAGCACCGCCCCGTCCTGGGGAGGCTCCACAGACCCGCCTGGCAGCTGCCAGCGGCCCGGGGCGGCCGTAGAGAGCGACATCTTCGCTGCCAGCACACGGCCGTCGTCGGTCGGCTGGACGACGTTCACGAACAACGAGGGCAGCGCGGTGGCGCCGGGAACGCGACGCAAGGCGTAGTGCCGGTAGGTCACACGCACCCAGGAGAGGCGCAGGATGCGCGGGCCGGTCCGTTCCAGTCCCGCACACGCCACCGCAGGCCCGTCGAAGAGGGTGGGGTTGGCCCGGACTGCCATGTCCCACACCCGGTCTCGGGCCTCAGCGTCCCGGGGCGGCAGCGGCGGCTCCGCAGCTTCGGTCAGCAGGAGCCGTTCAACGTCGAAGAGGTCAATGCCCACGGGGGGCAGCGTCTCGGTCACTGGCTCAGCGTAGAACCCGCTCCAGGCTTGACCGCCAACTTCGCATCAATGGACGTGTATGTGAGTTCGTGGACGCCCGGCCGGCTGCTGTTCGTCGGTGTCCGTTGGTGTTCGGGGGCCCGGCACGGTGACCGCAGTCAGGTTCAGGCGGGTATCCATGTCGAGGTTCACCTCCCCGTACGGGCGGACGTGGGACCAGAACAGCGGGGGTCAGGCCGCGCCGGTCGGCGGGTGTGAGGAGGTCCGCCCATTCCGGCTCGCCGAGGATGTCCTGAAGCATCAGGGTGTTCACGTAGGCCAGGGCGGACTGGAGGATGCGCAGGCACAGGACGAACATCTCCTGCTCGCCGCACCGGTTCGACGCGATCTCTCCGCCCTTGCCGTACGCGATCACGGAGTTGGCGCCGTTGGAGGACTCCATGACGTTCGGGCCCTCCTCGATCTCGCGCTGAAGATCCCGAAGCCGCAGGTAGCGGGTATCGGGCGGGTCAGCGCCGGAGCGAGCCGGGGGGTAGGCGTCCGCCTCGCCGGCCGTCGGCCGGTACGGCTTCACCTCGTTGATCGGCTTGACGCGCGGCACTGGGCTCGGTGTCGTCCTCCTGGTCGGCGCCGGCGACCATGACACCCCTACTCCTCCGGCGGGAAGACGGCCTCCCCCGATCCGGCCAGCGTGATCGTGATCGCCTCGACCGGGCATCCCTCGGCCGCGGCGAGGACCTTCTCGTTGGCGTCGGTCTCCGGGGCTGCCGGATGGGACTGCCGGGCGGAATCCAGTGCGAATCCGCCCGGAGCGTGGTTCACACACATCCCGGAGCCGATGCAGACCCCGCGGTCGACCTCCACGGCCCAGCGGTCCCCCATCACGCACCGCCCTGGTAGCCGGCCGGCAGGTGGATCATCTTGTGCTCGAAGTACTCGCCGTATCCCTCGGGCCCGAACTCCCGCCCCAGACCGGAGTTCTTGTAGCCGCCGAACGGCCCGAGCATGTCGAGGCTGAAGGTGTTCACGCTGTACGTGCCCGTCCTGACCCGGCGGGCGATGTCGATGCCACGTTCGGTGTCGGCGGTCCAGACGCTGCCGCTGAGGCCGTAGTCGGAGTCGTTGGCGATGCGTACCGCCTCGTCCTCGTCGCCGTACGGAAGCAGGCAGATGACGGGGCCGAAGATCTCCTCACGGGCGATGCGCATGGAGTTGTCGACGTCACCGAAGAGGGTCGGCTCCACGTACCATCCGTGTTCCTGGGACGCCGGACGGCCGCCGCCGGTGAGGATCTTGGCGCCCTCGTCCTGGCCGATCCGGATGTAGTCGAGCGAGCGCCGCTGCTGGCGTCGCGCGACGAGGGGGCCGAGTTCGGTGGCGGGGTCGAGCGGGTCGCCGACCTTCAGCGCACCCGCTGCCGCGGCGAACGCCTCGGCCGTCTCGTCGTAGCGGGAGCGCGGGACCAGGATGCGGGTCTGGGCGACGCATGCCTGGCCGTTGATCATCCACGCGAAGGGGACGATGCCGGCGACGGCCGCGTCCAGGTCGGCGTCCGCGAGGATCACGGCCGCGGACTTCCCGCCGAGCTCCAGCGTGACCCGGGTGAGGTTGCGGGAGGCGACCTCCATCACCCGGCGCCCGGCAACCACCGACCCGGTGAACGACACCTTGTCGACGCCGGGATGCCCGACCAGGTACTCGCTCACCTCGCGGTCGGCCGGAAGGATCGACAACACCCCTTCCGGCAACCCGGCCTCGGCGGCGATCTCGGCCAGGAGGTAGGCGTCCAGAGGGGATTCGGGCGACACCTTGAGGACTGCGGAGCAGCCGGCCAGCAGTGCGGGCGCGAGCTTGGCGGCAGCGGTGAACTGCGGAACGTTCCACGGCACCACGGCCGCGACCACCCCCACCGGTTCCCGGCGCACCAGCAGCGGCCCGAGCGCCCCGTCCCGCCGTTCCTCGTACGGGAAGGTGCGGGCCACAGTGATCGCCGCGTCCCACACCATCATCGCGGCGAGCGCCTGCACCATCACGCTGGACGTGTACGGGGTGCCGTTCTGCGAACTGATGACCCGGGCGATCTCCTCGTACCGGACGGCGAACGCGTCCTTGATCCTGGTGATCACCGCGATCCGCTCGTCCACGGTCATCCGCGGCCAGGGCCCCTCGTCGAACGCCCGCCGGGCGGCGGCGACAGCCCGGTCCACGTCCGCCTCGCAGGCGCGCGGCACCCGGCCGATGACCTGTTCGGTGTGGGGCGAGACGACCTCGATGACCTCCGGGCCCAGCGGATCGACCAACTCCCCGCCGATGAACAGTTTTCCGTGTTCGACAAGCTCGGTCATTGGCTGCTGCCTCCCGCGAACCGGTATGCGAGCTGATTGCCCGTCAAAACTGATACCAGTTCCAGTTCCAGGAGTCCACGACTGCGACCGCGCCCACCCGGACTGCCGACCGACCCCCGATCGGATAGATGGTCAACTGGGGCTACTAATGGAACAAGTTCTCGTTACAGTGGGCACGTCGCAGTGGGCACGTTGCACCGCACAGCCGTACGTCCGGTACGCCGGCCGGGCCACACCAGGCCGCGGAGAGAGTGGGGAACCATGACGCAGGTGACCGACCACGGCGGGGGCGTGCACAGCATCAGGGTCCCCATCCCGGACAATCCGCTCGGCCACACCCTGGTGCACGTCCTCGACACCGATCGTGGACCGGTCCTGATCGACACCGGCTGGGACGACCCGGAGGCATGGGACACACTCACCGCCGGGCTGACCGCCGTGGGCGTGGACGTCGCCGACATCCACGGCGTGCTCATCACGCACCACCACCCCGACCACCACGGGCTCTCCGGGCAGGTGCGCGAGGCGTCCGGGGCCTGGATCGCCATGCACGCGGCGGACACCGCGATCGTGCGCCGCACCCGCGAGTCCCGGCCGGGCACCTGGCTGACGTACCTCGCGGCGAAGCTCACGGCGGTCGGCGCGCCCGAGGAGCATCTCGCGCCGCTGCGGGCCGCCGCGACCGAGGGCGGCCGGACGCGCACCCTGCCCGGCCTGCGGTCCGCGCTTCCGGACCGGGAGATCGTTCCCGGTGAACTCCTCGGCCTGGCGGGCCGCAAGCTGCGGGCCATCTGGACGCCGGGGCACACGCCCGGCCATGTCTGCCTGCATCTGGAGGAGGAGCATCCGAGGAATCTGCCCGGTCGGGGCCGACTCTTCTCCGGGGACCATCTGCTGCCGGGGATCAGCCCGCACATCGGGCTGTACGAGGACCCGGACGACGCGACGGTCACCGACCCTTCCCCAAGCTCTCAGCCGCGTTCGAGCTGGGGAGACCCCCTGGGCGACTACCTCGACTCGCTGGAGCGCATCGGCCGGCTCGACGTCGCGGAGGTGCTGCCCGCCCACCAGTACGCGTTCGCGGATGCCGCGGGGCGCGTACGGGAACTCCTGGACCACCACGAGGAGCGGCTGACCGGGCTGCTCGGGCTGCTTGTCACGCCACTGACGCCTTGGGAGCTGGCCGAGCGGATGGAGTGGAACCGGCCCTGGGCGCAGATCCCGCACGGCTCGCGGAACATCGCCGTCTCGGAGGCGGAGGCCCATCTGCGACGGCTGGTGAAGCTGGGGCGCGCGGAGGCGGTGGCGGGGAGCGAGCCTGTGACGTACGTCGCAGTGTGACGGGGCTCCCGCCCCGGCGGGGGGGTGGGCGGGCGTCGGCGCTCCTCCCGGCCCGGAACCCCTCCGACCGCGCCCGGTAGAGTGTGCGAGTCGTCATCATGCCCGTTCAGGGGGAAGCCGGTGCGAATCCGGCACTGACCACGCAACCGTGAACCGTCGTCGGCGACGGTGAGTCGGAATGCCCTGTCCGCGGTCGTGACCGGCTCGGACCACCGGAACCCCGGTGGTCGGCACCGTCGAGGTATACGGAGCCGGAGCCTGGTGCCTGAGCGTGCCTGTGCCCGGTTCCTCCAGGAGAGGCCCCGCCCACCATGACCGTACGCCGCAGAGCAGCAACGCTCGCCGTCACCGCCACCGTGCTCAGTGCGGCCGCTGCCCCGGTCGCGGTCGCAGCGCCGTCCCCGTCGCCCTCGCCGTCCGTCGCCCAGCCGTCCGGGCTGTACGGAACGAAGGACCCCACGTACGACGGTGTCTGGCGGCAGTCGCTGTCCTTCCTCGCCCAGCGGGTCGAGGGCGTCACGCCCGCCAAGAAGTCGGTGGACTGGCTGATCGCCCAGCAGTGCGCCAACGGTGCCTACGCCGCGTACCGGGCCGACGTCTCCAAACCGTGCGACGAGAAGACCGTGCTGGACACCAATGCCACCGCGGTCGCCGTCCAGGCGTTCGTCGAGGTGGGCGGGCACCGGGACACCGTGAACAACTCGGTCCGCTGGCTGAAGTCCATACAGAACGAGGACGGCGGCTGGGGCTACACCGCGGGCGCGCCCAGTGACGCCAACTCCACCTCGCTGGTGATCGGCGCCCTTGCCCGGCAGGGCCAGCGGATCGCGGACATCACGACCCCGGGCGGCAAGACCCCCTACGACGCGCTGCTGGCGCTCGCGATCCCTTGTGGAAGCAAGGACGGCGGCGCCTTCGCCTACCAGCCCGACAAGGCCGGGAAGCTCGCCGCCAACGCGGACGCCACCGCGGCCGCCGTGCTCGGCACGATGGGCAAGGGCCTGGCCGTCGGGAACAACGCCGCGGTCAAGGCGCCCAGCTGCCACCCGGGGTCCGATCTCACGCCCGAGCAGGCCGCACAGAACGGCGCCCACTTCCTCGCGGATGCCCTTGCGACCAGCGGTCATCTCGACCTGGCGCCGATGCCCGGCGCCACCGACTCCACCCCGCAGCCCGACATCGGCAACACCGCGGACGCGGTCGTCGCGCTGTCCGCCGCGGGCCACCAGGACAAGGCGACCAAGGCCGTGAGCTGGCTGAAGAAGAACTCCGCGGCCTGGGCCGAGCAGAACGGTCCCGCCGCCTACGCGCAGCTGATCCTGGCCGCGCATGCGACCGGCGCCGACGCCCGCGACTTCGGCGGCGTCAACCTGGTCGACGAGCTGAACGCGACCGGTCCGACCCCCGCGGCCATCACGACGCCCGACCCGTCCGCCGACACCGGGTACATGCCCACCGAGAAGGACGAGGTCCACAGCGGGGACGACGTGATCGGCGGCGTGTGGTGGTACGTCGGCATCGGCCTCGTCGTCGGTGCTGGCGTCGGCTTCCTGATCAGCGGCCGCCGGAAGAACCAGCAGCTGTGAGGCGGCTGGGAAGAGTCGGCGCGCTCCTGGTCCCGGGCTTCGTCCTGGCCGTGCTGTGCGCGGGACCGGCCCAGGCGGCCGGCTACCGGTACTGGTCGTTCTGGGAAGGCTCCGGCACCGGCTGGACGTACGCCACCCAGGGCCCGTCCCTGGTCCGGCCGGACGACGGCGCGGTGCAGGGCTTCCGGTTCTCGGTGAGCGAGGGCTCGGGGGACTCGGCGAAGCCGCGCCGCTCCCCCGACTTCGCCAAGATATGCGCGGACACCCCGGCGAAGGACGGCACCAAGCGGGTCGCGCTGGTCATCGACCCGGGCACGGCGGCGGACGCCCCGGCCGGGGAGACGCCGCCCGCGCTGCGCACCGCATGCGCGCGGGTCGCCCCGGACGCGAGCAGCGCGGAGGCACTCGCCGCTGTGGCCAAGCCGCTGCGCTACAACAGCGACGCGATGCTCTGTGCCATATCCGGCTATCCGGCCTCGGGCTGCGGCGAACAGGTCTCGGGCAACGGACACGAGACGCCTGCCGCGTCCGCGTCCCCCGCCGGGCCCGACGCCTCCGATGCCGCCGACGGCTCGGACGGCTCCGGTGGCGGTCCGTCCGCCGGGGTGCTCGTCGGTGTCGGTGCCGTTCTCCTGCTCGGTACAGCCGCAGTCGTGCAGGCCCGCCGCCGCCGCGGATGACCTCCTCGACCAGCGGCCCGGAACGGCTGCGCCGCCTGCTGCGCGCCCCCGAGGCGACCCGTAGCAACGCTCTGCCCGCCGGGGCCTGGTGGCTGTGGGCGCTCGGCCTCGCCACCGCCGCGTCCCGGACCACCAATCCGCTGCTGCTCGGGCTGCTGGTGGCGGTGACGGGCTATGTGGTCGCGGCGCGCCGGACGGATGCGCCGTGGGCCCGCTCGTACGGGACATTCATCAAGATCGGGCTGTTCGTCATCGCGGTGCGGCTGGTCTTCTCCGTATTTCTCGGTTCGCCGATCCCCGGTACGCATACGGTGTTCACGCTCCCCGAGGTGCCGCTGCCCGACTGGGCGAAGGGCATCAGGATCGGTGGCCGGGTCACCGCCGAACAGCTGCTCTTCGCGCTGTACGACGGGGCGAAGCTGGCCACCCTGCTGATCTGCGTCGGTGCGGCGAACTCGCTCGCCAACCCGGCCCGGCTGCTGAAGTCGCTGCCGGGTGCGCTGTACGAGGCGGGGGTCGCCGTCGTCGTCGCCATGACCTTCGCGCCGAACATGGTCGCCGATGTGGCACGGCTGCGCACCGCACGGCGGCTGCGGGGCCGTCCGACCGGCGGTGTCAAGGCGGTGCTCCAGATCGGGCTGCCGGTCCTGGAGGGCGCGTTGGAGCGGTCGGTCGCGGTGGCGGCGTCGATGGATGCGCGCGGATACGGGCGCAGCGCGCAGGTCCCGCCCGCCGTCCGGCACACCACGAACATCCTCACGCTCGGCGGGCTGCTCGGGGTGTGCGCGGGTTCGTACGGGCTGCTGGCCGCGCAGGGTGCGGTGTACGGACTGCCGCTGCTGATCGCCGGGCTCCTCGCCGCTATGGCCGGGCTGCGGCTCGGCGGGGCCCGTTCGGTCCGTACTCGCTACCGGCCCGACCGGTGGGGTGTGCGGGCCTGGCTGGTGGCGGGTTCGGGGGTCGCCGTGGCCGTGGCGATGATCTGGGCGGGCGTGGTCGATGCGGAAGCGCTGCACCCCGGAGTCGTGCCGCTGACCGCGCCGGTGCTTCCGCTGTGGCCCGCGGCCGCGGTGCTGATCGGGCTGCTGCCCGCGGTGGTGGCGCCCGTGCCGCCCCCGGTGGGCGCCCCGAACTCCAAGGAGAGCCAGTGATCCGGTTCGAGCATGTCTCGGTGCAGTACGAGGGCGCGGAGCGTCCCACCGTCTCCGGGGTCGATCTGACCATCCCGGAGGGCGAGTTGGTGCTGCTCGTCGGTCCGTCCGGGGTCGGCAAGTCGACGCTGCTGGGCGCCGTTTCCGGTCTCGTACCGCACTTCACCGGCGGCACGCTGAGCGGCCGGGTCACGGTCGACGGGCGCGACACCCGTACCCACAAACCACGCGAGCTCGCCGATCTGGTCGGCACGGTGGGCCAGGACCCGCTCTCCCACTTCGTCACCGACACGGTCGAGGACGAGCTGGCGTACGGAATGGAGTCGCTGGGCCTCGCCCCCGACGTAATGCGACGGCGGGTCGAGGAGACCCTCGATCTGCTGGGTCTGGCCGGGCTGCGCGACCGGCCGATCGCCACGCTCTCCGGCGGCCAGCAGCAGCGGGTCGCGATCGGCTCGGTCCTCACCCCGCACCCGAAGATCCTGGTTCTCGACGAGCCGACGTCCGCGCTGGACCCGGCGGCGGCCGAGGAGGTCCTCGCCGTGCTGCAGCGGCTGGTGCACGACCTGGGTACGACGGTCCTGATGGCGGAGCACCGTCTGGAGCGGGTGGTGCAGTATGCGGACCAGGTCGTCCTGCTGCCGTCGCCGGGCGCGGCTGCGGTCATGGGCGCGCCCGCAGACATCATGTCCGTCTCCCCGGTGCATCCGCCGGTCGTCGCGCTGGGTCGGCTGGCGGCGTGGGAGCCGCTGCCACTCTCGGTCCGCGATGCCCGGCGCCGGGCGGCGGACCTGCGCGAGCGGCTGGCGCGGACACATCCGCCCGCTCCGTCACCTTTGCCGGCCGGGGCGGCCGTGACCCCGCTGCGCACCGCCCCCGCGCGGCGCGGCGCCCTCGCCCGGCTGCTGGGCCGCCGCGCCGGGACCGCCACCGCCGCTGTGGAGCCCGTCGTCGATGTCACGGCCCGGGTCGAGCGTCTCGGTGTACGGCGCGGACACGTCGAGGCGTTGCGCCGGGTGACGCTCACCGTCTCCCCCGGCGAGACCGTCGCCCTGATGGGCCGCAACGGTGCGGGCAAGTCCACCCTGCTGGCCACGCTCGTCGGCATGGTCGAGCCCACCACGGGCACCGTCCTCGTCGGCGGCCGGATCCCGCACCGCACACAGCCGCGCGAGATGGTGCGCCGGGTCGGGCTCGTGCCACAGGAACCACGCGATCTGCTGTACGCGGACACGGTCGCCGCCGAATGCGCCGCGGCCGACATCGATGCGGGTGCCACGGCGGGCAGCTGCCGCGCCCTGGTCTCCGAGCTGCTGCCCGGCGTGCCGGACGACACCCACCCCCGTGATCTCTCGGAGGGCCAGCGTCTGGCGCTCGCCCTGGCCGTCGTGCTCACCGCGAGGCCCCCGCTGCTGCTCCTGGACGAGCCGACCCGCGGTCTGGACTACGCGGCGAAGGCCCGGCTGGTCGGGGTGCTCCGCTCTCTCGCGGCCGAGGGCCATGCGATCGTCCTGGCCACGCACGATGTGGAACTCGCCGCCGAGCTGGCGCACCGGGTGGTGATTCTCGCCGATGGGGAGACAGTCGCGGACGGGGAGACCCGCCAGGTGGTGGTCTCCTCCCCGGCGTTCGCCCCGCAGACCGCGAAGATCCTCGCCCCGCAGGAGTGGCTGACCGTGACACAGGTGCGCGACGCGCTGGGAGCCCCGTCATGAGTGGGCGCCGGACACGGCCGGTGCGTCTCGGGCCGCGCGCGATCGCCGCGCTCGTCCTCATCAGCGCGATCGGTGTGGTCGCGTTCGGCTGGCCGCTGCTGGCCGACGGGACCTCCGGCCTGGCGCACTCCGAGGACGCGCCCTGGCTGTTCGCCGCGTTGCTGCCGCTGCTGGTCGGTGTGGTCGTCGCGATGATCGCGGACTCCGGTCTCGACGCGAAGGCGGTGGCGATGCTGGGGGTGCTCGCCGCGGTCGGCGCGGCGTTGCGTCCGTTGGGCGCGGGCACGGCGGGGCTGGAACCGATGTTCTTCCTGATGGTGCTGAGCGGCCGGGTACTCGGTCCGGGCTTCGGCTTCGTGCTCGGCGCGGTGACGATGTTCGCGTCCGCGCTGCTCACCGGTGGAGTCGGTCCGTGGATGCCGTTCCAGATGCTGTCGATGGGCTGGTTCGCGATGGGCGCGGGCCTGCTGCCGGGACCTGACCGGCTGCGCGGGCGGGCCGAGCTCCTGATGCTGGCGGTGTACGGGTTCGTGGCGTCGTTCGCGTACGGCACGGTGATGAACCTGTACGGCTGGACGGTGGTGCCCCCGCTCGGCTCGGGGATCTCGTTCCACGCGGGTGACCCGCTGGCGGAGAACCTGGTCCGCTTCCTCGCGTACTGCATGGCGACTTCGCTCGGCTGGGACCTGGGCCGCGCCGCGCTGACCGTTGTGCTGACCCTCACCATCGGCGGGACAGTACTGAAGGCGCTGCGCCGGGCCACCCGCCGCGCCGCCTTCGAGGCCCAGGTCACGTTCGACGCCCCCGACGTGTGAGGACTCCCGCAGGGCCTTGGTGTATCGGGCGGTCGGGGCCTTCGCCACGCCCTTGAACGGGTCAACAATTGACAAATCATCAACTTCATATAAATCGGCCAGCTTAATAACCCGTTGGTCCATCTAGGCGCATTTTGCTCGGGTGTCCGTTCCCGTCAGCCGCCGGAGCGTTGTCACGTACGTGGAACCTCGAGAATTCTGGGATCGGAACTCCGTACTGGCGGAAGCATTCTGCGCCAGCGACGAACGCCTGCGCCTGGCGCAGGCGTTGCTGGACGAGGCGCAGGCGGAGCGGAGCCGAATGCTTGCGGCTTTCGCCGTCACAGTCGGCGACGACGGCTCGATCGCAGACATGATGGGCCTCAACGAACGAGAAGTGCGATTAGCACGACGCACGGTGGGCCGCAGTGACGCCCGGTCCCTTGCCGAGGAACTCCTGCAGACCACGCAAGCGGCGAAGGAAGCCGTGGCCGAGCCCCCTTCCGCACCCGAGGTCACCGTGCCGCATCCGCGCGAAGAGGTGGTCGTTCCGCCACTGGACACGCCACCGCCTGCCCCGCCCTCGCCCCCGCCCGCTCTTCCCGTGCCGCCCGGCGAGGTGGAGAACACGGTCATCTGGTCGCCCAGCATGGACTCCGTGCTGCTGTGGAGCTGGGAGTCCGGCCTCGACGTACAGACGGTCGCCGCCGAACTCGGTCTGTCGGTGCGGGCACTGCTGATGCGTGTGCAGGAGCTCGCCAACGACGGACTGCTCACGCTCGCGAACCCGGTCACCGAGGTGAGCCGGTCCGGGCGGCACCGCCGCCAGCACGAAGACGGGTACGCCGCGCTGTTCGGCCCCACCACCACCTTCCCCACCCATGTGCCGTACTGAGCGGGCGCACCCGGGCTCGAGGCCGGATAACGGACGGGGTCCAGCAGGTTCGTGATCAGCCGCCACTGCTCGGTACGGACGGTGCCATCGGCCAGGGTGACGGTGAGGGTCGCCTCGATCACGCGCACCCGCAGCAGTACCCGCAGGACGCCGTAGCCTATGCGGGCGATGTAGGAGCCGTCGCCCAGGTGCTCGGCGGGGGTGGGGACGCGGCGGGCCCCGGAGCGCCGCCGCAGAGGTGACCCCACCTGCGTCTGGCCCGTGTCAGCGAGGAGACCGCGGGGCGCACCAGGTCCAGCGGGGTCAGGGCGGCCGTCAGCTTGGACCACACCGTGCGGTACGAGCGGTGTTCGAACAGCGCGAGAGCGAGCACGAAGTACACCACCACCCGAGAAGGCAGCAGCCGCACGCACTTCTCGCGCCGGCCGGTCTCCTCCAGCACCGCGTCCACCAGCGCGAAGTCCACGATCTGGGTCAACTCCCCCCAGATACCCCGGCGCGAACACACCCCGGGCTGTCTGGATCGTGGACGCGATGACAGACTTCTCCTGCAACGGGACCCCTGACCTTGATCGACTTTCTTCGCCGATCGTTGATCTATCAGGTGGTCCCGTTGCGCTGTTTCAGCAGGGCTTGACGTACAGCTCAGGGGCCAAACGCAATGGTGTTGAGCACCACGTCAGATCGCTCTATCTACATCGAACTCTCCTTCACGTTCAGGACACACGGGGAACTTCACTCGGCGGCCTTCACCGCCGAGATGCACCCGCACCCCGGCGTCGTCTACCGGCCCCTGGCGGACGCCCCGCCCGTCCCCGTCGTGCTCGCATGGCGCGGGACGTCACCGCGGAGGGCTGAGTCCGTCCACGGTCACACCGCCCTCACTCCGCGGAGCCGGCCGCGCCCCGCACCTGGACTGTGCGCGCGAGCGGGTCGCCCGGCTCCACCCGGAACTGCGCCGCCAGCTCCCGGCCGGAGCCGGCCAGCACCCACTGCCGGTTCACCACCCGGCCGTCGACAGCGAACTCGTTCCTCAGGACGGGCAGTTCGATCATCCGCGCGAACCACTCCGCCGCCCGCTCGGCGAGGAATTCCGGCGACCCGTCCTTCTCGATGAGCGTTTCCAGGGTCCGCTCAAGGGTGTACAGCTGATCGTGGAATTCCCCGCCGACGAGACGCGAACCGGTGAAGAACGCGCCCACGGTCAGCACATGCTGCTCGGGCTCGGTCGTGGGATCGGACAGACCCAGAGTGACCAGAAGTTCCGTACGATTCTCGAAGACCGCGAACGTCGCATAGGTGTCGTCGGCCTCGCAGCCCCATCCGCCGGACTCCGCCCGCTCCCGCAGCGCGGCGAGAAACCGCAGGCCGTCCTCGGTGGGCTCCAGCTCCGGATCGGCGTCGAACCAGCCGCCGGACGTGTCGTACTCGCTCATCACGCTTTTCTGCCTCGCAGGGCCCGGGAAAAGGCCCGAATCGTTGTGACCGGACAAAGGGCCTGGCCCCGGCGGTCACAGTGCACCGCGGGGGCCAGGATATCGGGGGTGAGTCACCAGAGACCTCGTAGGCGGCGACGCCGACGCCGAGTCCGAGCAGGCCGCGGCCGCCCCACTTGGCCGCCGTGCTCAGCTTGCTCGCGAAACTGGAGCCGCTGGAGGCCGCGCCCGCGGAGGACGTCCGCGCAGCGGCCGCCGAGGCAGCCTGCGTCGACCGGCCTTCCTCCACAGCGTCGCGTTACAGCCGCTGGATGATCGTGCCTGTCGCCAGTGCGCCGCCCGCACACATCGTGATCAGTGCGAACTCCTTGTCACGGCGCTCCAGTTCATGCAGTGCCGTGGTGATCAGCCGGGCCCCGGTGGCGCCCACCGGGTGACCGAGCGCGATGGCTCCGCCGTTGACGTTGACCTTTTCGAGGTCCTGCTCGAAGACCTGGGCCCAGCTCAACACCACGGAGGCGAAGGCCTCGTTGATCTCGACGAGGTCGATGTCCTTGAGCGACATACCGGCCTTGCCGAGCACCGCGCGGGTCGCGTCGATCGGTCCGTCGAGGTGGAAGTGCGGGTCGGCGCCGACCAGCGCCTGCGCGACGATCCGGGCGCGCGGCTTGAGCTTGAGCGCGCGCGCCATCCGCTTGGACGCCCACATGATCGCGCAGGCGCCGTCGGATATCTGTGAGGAGTTGCCCGCGGTGTGGATCGCGGTGGGCATGACCGGCTTGAGCCGGCCGAGCCCCTCCATCGTGGTGTCCCGCAGCCCTTCGTCCCGGTCGACCAGACGCCACATGCCCTGCCCGGCCGCCTGCTCCTCCTCGGTGGTCGGCACCTGGACCGCGTACGTCTCCCGTTTGAACCGTTCCTCGGCCCAGGCGACGGCGGCCCGTTCCTGCGAGATCAGCCCGAGCGAGTCGACGTTCTCCCGGGTCAGTCCGCGATTGCGGGCGATGCGCTCGGCGGCCTCGAACTGGTTGGGCAGGTCTACGTTCCACTCGTCGGGCCAGGGCTTGCCCGGTCCGTGCTTGGAGCCGCTGCCCAGCGGCACCCGCGACATGGCCTCGACGCCACAGCTGATGCCGATGTCGATCACTCCGGCCGCGACCATGTTGGCCACCATGTGGGAGGCCTGCTGCGAGGAGCCGCACTGACAGTCCACGGTGGTGGCGGCGGTCTCGTACGGAAGGCCCACGGTGAGCCAGGCGGTGCGGGCCGGGTTCATGGACTGTTCGCCGGCATGGGTGACCGTACCGCCGACGATCTGTTCGACGCAGTCGGCATGGATGCCGGTGCGGCCGAGAAGTTCTCGGTAGGTCTCACCCAGCAGATAGGCGGGATGCAGATTGGCGAGCGCGCCTTGGCGCTTGCCGATGGGGGTGCGTACGGCTTCGACGATGACAGGTTCCGCGGCCATGAGCTCGTCCTCTCCTCGCACTTCCGCAGGGGCGTCCCGGCGCCCGCGGAGGGAACTAGTACGCGTTCTAGTTCTACAGGCAGTCTTGTGGGGCTTACCCTCGGTACGCAAGGGTCTTGCACGCACCTTGCGTCCGCTTCATGCCTACCTCACCCACTCTTCACGCAACAGGTCGGGCCGCCGCTCTTGCCAGTTGTAGAACTCGTTACTACCTTTCGGACATCTTCTGATGGGTCGTCAGACATCGTTCGGGCGACTCTCGGCCCGACCTGGAGCTGCCGATGCCCTGCCCCCATCTGCCCGAAGGGTTCGATTTCACCGATCCCGACCTGCTCCAAGCCCGCATTCCGCACCCGGAGTTCGCACAGATGCGGCAGACCGCACCGGTCTGGTGGTGCACCCAGCCGACCGGTATCTCCGGTTTCGACGACGAGGGCTACTGGGTCGTCACCCGGCACGCGGACGTCAAGTACGTCTCCACCCATCCCGAACTGTTCTCCTCGAACACCAACACCGCGGTCATCCGGTTCAACGAGTCGATCAGCCGCGACCAGATCGAGGTACAGAAGCTGATCATGCTGAACATGGACCCGCCCGAACACACCCGGGTCCGCCAGATCGTCCAGCGGGGCTTCACGCCCCGGGCGGTACGCTCCCTGGAGCAGGCCCTTCGCAGCCGCGCCCGCCGAATCGTCGAGACCGCTCTCGCCGCCGCGGGCGACGACGGTTCGTTCGACTTCGTCACGAACATCGCCGTCGAACTGCCGCTCCAGGCCATCGCGGAACTCATCGGCGTACCGCAGGAGGACCGGTCCAGGATCTTCGACTGGTCCAACAAGATGGCCGCGTACGACGATCCCGAGTACGCGATCACCGAGGAGGCCGGCACCGAGGCGGCCATGGAGATCGTCTCGTACTCGATGAATCTGGCGGCCGCCCGCAAGGAGTGCCCGGCCAAGGACATCGTCTCCCAACTGGTCGCCGCGGAGGGCGAAGGGAACCTCTCCTCCGACGAGTTCGGCTTCTTCGTGATCCTGCTCGCCGTCGCCGGGAACGAGACCACCCGTAACGCCATCAGCCACGGCATGCACGCCTTCCTCACCCACCCCGATCAGTGGGAGCTCTACAAGCGCGAGCGGCCGGAGACGACCGCTGAGGAGATCGTTCGCTGGGCCACGCCTGTGGTCTCCTTCCAGCGGACCGCCACCCAGGACCTCGAACTGGGCGGGCAGCAGATCAAGAAGGGTGACAGGGTCGGGCTGTTCTACTCCTCGGCCAATAACGACCCCGAGGTCTTCGAGAACCCGGAGGCCTTCGACATCTCCCGCGACCCCAACCCCCACCTCGGTTTCGGCGGCGGCGGTCCGCACTTCTGCCTCGGCAAGTCCCTTGCCGTGATGGAGATCAACCTGATCTTCAACGCGATCGCGGATGTGCTGCCGGACCTGCGGCTGGTCGACGAACCGCGACGGCTGCGCTCGGCATGGCTCAACGGGATCAAGCAGCTTCAGGTCAGCACCGCCGCAAGCACCGCGGGCGTCGGTGCCGCGGGAAGCTGACCGCTTTCCGGCAGCTTCGGACGGCGGGCGCCTCCCCCTCACGCCCCGGCCCCGCCGTCCGTACCGGTGCTGCTCGCTGCCCGGCACATCCCAGCGGCGATCAGGGCAAACCTTGCCGGTCGCGGCACTAGTGTTTGCTGCCCACCGCATCGTCGGTCGGCCTCGGACCCGGCACGGGCACCGCGATCCCGTCCCGCGGCTTCGCCGCCGCAGGCACGGCCGGCAGCTGCAGCCTCCGCGGCCCCGACAGTACGTAGGTCAGCCCGAAGCCGAGCGAGACGACGGCTGCGCCGCCCACCGCGTCCAGCACCCAGTGATTGGCCGTGGCCACGATCGCGGAGACCGTGAACAGCGGGTGCAGCAGCCCCAGCGCCTTCATCCACGTCTTCGGGGCCAGCATGACGATGACCACACCGCACCAGAGCGACCAGCCGAAGTGCAGCGAGGGCATCGCCGCGTACTGGTTGGTCACCTCGGTCAGCGTTCCGTAGTCCGGCTTCGCGAAGTCCTGGACCCCATTGACCGTGTCGATGAAGTCCAGACCCGGCATCAGTCGCGGCGGGGCCAGCGGGTAGAGCCAGAAGCCGACCAGCGCAAGGACCGTGGCGAAGCCGATGGAGCTGCGGACCCAGCGGTAGTCCGCGGGACGTCGTACGTACAGCACACCGAGGATCGTCAGCGGCACGATGAAGTGGAACGTCTCGTAGTAGTAGTCGAAGAAGCCCCTCAGCCAGGCGACCTCGACGACCGCGTGGTTGGCCCAGTGCTCGATGTCGATGTGCAGCCACTGTTCGAGGGAGTGGATCTGGCGACCGTGGTGTTCGGCGGTGGCACGTCCTGCCGTCGCCGCGAGCCTGATCTGTGCGTATGCGGAGTACACGACCCTGATCAGGAGCAGTTCCAGCAGCAGATTGGGCCGACCAAGCACCCGCCGCCAGAACGGCAGCAGAGGGATGCGGCTCCAGCGGGCCGCGACCGGCGCCGCGTAATCGGTGGGGATCGGCTGCTGCCAGTACGGCGAGGTGCGCATCAGGAACGGTACGGCGCAGGCCGCGCCGAGCGCCGCTATCAGCAGCACGTTGTCTCGTACGGGGAAGACCAGCGCCTTGTTCGGCAGCAGCATCTTCCCCGGCAGTATGAGCACGAGCACCACGACCGTCGGCCACACCAGCCGGTCGGAGGCCCGCTTGCCGACGCGGCCGACCACGGCGAGCAGCACCCACAGCAGCTGGTGCTGCCAGGCGGTCGGTGAAACGGCGACGGAGACGCAGCCGGTCACGGCCACGGCGAGCAGCAGCTGCCCGTCGTGTGCGTACCGTACGGCGCGGCGTAGTCCGAGGTAGCAGACGGCGGCCGCCAGCACCACGAACAGCGCGATTTCGAGCGGGCCCTCCAGGCCGAATCGGAGCAGCGCGCCGTGCAGGGACTGGTTGGCCAGGCTGTCCGCGTCGTCGCCGAGCCCGGCGCCCGCGACATGGTGCACCCAGTAGGTCCACGAGTCGTGCGGCATCGCGGCCCAGGCCAGCGCGGTGCAGGCGGCGAACGCGGCGCCTGCGGTGATCGCCGCCCGGCGGCGGCCGGTGAGCCAGAGCAGGACCGCGAAGAGCAGCACGGTCGGCTGGAGCGCGGCCGCGAGCCCGATCAGGAGGCCCGAGGCACGTTCCCTGCGGACCGTGCAACAGGCCAGCAGCACCAGCAGGACCGGCAGGATGCTGGTCTGCCCGAGGTGGAGCGCGTTACGGACCGGCAGGGACAGCATCAGCAGGCTGATCGCGACGGGAGCGGCCAACAGCGAGGTGCGACGGGTGACCGGGCCCGGCAGCGAGCGGGCGGCAATGATGCCGAGGGCGGCGACGAGCAGCAGCGATCCGAACGTCCAGGCGACGCCCAGGCTCTGTTCGGCGGTCCGGGTCAGTGGCTTCAGCACCAGTCCGGCGAACGGGGTGCCGGTGAACCGGTCGCTGTCATACAGCGAGCCCGTCACATGCAGGACACCGTTCTCACCGATCCAGTTGTCCAGATCGGCAAGCCGTTCGTCCGGCGGCTGCCGTAGCACCACTGCTATCTGCCGTATCGCCAGTGCGGCCGCAACCAGCCATAACAGAGCCCGGGCAGCCCCGGTCCTCGCCCCCGTTGCCGCGTTTCCGCGCACACTGTGCTCCGCATTCGCCATGCTGCGTCGCCCCTCCCGCCGCTTCCGCGCCCGCCCCTCGACCTGGGCGTGCTGTGAAACCTTCGCATTGCGTTATGACGGAGACTCAATAAACCCCCTCTTTACCTGACTGTCATCCTCCTTCTTTCCGAAAGAATGACCGGCATGACCTGGACCGTGACCCCAGAACCCTTCGACTCCGCCGACGCCGCGCTGCTGCGTCGCGACTATTACGACGAGGTCGCCAGTCGCTACTGGGGGCGGCCCGCGACCGCCGAGGAGATCGACGAGGGGCTCACCGACGACGGCGCCGACCGACTCGCCCCGCCCACCGGCCAGTTCGTCGTCGGCCGGTTCGAGGGGGAGCCGGCCGCCTGCGCCGGGCTGCTGCTGGTGGACGCGGACATCGCGGAGCTGACCCGGGTGTTCGTACGGCCCAAATACCGCGGTACGGGCGGCGGCGGGCTGCTCCTGGCGGCTGTCGAGAGCGCGGCGCGCGCCTTCGGCGTACGCACGGTCAGGCTCGACACCCGCGCTGACCTGGTGGAGGCACGGGGGCTGTACGCCAAGCACGGCTTTCGGGAGGTCCCGGCGTTCCACCGGCGGCAGTACGCGGAGCACTGGTTCGCCAAGGAGCTGTAGGAACTGTAGGAGCTGTCCGCGGGGCGGCTCACCCCGGTCCGGCAGCGTGGTCCCGTCTCGGCTCGGGGGTGTGGGGCCGTTCCTTGCTCGACCCGTTCGTCTCGGCGGTCAGCTCCGCCACGAGTTTGACGAGATCGGTCGGCCGTTCCGGCCCCCACCAGTCGCCCAGCAGCTCGGCCATCGACTCCTCACGGGCCTCCGCGAGCTTCACCACCACTTCCGCACCAGCTTCGGTGAGCACCAGCTGTGCGCCTACGCGCCCGGCCAGTCCGCGCTCCTCCAGCTGACGGGCAGCCTCGCTGACCACCCGCAGCGGCACCTGGGCGACCTCGGCGAGCATGGCCGGTTCGACCGTGCCGTGCCGAGCTATGCGCAGCAGCATCCAGCTCGCCGCGGGCAGCAGGTCGTACCCCGCCCTCTTGGTGATCTCCTCGTAGACCTGGCGGCGCCCCGCGCGGGTGGCAAACACTGAGAGGGCCCGGGCGCATTCGTCGTACGAGGACCGCTCGACCGGGTTCGACGCCAGGGTCTCGCTGGGCTCCGGGGCGGTCACCGAGCCGCGCAGCTTGTCCTCCTTTAGGAACCACGCGAAGACGAAGGCGACCAGGACGACGGGGGCCGCGTACATGAACACATCGGTGATCGAGGTCGAGTACGCGTGGAGCACCGAGGGCCGCAGCACGGGCGGCAGCCGGCCGATGGCGCGCGGGTCGGCGGCCAGCCCCTCGGCACTGATCCCGGGGGGCAGTGAGCGGCCGGCGAGCGCCGCGGCCAGTTTGCCGGTGAGCCGGTTCGTAAAAATCGTGCCGAAGACCGCGACACCGAACGAGGCGCCGATGGAGCGGAAGAAGGTGGCTCCGGACGTGGCGACGCCGAGATCCTCGTACTTGACGGCGTTCTGCACGACCAGCACCAGGACCTGCATCACCAGGCCGAGACCGGCACCGAAGACGAAGAAGCAGATGCTCATCTCCCAGGTGCCGCTGGTCTCCGTGAGCCGGTGCAGGAGCTGCAGTCCGATCGCGGTGATGCCGGTGCCCGCGATCGGGAAGACCTTCCAGCGGCCGGTGCGGCTGACGATCTGCCCGGACACGGTCGAGGTGAGAAGCAGACCGAGCACCATCGGAAGCATGTGCACACCGGACATCGTCGGCGTGATGTGGTGCACCACCTGCAGGAAGGTCGGCAGGTAGGTCATCGCGCCGAACATCGCGAAGCCCACGACGAAGCTGATGACGGCGACGAGGGTAAAGGTCCTGATCCGGAACAGCTTCAGCGGAATAACGGGCTCCGCGGCGTGGCGCTCCGCGGACACGAAGGCGATCAGCAGCAGCACGCTCAGGACGGCGAGACCGATGATCTGCGCCGAGTCCCAGGCCCAGGTGGTGCCGCCGAGCGAGGCGACGAGGACCAGGCAGGTGGCGGCGGAGGTGATGAGGAAGGTGCCGAGGTAGTCGATGGTGTGCTGAGTGCGGCTGACCGGGATGTACAGCACGGCGGCGATCACGAGCAGCGCGACGACGCCGATCGGCAGGTTGATGTAGAAGACCCAGCGCCAGCTGAGGTGCTCGGTGAAGAGGCCGCCGAGGAGCGGTCCGAGGACGCTCGCCGCGCCGAAGACCGCTCCGAACAGACCCTGGTACTTGCCTCGTTCGCGCGGTGCGACGATATCGCCGACGATCGCCATCGAGAGCACGATGAGGCCGCCGCCGCCGAGGCCCTGAACGGCCCGGAAGCCTATGAGCTGCGGCATGTTCTGGGCGACGCCGCAGAGCGCCGAGCCGATGAGGAAGATGACGATGGCGGTCTGGAAGAGCTTCTTGCGTCCGTACTGATCGCCGAGTTTGCCCCAGAGCGGGGTCGCAGCGGTCGACGCCAGCAGATAGGCCGTGACCACCCAGGAGAGATGTTCCAGACCGCCGAGGTCGCTGACGATGGTCGGCAGCGCGGTGGAGACGATGGTCTGGTCGAGTGCGGCCAGAAGCATGCCGAGTAGCAGCGCACCGATCGCCACCATGACCGAACGCGCGGAGCGGTCCTCGCCGGGGGCCGCGGCCGGGGGGATCAGATGCTGGGCCATTGAACATCTCCTCGGGTCCGCTACTTCCCCATCCTGGCCGGTCCGCATGGTTATGGCCTGCCGAGCGGGACCGGCCAGGACCTGCGCGGACGGGCCCTGGGGGCAAAGACGACGGAGCAGGCACGCTCCTGGCCAACCGGCCCGACGCCCCCACCGGGGAAGGATTGGCTTTCCCGGACAGGTCTTTGTATCGTGACGGAACAAAGTAGCCTCGCCCGCCACCCCCTGACCGGCAGGCGAGGCTGCTTGTTCTCTCTCCCGCCCCGGTCGCAGGCGCCCCCGCCTTCATGGACGCGATCGCCGGGCTCCCGCAGACAGGCCCCTGTGCTCCAGCTCCGTTCGTCAGAAGTCTTGATGTGACGTGCTCATGTCGCCACTCTGTTACCTGGCGCCCACCCCACGGAAACCTGGCGCCGCCACGATGGCCGGGCCCTATGGGCCACCCGTCCAACGCCCCCCACAACAAGGGAGTTCGCATGTCAGGTGTCTACGCGTGTCGCATCGCTGTCGTCGCCGCATCCGCCGCCCTCGCCGCAGCCACCGGACTGCTCACCGCCCCCACCGCCCAGGCGGCCATGCCCACCCCGGTCTCGGCATCGACCGCCCGTACCTATCTGAGCGAGCTGACCGTCTCCGCGGAGGGCTCGTCGAGCGGCTACAGCCGCGACAAGTTCCCGCACTGGATCACCCAGTCGGGCACCTGCAACACCCGTGAGGTCGTCCTCGACCGGGACGGCACGAATGTGACCCAGGACTCCAGCTGCGCGGCCGTCAGCGGCAGTTGGTACTCGCAGTACGACGGCGCCACCTGGACCGCGGCATCCGATCTGGACATCGACCACATGGTCCCGCTCGCCGAGGCCTGGCGATCGGGTGCCAGCAGCTGGACGACCGCCCAACGACAGGCATACGCCAACGATCTGACGCGCCCGCAGCTCATCGCGGTCACGGACAATGTCAACCAGTCCAAGGGCGACCAGGACCCGACCACTTGGCTGCCGCCACGCACCGCGTACCGGTGCACGTACGTGCGCGCCTGGGTACATGTGAAGCACTACTACAACCTGAGCGTCGATTCGGCCGAGAAGAGCGCCCTGCAGTCCGTACTGAACGGCTGCTGAACGACACGACGAAGAGCGCACCGTGCCGTTGAAGGCTGTGGTGTCGGGTGGGTTCCCGCTTCGCTGCGCGGTGCCGGGACGAGTCCCGGTCTTACCAGCGCTCCACGGGCTGACACGGCCAGTCCGGCCGCCCTGGCGGACGTTGACCGCCGCGTTGATGTCCCGGTCCAGGACGGCCCCGCACGCCGCGCACGTCCAGGTACGGACGTGCAGGGGCTTGGGGCCGTCCTTCACGCCGCACTGCGAGCACACCTGGCTGGTCGGCTCGAACCGGCCGAACCGGATGAAGATCCGCCCGTACCGGGCGGCCTTGTACTCCAGCATGCTCACGAACGCCGACCATCCGGCATCGTGGACGGACTTGGCCAGGCGCGTGCGGGCAAGCCCCTTCACCGCCAGGTCCTCCACGGCGACCGCTTGGTTCTCGCGGATCAGCCTCGTCGAGAGCTGGTGATGGAACTCACGGCGCGCGTCCGCGACACGGGCGTACGCCCGTGCGACACGGACCCTGGCCCTGTCCCTGTTCTTCGAGCCCTTCTCCTTGCGGGAAAGAACACGCTGCGCCTTCTTCAGGCGCTTCTCGGCCCGGCGCAGAAAGCGCGGGCTGTCGATCTTCGTGCCGTCGGAGAGGACCGCGAAGTGTCCGAGGCCGAGGTCGATCCCGATCTCGGGCGTCGCCTCCGGCAGGATCTCCTCCGGGCCGGTCTCGACGACGAAGGACGCGAAATACCGGCCCGCGCTGTCCTTGACCACGGTCACCGTGGACGGGGTCGAGGGCAGCGTCCGGGACCACTTCACCCGCACGTCGCCGATCTTCGACAGGCGCAGCTTTAGCCCCGGCGTGATCGACCAGCGGGCGTTCGCGGTGAACCGGACGGCCTGCCGGCTGTCCCGCTTCGACTTGTACCGGGGCGCGCCCATGCGCGGG
>NZ_JBEOYU010000045.1:0-47945 GCF_040297265.1 Streptomyces sp. NPDC001832
GCAGATCCGTAGGGACAGTTGAGGTCAGAGCAGTCCTGAGAAACGATTCCCCCCATGCCTAAAGGCACGGGTCCCCTCGCTAGCTATCCGATGGATGTGTCTGTCTTGAGCTGCACCATGCCAATTACTATACCGGCCCCGGCGGTATTAGAATGACGGCATGGTACGAACGCCCCTGACCCCGGAAGAGCGCCGTCGCGGCGAACGCCTCGGAGCGCTGCTCCGCGAGGCACGCGGCGGGCGCAGCATGACCGAGATCGCGGCGAGCGCCGGAATCTCCGCCGAGACGCTGCGCAAGATCGAGACGGGCCGCGCCCCGACCCCCGCCTTCTTCACCGTCGCGGCGCTGGCCGGGGCGCTCGGACTCTCGATGGACGAACTGCTGGCCCGCTGCGCCCCGGAGCCGTGCGTGGTGCCGCTGGCCGGGTAGAGCCGGTCCTTGGCCAGGGCCCGGGACCGGGCTGCGGGGCTCCGCGGTGCCTGGGTGGCGGGTGCCGCCACGTCGAGAGGCTGCCACCGCCGAGCTGGAAGGTGAATGAACGTGTGGACCGCGCGGGTATGAAACGTGATCGACTCTGCCGGTTCACGGCGATGGTCTTGCCCCGCTGTGTGACGGGGCTTACGTTCTCCTCTACGCACGTGTCTACGGGCGTAGAAACGCGTTGAGGCTCTCTGACGCCCTGTCGAAGGAGCAGCTCATGTCCCAAGTCGTACGCGCCGCACTCGTCCAGGCGACCTGGACCGGCGACACCGAATCCATGATCGCCAAGCATGAGGAGCATGCGCGCGAGGCCGCCCGCCAGGGCGCGAAGATCATCGGCTTCCAGGAGGTGTTCAACGCCCCCTACTTCTGTCAGGTGCAGGAACCCGAGCACTACCGCTGGGCCGAGGCCGTCCCGGATGGGCCGACCGTCCGGCGGATGCGGGAACTCGCCCGCGAGACCGGCATGGTGATCGTTGCGCCGGTCTTCGAGGTCGAGCAGTCCGGCTTCTACTTCAACACCGCCGCCGTCATCGACGCCGACGGTTCCTATCTCGGCAAGTACCGCAAGCATCACATCCCGCAGGTCAAGGGGTTCTGGGAGAAGTACTACTTCAAGCCCGGAAACGTCGGCTGGCCGGTCTTCGACACCGCCGTCGGCAAGGTCGGTGTGTATATCTGCTACGACCGACACTTCCCGGAGGGGTGGCGTCAACTCGGTCTCAAAGGTGCCCAGTTGGTGTACAACCCGTCTGCCACCTCGCGCGGCCTCTCCGGCTATCTCTGGCAGCTGGAACAGCCCGCGTCGGCCGTCGCCAACGAGTACTTCATCGCCGCGATCAACCGCGTCGGCCAGGAGGAGTACGGCGACAACGACTTCTACGGAACCAGCTACTTCGTCGACCCGCGCGGTCAGTTCGTCGGCGAGGTCGCCAGCGACAAGGAGGAGGAACTCCTCGTCCGCGACCTCGACTTCGGTCTCATCGACGAGGTCCGCCAGCAGTGGGCGTTCTACCGGGACCGCCGTCCCGACGCATACGAAGGACTGGTGGAGCCGTGAGCAGTCTGCACCAACGCCATCTCGCCGTCAGCCCCGACTGGCTGGCGATCTACTACAAGAACCCCCTGGAGATCACCCACGGCGAGGGCCGCCATGTCTGGGACGCCGAAGGCAGGCGCTACCTCGATTTCTTCGGCGGCATCCTCACCACCATGACCGCCCATGCCCTGCCCGAGGTGACCAAGGCGGTCAGCGAGCAGGCCGGGCGGATCATCCACTCCTCCACGCTCTACCTCAACCGGCCGATGGTCGAGCTGGCCGAACGCATCGCCACGCTCTCCGGCATCCCGGACGCCAGGGTCTTCTTCACCACCTCCGGTACGGAGGCCAACGACACGGCCCTGCTGCTCGCCACCACGTACCGCAGGTCGAACCAGATCCTCGCGATGCGCAACAGCTACCACGGCAGATCCTTCTCCACGGTCTCCATCACCGGTAACAGCGCCTGGTCGCCCACGAATCTGTCCCCGCTGCAGACGCTGTACGTGCACGGCGGCGTCCGCACCCGGGGGCCGTACGCGCACCTCAGCGACGCAGCCTTCATCGCGGCCTGTGTCGCCGATCTGGAGGACCTGCTCGGCCATACCCGCGAGCCCGCCGCCCTGATCGCCGAACCCATCCAGGGAGTAGGCGGGTTCACCTCGCCGCCCGACGGTCTGTATGCGGCCTTCCGCCGGGTCCTCGACCGCCACGGCATCCTGTGGATCTCCGACGAGGTGCAGACCGGCTGGGGCCGCTCCGGCGAACACTTCTGGGGCTGGCAGGCACACGGCGAGAACGGGCCGCCGGACATCCTCACCTTCGCCAAGGGCATCGGCAACGGCATGTCGATCGGCGGTGTCGTGGCCCGCTCCGAGGTCATGAACTGCCTCGACGCCAACTCCATTTCGACCTTCGGCGGCTCCCCGGTCACCATGGCGGCGGGCCTCGCCAACCTTTCGTACCTCCTCGAACACGATCTGCAGGGCAACGCCCGGCGCGTCGGCGGACTGCTGCTCGAGCGACTGCGTGCGATCGGCGCGGCTTCGGAGTGTGTACGGGAGGTACGCGGCCGGGGACTGATGATCGGCATCGAGCTCGTGAAGCCCGGCACCGACGAGGCGAACCCGGAGGCGGCCGCCGCCATGCTCGAAGCAACCCGCGAGGGCGGCCTGCTCATCGGCAAGGGTGGCGGTCACAACACCAGCGTGCTGCGGATTGCGCCACCGCTCTCACTGACCATCCCGGAGGCGGAGGAGGGCGCGGAGATCCTGGCCGAGGCTCTGCGGTCGGTGGGATGAGAAGCAGCGTCCCTCGAACGTCACCGACGCGGCTCGGCGCCGTTCCCGGCCCGGGAACGATGCCGAGCCGCGTCGCACTGTGGGCCGGTGGAGTGCCGGGCGAGAGAAACAGAAACGTCTTCAGTGGTTGGCCTCAGCGGTATTGCCACAGTGGGTAACCCACTTCTACGTTCTTCACCACGCACCTTGTCCACGTGCACAGACCCATTCCGCCGCAGTGAGGAGGGGTACATGAACAGCACCGTCATCCACGGTGGTCTCGTGATCACCGCGTCCGACGAGATCCATGCCGACGTACTCATCGAGGGCGGCCGCATCGCCGCCCTCGCAGCGCACGACACCGACGCGGTCAAGAGCTGGAGCGCCGACCGGAGGATCGACGCCAACGGCAAATACGTCATCCCGGGCGGTGTCGACGCGCATACGCACATGGAGATGCCGTTCGGCGGCACGTTCGCTTCCGACACATTCGAGACCGGGACTCGGGCCGCGGCGTGGGGCGGCACAACAACCATCATCGATTTCGCGATCCAGTCCAAGGGCGGATCTCTCGGTGAAGGGCTTGATGCCTGGAATGAGAAGGCGGATGGAAAGTGTGCGATCGATTATGGGTTCCACATGATCATGTCCGATGTGAACGAGTCCTCACTCAGGGAGATGGATGAGCTCGTCTCGGCCGGCGTTACATCGTTCAAGCTCTTTACCGCATACCCCGGTGTTTTTCTCTCTGATGACGGTCAGATTCTTCGAGCCATGCAGCGTGCAGGCTCGAACGGTGGGCTGGTAATGACGCACGCGGAGAACGGTCTCGCGATCGACGTGCTGGTGGAGCAGGCGCTGGCGCGGGGTGATAGGGATCCGCGCTATCACGGCGAAGTTCGAAAGGCGCTTCTTGAGGCGGAGGCGACGCATCGGGTGATCAAGCTGAGCCAGGTGGCGGGATCCCCTCTCTACGTAGTGCACGTATCAGCTCAGGAGGCCGTTGCCGAACTGGCGCGAGCGCGGGACGAGGGCCTTCCCGTGTTCGGTGAGACGTGTCCGCAGTACCTCTTTCTTTCGACCGACAACCTTGCTGAACCGGAATTCGAAGGTGCGAAGTACGTTTGTTCCACGCCGCTGCGCCCGAAGGAACATCAGGAGGCGTTGTGGCGCGGGTTGCGGACGAATGATCTACAGGTGGTGTCCACGGACCATTGCCCTTTCTGCTTCAAGGGGCAGAAGGAGATGGGGCGGGGGGATTTCTCAAAGATCCCGAATGGCATGCCGGGTGTTGAGAACCGCATGGACCTGCTGCACCAGGCCGTCGTCGACGGGCACATCAGCCGTCAACGCTGGATCGATATCGCCTGCGCCGCGCCAGCCAGGATGTTCGGTCTGTATCCGAAGAAGGGAACGATTGCTCCCGGTGCGGACGCCGACATCGTCATTTACGACCCGAATACCGAGCAGATCATGTCCGCCGAGACACATCACATGAATGTCGACTACTCGGCCTACGAGGGCAAGCGCGTGATGGGACGGGTTGAGACTGTGCTGTCTCGGGGGGTTCCAGTGATCGATAACCGTGTGTATGTGGGGAAGTCCGGGCACGGGGTCTACCTGCCGCGGGGTATTTGCCAGTACATGAACTAAGGGCTGTGCCGTAATTCCTGGCAAGCGCACGGCCACCAGGAATTACGGCACAGCCTTAGATGTATTGCCCTGGGAGGTCGGCAGCCGGCACCGTCCGGTCAGCCGGCGCTTTGACGGCGTACGTGGATCCAGGCTCAGTCCTTCGCCGGGCCGAGATACACCGGCAGGCTGCTGACGGAGTTGGAGAAGATCGACGGAACCGCGCTCAGCTCGGCGGGGTCGGCGGCGAGCCGTAGGCCCGGATAGCGGGCGAACAGCGGGGGCAGAGCCGCCATCGCCTCGAACCGGGCAAGGGCGGGTCCGATGCAGACGTGGGGTCCGCCGCCGAACGCCATGTGCTTCTTGACCGGTCGGTTGATGTCGAACCGGTCGGCGTCCTCGCCGTACTGCGCCGGGTCGCGGTTGACCCCGCTCCAGGGCGCGAGGATGCCGTCGCCCTTGGGGATGGTGACACCGGCCACAGTGATGTCCTCGACCGGGAACCTGGCCGGGAAGTTGCCGACCGGGGCATCCCAGCGCAGGGTCTCTTCGATGACCTTGCTCCACGTTTCGCTGTCGCCGTCGCGGGCGACGGCCAGCTGGTCCGGGTGGGTGAGCAGCGCCCGCGTCGCGTTGGTGATCAGGCTGATCGAGGTCTCATGGCCGGCGCCGATGAGCATCCACAGCGTGTCCTCGAGCTCGTCGTCGGTGAGTGCGTCGTCCTCGTCGTTGTCGGCGAGCAGCGCGCTGGTCAGGTCGTCGGCCGGTTCGGCGCGCCGCATGGCGAAGAGCCGCTGCCACAGTTCGTGCCGCTCCTGCTGGGTGGCGAGGAACTGCTCGGCAGTCGTGTCGGCCCGTACGACGGTGTCGATGAGCTCGCGGAACCGCGGCCACCACGGTTCGGGTACGCCTATGAGCTCGCATATCACCTGCATGGGAAATGGGTAGGCGTAGTGCTGCCGCAGGTCGACGGTGCCATCCGGTCCGACCTGGCCGGGCAAACCGTCCAGCATCGTGGTCACGATCTGATCGATGCGCGGTCGCAGGCGCTCGACTCGCGTACGAGTGAACGAGCGGGTCAGCGGGCGGCGCAGCCGACGGTGCTCCGCGCCGTCGCGGGCCATCGCGTTGTTGAGCCGGATCATGCTGAGCAGTGGCCAGTCGTCGGGGATCTCGCCGCGTTGCAGGGCATCCCAGTTGCGCCAGTCCCGGCCCACCCTCGGGTCGGCGGCGAGCTCGGCGAGCAGCGCGTAGTCGGTGACCACCCACATCCGGACGCGACCGGGAAGCTCTGCGCGGACAACCGGGCCGAGTTCGCGCATCCGGGCCGCCTCGCCATGGCGGTCGGTTCCCAGGGGATCGATGTGGATGAGAGGGGGGGAGGTCTGGTCGACCGTCGAGTCGGTCATGGTGATGCGCCTCCTGGCTGACTGGATGCCGACTGAATTTCAGGGCATGGGAATGAAGCGAATGCCAGCACGACCCGCTTGAGAATCAGTTAATGGCGCCTATAATTTCCGGTTCTGGGATTTGTGACTCATGCCACTTGGTGTTTGATTGACGCCTCTTGTGGGCTTGCTAGTCTCCTGTCGCGTGACCGCTCAGGTCAGTGGACTATGCGGTGTTCTGACAGTGGTTGGGGGCCAGTATGAATACACCGACTGCCTTAACGCGGGCGTTGAGCCCGGCGGAACGCTGGTACTGGATTATCGACCAGCTTTCCACGCTCAATGTCTGCGCCCGGGTCCGTATTGAGGGTGAGCTACCCGCAGCGGTTCTGCGCAATGCGCTCGGCGCGCTTCAGGCCCGGCATCCGATGTTGCGCTTGGCCATAACGGAAGAGCCGTCGGACTCGAGCGGCACCGGAGCGCGGTTCGTGCCGACGAGTAACGCGATTCCACTGCGCGAGGTGACGCTGAGCGAATCCGATGATTCGCGATGGGTGCGTGAGGTGGACGGCCACGAGCTGGCGGAGCCGATCGACTGGCGGTCCGGTCCGCTCGCTCGCGCCGTTGTCATCGGGCAGCCGGGGCAGATCCACGATCTCGTCATCACCGTCCCGCACTGCATCTCGGACGGGACCACCGCGCTCGCGCTGCTGCGGCAGTGGGTCCGGCTCGCCGCCGAGCCGCCGGTGCCCGGCCGGAGCCCTGCGGAGAATGGCTCCACCCCGGTCCCGGTCCCGGTCGAAGCCCTCTTCCCGGCGCACTACCGCGTGATGTCGGGCATCCTGCCGGACAAGGCCGCGGCCGACGGGGACGGACCCGAGGCAGACCCGGGCGAGGTGGGCCGGCTGGAGCCCGAGCGATTCGTGCCGTTCCACCAGCGCCGGACCCGGCTGCTGCACCGATTCCTCGGAAGTCGCGTACTGCAGAGCCTCGCGACGGCGTGCCGGCGCGAGGGCGTCACCTTGCACGGCGTGCTGGCCGCGGCGATGGCCTGTGCCGTGGCACGTGACGCCGGCGCCCCGCCGCCCGCGCATTTCGCAGTGGGCTCTCCGGTCGCCTTCCGGGATGAACTCGAGCGGCCGGTGTCCGAGGACGAGGTCGGCTGCTACGTGTCGGCGGTGCACTCCGTGGTCCGCTATCAGCCCGGGGATCTATGGTCGATGGCCCGATTCATCAATCGCGACATCGCGGCGCGCAGGCAACGCGGCGAGCAGTATTCGGTGTTCAGCCTCCTCGCCGACCAGGGGCCGACCGGCGTCGCTGACAGCGGGCCGTTGGTCCAATACATTGAGGAGCACGGCTCTTTCAACTTCTTTGTGTCCAACATCGGGCGGTTCGACTTTCCCGGGAAGCTGGGTGCGTGGGGATTGTCCGGGGCGCAGTTCGTGGGCGGTATTTCGGTGGTCGGCTACTTCGCCTCATCGGTTACCACCAGCCACGACCAGTTGTCGTGGAACTTCACTTACATCGACGAGGCGATATCCAGGGAGCGTGCTGAGCGCCTCGTCGATGACAGCGTCCGGGCCGTGCTCGCGGCAGCGGAGACAGCCGCCTGTTGATGGTCAAGAGCGTCTGTCAGATCTGCCCGAGCCATGAGAGGCGATCACCGCACGTTCTTGATCCAGTTTCGAACAGGTCATAGCGGCTACTGGCTCAGTTCGGGGTAGTAGGTCAGCTGGTACGGCGACATCTGGGAGACGGCCAGCTCGCCCCCGCCCCGGCAGATGGGGCAGACGCGTTGCCTGCCGCACTGGCGGCATTGCTGCGCCCATGGGCTCGCTGGGCACCCAGCCGCGTCCACCGCTGGTTGTCAGAACGAGCTCGCCAGTGCCGGTATCTCCGGCAGGTCCGCCGCCGGCCGCGGAGGCGGCGTCACCACCTCCGCGTCATCGAGGGCGGGGTCAAGGGTCAGCACCGACTGGTGGAACTCCTTGAGCTTGGGAGAAGGCTCGAGACCGAACTCGTCGAGCAGGTTGCGCCGTAGCTTGTGGAATAACTCCAACGCACGGATGCGGTATCCCGACCGGTACAGCGCGATCATGTACTGGGCGTGGAAATTCTCATGGAAACGGTTCTGTGAGGTCAGCACCGCGAGTTCGCTGAGGATCTGGCGGTGCAGGCCCAGCTTCAGGTCCAGTTCGATGCGGTAGTCCAGCATCGTCATCCGGGACTGCTCCAGCGCGGCGGCCTCGGCGCGGATCCTGGTGCCCGGTTCCACATCGCTCATCATGGGTCCGTGCCACAGGTTCAGGGCTTCGCGGAAGTGCATGGCGGCCGAGCGGAAATCGCCGGCCGCCATGGCATGGCCACCTTCCCTTTGGAGCCGATGGTGGATCTCCAGGTCGAACTGCCTGGGCTCGACGGCTAACCGGTACCCGTTCTGCACCGTCTGCAGCATGGTCTGGGCCACCTCCGCGGAAGGGGACCCGGAGCACTGGGCCAGCCTCTTCCGCAGGTGGAACACATAGATCTGCAGTGCCGCGCGCGCGTTCTTGGGCGGGGCGCCCTTCCACAGCTCGTCCATCATTTCCGAGACGGGCACGACCTGCTCATGGTTGAGCAGCAGAAGCGCAAGCAGGGTGCGTGGCTTCTGCGCGGTGGGTGTTATCTCGACGGCGCCGTGATGGATCGACAGCGGCCCCAGGACCCTGATGTGCATCATCGACTGCCCTGCGTCAGCCGAGCTTGAGGCACACCTGAACCCCCTGGTGGACCGGGAGCCTTACGGAAAGGTATCCGTTGGCCGGGTCGTTGATATGGTCCAGGAAATCCTGGTAAAAGCCCCGGCCGATGTCGAGGTCGATGTCATCGACGATCACCAGGGCGCTGGGTCTCAGCCGGGGCTCCACGACGCTGAGGATCGGCAGCCGCAGGTCGAGCCATCCGTCCAGCAGCAGCAGGTCGACCGGTCCGGGGAGTTCCCGCAGCGTCTCCCGCGCGTCGCCGAGCCGCAGCTCGATGAGGTCGGCGAGGCCGGCGGCGGCGAAACTCTCCTGTGCGCGGCGTGCCTTGTCCTGCTGCAGCTCGGTCGTGATCACCTGACCGCCGCCGTTGTCGCGTACCGCGGACGCCAGATAAAGCGTCGAAATCCCGAAAGAGGTGCCGAACTCCACCACCGTTCGTGCACTGACCGCCCGGGTGAGCAGGTACAGCAGGTCCCCGCCCTCCCTGGACACCGACATGATGATGTCCTTCGTGCGTTCCGCCAGCTCGGCGGCGCTCAGCTCGATGGGGTAATCGCCAGCCATGTCCACGCCGGCATCAGCGAAGGCGGCCACCAGATCCTGCTTTTCCTCGGTGGCCAGCAGCTGGTTCAGGGTCGAGGCGACAGCGTCCGATCGTAATGTCGATGGCATGGGCAGGTTGCTCCTTATAGGACGTGAAGGGCTCAGGGGATCAGGACGGTCCTGCCGGGCAGTTCTCCGGCGGCGGCCGCCTCGTGGACGGCTCTCAGCTCGGGCAGCGGCTGGCGCTGGGCCACGTGGATCTTCAGTTCTCCGGCATCCACGCGGCTGACCAGCTCGGCGAGCTGGCCGGCGTCGCTGCGCCCGAAGACCTGCAGGTTCCGCACCCCGCGCTCGATGTCCTGCAGGCCCGGGGGGATGGTGTTGGCAAAGGCTCCGCCGTCGACGACCAGGTCTACCAGGCGCGCGAGCTCCTCCGGGCCGAGGAATACCAGGTTCAGTACCGCATCGAACTGCTGCCCGGCCACCGCCTCCTGGAGAGGGGTGGCGGTGTAGTCGATGATCTGGTCCGCGCCGTAGGACTGGACGCGGTCGCGGCTGCGCGCGCTGGCGGTCGCGGTCACGACCGCGCCGGCCTGTGCCGCGAGCTGGATGGCGTATCCGCCCACCGCGCCGCCCGCGCCGTTGATCAGGATGCTCTGCTCCGGCTTCAGGCCGATGTGCTCGAACAAGGCCTGCCAGGCAGTCAGCCCGACCGAGGGCAGCGCCGCGGCGTCCGCGAGTTCACCGGTGCGGGGAGCTTTCGCCAGCGTCTCGGCCGGTGCGACGGCGTATTCGGCAGCCGCGCCGGGCGAGGCGATCGGCAGCCATGCCACCACCGCGTCCCCGATGCTCCAACCGCTCACGCCCTCGCCGACCTCGGTGATGACACCAGCCACGTCGTAGCACGGAACATGCGGCAGGACCAGCGGAAACACTTTCGGGAAGTAGCCGGCGCGGATCGAGGCGTCCACCGGGTTGAACGCGGCACCGGCCACCCGCAGTACGACTTGGCCCTCACCTGCCGTCGGCCGGTCCGCCTCCTCGAAAACGAGGACGTCCGTGGCCCCGTAGGAGTGGTAACGCATCGCCTTCATCGTCATCACCGCTTCTCTCGATTGCTTCGAACTCGAAGCAATCATAGTAGTGTGCTTCGAGTTCGAAGCACACCTCTTCGTTGATTCGGGCAGCAGGTACGCTCATTGGATGAGCGGCTCCCACTCGGCCGCCGACGCGGACAGCGCTGGCGCACTCGATCCCCAGCAGCTGGCGGCGTACTTCGCACTCATGGAAGCCGTCAGCCTGCTCCAGCACCAGGTCGAGCAACAGCTGCGTGCCGAGGGCGACCTCAGCTATGTGCAGTTCCAGCTCCTGGCCCGCCTCGCCACGTCCCACGGCCGCATGACCATGACGCAACTCGCCGACGGTGTCGTCTACAGCCGCAGTGGCCTGACGTACCAGGCCGGTCTGCTTGAGGAGGTCGGCCTCATCACCCGCGGTCGCAGTCCCGACGACGACCGCGCCACCCTGGTCACCATCACCGACAAAGGCCGGGCCCTTTTCGACCACGTCCTGCCCGGCCACGTCCAGGTCACCCGCCGGATGTTGTTCGACCCCTTGTCCGACGACGAGCTGGAACGACTTGGCGACATCATGACCCGGGTGCGGGACCACATGCGCGCCCAGCCCCCTCGCTCCGCCGCTCGTGGCAACCGCGGCCCGAGCCCGGCAGCCCGGGCGAAGGCCGCGCCGCAGGGATAGCGGCCTGCTCCGGCCAGGCCGGGCACCAGTGTCTCCACCGGCACTAGCGATCGCCGAAGCGCAGCGGGAGCTTTTCCGGACCGTGGATGCCGGTCGGTGGCCGCCAGCTGACCGGGCCCACGATGGAAGGCGGGCCCAGCCGCTTGACCAGCGCGGACAGCGCATCCGCCATTTCAGCACGGGCGAGCGGGGCACCCAGGCAGTAGTGCAGACCCGCGCCGAAGAGCAGAGGGGGTGCCGTGCTGCTGGTCGTGATGTCGAACGAGTCGCCGTACTCGAAGACGCGCGGGTCGCGCTGCGCGGTCTGTGCGCACATCGTCATAAAGGTGCCCTTCTCGATGTGCAGGCCTCCGTAGTCGAAGTCCTCGGCCGCGCACCGGTAGATGATCGGCGTCGATGGGGACCAGCGGATGATCTCCTCGATGGCCTGGGGCACCAACTCGGGGCGCTCGGCCAGCAGGTTCCACTGCTCAGGGCGCTCGGCGAAGATGACCATGGCATTGGAAAGCTGATGGCAGGTGGTGTCGTGGGCGGCGAACACCAGCGTGACGAGAAGGTTGCGGAGTTCGTCCTCGCTGACCTGGCCTTCTTCTCGCTGCGCGGCGACCAGTGTGGAGATGAGGTCATCGCCCGGGTTCTTCGCCTTGTCCTCCATCAGCGAGGAGATATAGCCGTTCAGCCCTACGACAGCCCGCTCCACGCGCGCGACGATGTCGCCGCCGTGGATCATGCTGAAGACGAGGCCGATGTCGTTCGTCCACAGGCGGAACGTGTCGTAGTCCTCCCTCGGCACGCCGAGCATCCTGCACATGACCGCCAGCGGCAGCGGGTCCGCGAAGCTCTCGACGAACTCGCACGAGCCGGCCGATGCCATCTCTTCGGCCATGCGCTCGGCCTCTGCCCGGACGAACGGCCGCAACTCACTGATCATGCGCGGGGTGAAGGCCTTGCTCACCAGGCCGCGCAGCCGCCGGTGATCCTCCCCGTCGTGATTGTTGATCATGGGGACGAACCAGTCGTAGATCGGCCCGTCGAAGACACCGTTCTGCTCCATGTAGCCCCGGCCGTTGTGATCGAGCCGCCGGTCCCGCAAGAGTTCCTGGGCCTCGGCGTACCGCAGCACGAGTAGGCCCATCGGGCTGTTCGCATACCAGCTCTTCGCCTGGGCCGCCATCACCTCGGGCGCGCCGAAGTCGAACTCTGGCTCAATGATATTGAGGAACGGGACATCGGAGGTTGCCGCATTCTCCGCCGTAACCATGCTTGGACTCCTTGACTTATCCGCCGATGGACAACGATGCGCGGGTGGCAGTGGCAGGGTCGCCTTCGGTGGCCGGTAGCAAGTGCCTGGCGGTCCTGGCCGCCCTTTCGGCCGCCCGTTCCGTCGCCCCCGCCCGGCCGGCCGCCGCACCGATCCACCGGTGCAGACGGGCCCGGCGCAACCGCCCGGTGGTTTCGTACAACACCTCGGCGACCAGGGCGTGGGTGAAGCGGAACCAGCCGAGGCGCCGCTGGTCTTCCATGATCAGGCCCGCCGCGATCGCGGTGTCGAGGGCCGCCAGTGCCGCGTCGATCCCGACCGGCACGAGGTCGGCGACGACCGCGATGTCGAAGTGCCGGCCGACGACGGCCGCCACCGACAGCACCTCGACCGCAGACCGGGGCAGCCGCGCGATGCGTCCCAGCACCACCTCGCGCACCAGGACCGGCACCGGGGCCGCACGGGGATCGTCCAAGCGCTGGTCGTCGGTCAGCAGCCCGATCATCTCCCGCAGGAAGAACGGGTTGCCGTCGGTGCGGGCACACAGCCCTTCCGCGGTATGGCTGCTGATTTCCCGGCGCAGGATGGCGCTCGCCAGAGCCTGGGTGTCCTGGGGAGTCAGCCCTTCCAGCTCCAGCCGCGTCATTTCCCCGCGGGCCAGGGCAGCCAGCGTCTCGGCCAGGACCGGCGCCTCGTGCGACCGGTAGGACACGACCAGCAGCAGCCGGCTTGCGGGCACCGACTCGGCCAGGTGGGCCAGCAGCCGCAGGGAGCCCGGGTCCGCCCGATGCAGGTGGTCGAGCATCACGACCAGCGGTCCGGTCCGGGACAGGCCGGTCAGATACTGGACGATCGCCTCGAACCGCCGCAGTGCGGCACCGGGCGGCTCCGCGCCGTCCGTCGGCCGCTGGGTGTCCCCGTCCAGCAGCTCCGACACCGGGCGGGGTATCGAGTGCTGCGGGAAAGCGGTGGCCGCCGCACGCAGCACCTGCTCCCAGACCCACAGCGACGGTGCGGTGACGTGTTCGGTGCAGGTACCCCAGAGCACCGCCACTCCCGTCGGCTCGGCGAAGCGCCTCAGCAGACAGGTCTTTCCGGCTCCCGGTTCCCCAGACACCGTGACCACGCGCCCCCGGCCGGCCTGTGCCGCGGCCAGTGCCTTGGTCAGCTGCCGCAGTGCCTCCTCCCGGCCGACGAACACCTCCCCGTCGGCATCCGGCGCCGGCGGCAGACCTGCCGAACCAGCCTGCTGCGGGGCCGCCGACCTGCTGGACCCTGCCGAGTCCGGGAGGGCCGGGGTCGGGTGCCGGTCCAGGGACGGGGCCTGGTTCAGGATCTTCCGCCTGAGGTGCTGCAGCGCCATCCGCGGATCGACGCCCAGCTCCTCGGTCAGCCGTATCTGCATGGTCTGCAGCACTTCCAGTGCGTCGGCCTGCCGACCGGCCCGGTACAGCGCCAGACTCAGCAGCTCACAGCCGTACTCACGCAGCGGATTGGCCTTCATGAAGGCCTCCAGTTCGGCCGCCGCCATCTCATTGGCTCCCAGGTCCAGCAGCGCCGCGCAGCGCATCTCGACGACCGACAGCTGCAGTTCCTGCAGTCGCGCCACCTCCGGCACCACACAAGGAACGGCGGCCACCTCCTGGTAGGCCTGCCCCCGCCACAGCGCCAGCGCCGCCTCGAACTCACTCAGCGCCCGCTGCGGGTGCTCCTGGCCCCTGGCCTGCCAGCCCGCCTTGGCGTGCTCGACGAACCTGTGGGCGTCGACGTCGGTGGCGTCGGCGTCCAGCAGATAGCCCTGGGTACACGTACGCAACACGGTCGCCGGTCTTCTCGGCGCACGATCCGGTTCCAGCAGCTTTCGCAGATTCGCCACATACGCCTGGAGTGAGGTCATCGCCGAGGGCGGCGGATGCCCGGCCCACAGGGCTTCCATCATCACGTCCACGGTCACCGGCTGGCCCACCTGGCTCACCAGCAGCGCGAGCAATGTGCGCTGCTTGGGTGCCCCCAGATCCACCGGCCGGCCGGCAATCATTGCTTCCACGGGGCCCAACGCACGGAATTCCACCGCGACCTGGGGGCCGCTGTGTGCGGCCGGCGACTGAGTCTTGGTCACCGGGCAGATCCCGTAAGGCATGAGCTCCCGACGACTAATGCATTGATCATGTCAAGCCTTTCCGGGGGGCAGCTGCTGTGTGTGATCACGTTGCGGAATTCGTTCTGAGTGTCCGCTGTGCATCCGGGCATCGGCTGGTTGAGGCTAGGGACGCCCGCTGAAAAATCTCTTAAAAGGCCCTAGGGTCTGTGCGGTTGAGATCATGGAAGGGCTGGCCGGCTGTGCGGCTGGAGGGCGAAGCTGCGGAGGTGGAACCCGGCGGTGCGGCTCTTGGGTGTCTTGCCGTGGCGGGTGGCCGGCTGTGCTGTTGGCGCTCCGGCACGTCCTGCCAAGGACTGCCGGTCCGCACTCTTCACATCACCGCGTTGATGTAGCGGCGCAGGTCGGGAATCGGCCCGGGCGTCCCCAGCGGTAGGTGCGGCTCGATCAACTCCCGCTCCGCATCGTGCAGATCGCCACGCCTCACGCGCCCGCTCCACCGCAGCCGACACGCCTTCGAAGTGGGAACGGCGCATCCAATGTCGTGAGAGGCGGACGGGGCGCCAAGCCGGCGCCAACTCGTTGAACAGCCCCGGCCAAGTCGGGTGGCCGATGCTGTCGCACGACTCGAAGGGATCGGTCCATGACTGCAGAAGCAACGCTCGCACGTTTCCGCGAATACATGGTGGGACCCGCGCGGTTCATGAATCTGCTGTCCTGCTTTGAACTCGGCGTCGTCGATGCGCTCCGGGAGAATCCCGGCATGACGGCGGCCAAGCTCGGCGATATCGTCGGGGCCAAGCCGGATGCCGTGGAGCAACTCCTGTATCTGCTGGTCAAGGAGGGTTTCGTCGCGTATGACGAGGCTTGTGGCGCATATTCGCTGGACGCGCTCGCCGACGTGGCCGACGTCGACCTCCAGCGGGTACTCGCTTTCATGGACAAGATCAAGGTCACTACGCTCCGGCAGTTGTTCTATCTCACCGAGAGTGTGCAGACCGGGACCGTCGTCGGCCTGCGCGAACTCTACGGGTTCGACGGGGACCTGTACGCCGCTATGGGCGTGCACGCGGACCTGCGCGAATCATGGTCGAGGTTGATGGACTCGGTCACCGAGCGCATTGATCCCTGGTTCTTCGACAACATCGACGTCCCCTCCGGCGCGCAGGTGCTCGATCTGGCCGGAAACACTGGTCTCGGCGCGATTCACACCTTCAGGATGAAGGCGTCGCCCGGACTTCGGGTGACCACGTTCGATCTGCCCGACAAGGAAGACGAATGCCTACGGAACTTCAGGGATCACGGTGTGGCCGAGCACTGCTCGTTCATCGGCGGTGACGTGTTCAAGGCTGTTCCCAAAGGCTTCGACGTCGTGTTGGTCAAACACTTCCTGAACATGTTCGACAAGGGGGATGTGTTCAGGATCCTGGAGGGTATCCACCAGTCGCTGAATGTCGGCGGACAGGTCAACATCCTGGTGCCGATATATTCCGAGAACATCGGGGATTCCTGCACCGTTGACTACTACCCGTCCTTCTTCCTCGGCTGCGCCACCGGTCAGGGTGGGCCGCAGAAGCTGTCGACGTTCCGGGCCTGGCTGGAGGAGACGGGATTCACCGTCACAAAGGCGATTGCCCAGGATCCCGCCGACCTTCCGCCGGATGCCCTCCCGCTGCAGGGCATTCTGTGCGCGACGAAGACTGCATGATCAGCCGGGTTCGTCCTGGCTCCACCATTGGTTTCGCATGACTCGAAGGGATCGGTCCATGACTGCAGAAGCAACGCTTGCACGTTTCCGCGAATACATGGTGGGACCCGCGCGGTTCATGAATCTGCTGTCCTGCTTTGAACTCGGCGTCGTCGATGCGCTCCGGGAGAATCCCGGCATGACGGCGGCCAAGCTCGGCGATATCGTCGGGGCCAAGCCGGATGCCGTGGAGCAACTCCTGTATCTGCTGGTCAAGGAGGGTTTCGTCGCGTACGACGAGGCTTGTGGCGCATATTCGCTGGACGCGCTCGCCGACGTGGCCGACAGCGACCTCCGGGGGGTCGTCGCCTTTCTGGAATTCATTAAGGTCACCACGCTCAGGCAGCTGTTCTACCTCACCGAGAGCGCGCGGAGCGGGACCATCGTCGGCCTGCGAAAATTCTATGGATTTGACGGGAATCTGTACGCTGCCGCAGCCGAGCACCGGGACCTGGGCGACCCTTGGGCAAAGGTGATGAACGCGACCACCGCGCGCATCGACCCCTGGTTCTTCGACAACATCGACATCCCCTCCGGGGCGCAGGTGCTCGATCTGGCCGGGAACACCGGCCTCGGTGCGATCCACACCTACAAGCTCAAGAAGTCGCCCGGACTCCGGGTGACCACATTCGACCTTCCCGAACGGGAAGAGGAATGCCTGCGGAATTTCCAGGAATACGGTGTGGCCGAGCACTGCTCGTTCATCGGCGGTGACGTGTTCAAGGCTGTTCCGAAAGGTTTTGACGTCGTGCTGATCAAGCACTTCATCGACATGTTCGACAAGGGGGACGTGCTCAGGATCTTCGACGGCGTCAGCCAGTCGCTGAATGTCGGCGGACAGGTCAACGTCCTGGTGCCGGTGTACCCGGAGAACATCAAGGACACCGACAACTACACCATCGACTTCTTCCCGAGCTTCTTCCTCGGCGCCTCTATGGGCCAGGGTGGGCCGCAGAAGCTGTCGACGTACCGGAGTTGGCTGGAAGAAGCCGGCTTCACGGTCACCAAGGCGATCTCCAAGGATCCCGCCGAGCTGCCGCCGTACGCCCTCCCCGTGCAGGGCATTCTGTGCGCGACGAAGACCTCCTGATCGCCGCGCACCACTTGTAGCCACGACGACACCCACCAGTCTGGAGGGTCATGTCCCGCCGCCTGTTCACCTCGGAATCCGTGACCGAGGGGCATCCCGACAAGATCGCCGACCAGATCAGCGACACCATCCTCGACGCGCTGCTGCGCCAGGACCCCACCTCGCGCGTCGCGGTCGAAACCCTGATCACCACCGGTCAGGTGCACATCGCGGGCGAGATGACGACATCCGCCCAGGTCGACATCGCCGACCTGGTGCGGCGGAAGATCCTCGACATCGGCTACGACTCTTCCGCCAAGGGCTTCGACGGCGGCTCCTGCGGCGTGTCGGTGTCCATCGGCTCGCAGTCGCCCGACATCGCGCAGGGCATTGACACGGCGTACGAGAAGCGCGTCGAGGGCGCCTCCCGCGACGAAGGGGGTGACGAGCTGGACAAGCAGGGCGCGGGCGACCAGGGCCTGATGTTCGGGTACGCGACCGACGAGACGCCCACCCTGATGCCGCTGCCGATCGAGCTCGCCCACCGCCTCTCGCGCCGCCTGACGCAGGTCCGCAAGGACGGCACCGTCCCCTACCTGCGCCCCGACGGCAAGACCCAGGTCACCATCGAATACGTGGGCAGCCGACCGGTCCGCCTGGACACGGTCGTGGTCTCCTCGCAGCACGCGCGCGATGTCGACTTGGACTCGCTGCTCGCCGCCGACATCCGCGGGCACGTCGTCGAACACGTCCTGGCCCAACTGGCCGATGACGGCATCAAGCTGGACACGGACGACTGCCGCCTGTTGGTCAACCCGACCGGCCGGTTCGAGATCGGTGGCCCGATGGGCGACGCCGGGCTGACCGGCCGGAAGATCATCATCGACACGTATGGCGGCTCGGCCCGGCACGGCGGCGGCGCCTTCTCCGGCAAGGACCCCTCCAAGGTGGACCGCTCCGCGGCGTACGCGATGCGCTGGGTCGCCAAGAACGTGGTCGCGGCCGGCCTGGCCTCGCGCTGCGAGATACAGGTAGCGTACGCGATCGGCAAGGCCGAGCCGATCGGCCTGTTCGTCGAGACCTTCGGTACCGCCAAGGTCGCCGTCGACAGGATCGAGCACGCCATCGCCGCGGTGTTCGACCTGCGCCCGGCGGCGATCATCAGGGACCTCGACCTGCTTCGCCCGATCTACTCCCAGACCGCGGCCTACGGCCACTTCGGCCGTGAGCTGCCGGACTTCACCTGGGAGCGCACCGATCGCGTCGACGCCCTGCGCGAGGCGGTGCAAGCGGGCGGAACGGCCTAGGGCGTGTTTCGAAAGTAGCGTCGTCCGCCCGCAGGGCGGGGGCCGGGGGCGTCTGGTGCGTGCGATCGCAAGGCGGAGGGAGGAGAGCGCAGCGGGCTGCGCCGACGACCGACAACGCAGCGAGCGTGCGTACCAGACGGGACTTTCGAAACACGCCCCAGTCGCGCCGGGGTGCCCGGCGCGACAGCCAGTGGTGCGCGGTTTCCCCGGCCGCTCACCACTTCCCCGCCGGGCACCGGCAACCGGCAGCCGTCAGGTCCCTGACACCGGCTCAGGTTCAAGGAGTGCTCTTCCGTGCGTATCGCCGTGACCGGATCGATAGCGACCGATCATCTGATGGTGTTTCCCGGACGCTTCGCCGAGCAGTTGATCAAGGAGCAGCTGGAACGGGTCTCCCTGTCGTTCCTGGCCGACCGGCTGGAGGTGCGCAGAGGCGGCGTCGCCGCCAACATCGCATGCGGCCTCGGACGGCTCCGGCTGAACCCGATCCTGGTGGGCGCGGCGGGCATCGACTTCGCCGAGTACGGCGCCTGGCTGCAGGCGAACGGCGTCGACACCTCCTCGGTGCTGGTCAGCGACAGTCTGCACACCGCGCGCTTCGTGTGCACCACAGACGAGGACCAGAACCAGATCGCCACCTTCTACGCCGGCGCCATGGCCGAGGCCCCCCGGATCGACCTGGCCGCGATCGCCGAGCGCACCGGCAAGCCCGCCCTCGTCCTGGTCGGGGCCGACGACCCCGCGGCCATGCTGCGGCACACCGCCACCGGCCACCGCCTCGGCATCCCGGTCGCCGCCGACCCCTCCCAGCAGCTCGCCCGCCTCGGCCGCGAGCAGGCCCGCCAACTGGTCGACCACGCACGGTGGTTGTTCACCAACGAGTACGAGGCCGCCCTCCTGATGGAACGTACCGGCTGGACGAAGCGGCAACTGCTCGCCCGGGTCGGCACCTGGATCACCACGCGGGGCGCGTCCGGAGTGTCACTGGCCTCGTCCGGTGCCGCCACGCTGGAGATACCGGCCGTACCCACGGACAAGATCGTCGACCCCACGGGTGCGGGTGACGCCTTTCGGTCCGGCTTCCTCGCCGGCGCGGCGTGGGGGTGGCCGCAGGAGCGGGCCGCCCAGCTCGGCTGCGCCCTGGCCACCACCGTGCTGGAGTCGGTCGGCACCCAGGAGTACAAGCTGGTCCCGTCGGATCTGGTCGCCCGTATCGCCCGGACTTACGGCATCGATGCGGCCCGCGCCGTGGAGCTGCAGTGGTCATGACCGCGGTGAGAGCAGGCCGACCGCGCGCGAACGCATCGGCCTGCTCCTGGTCGACGACGTCATCGACCCCGCGGAGCCCCGGTCGGTGCTCATCCGATCCCTGCGGATGCTCGCCGCGAAACACGCCGAACTGTCCCTACCGCAAGCACGGCAACCCGCCCCAGTAGCCCGTTTCCCGCTCCTGCGCAGCAAGGGAGGATCACAATGGCGTCGAAGCAGGTCGAACGCGTGTTGATCGTCGGTGCCGGCATAGCCGGCATGTCGGCGGCGATCGCCTTGCGCCGCAACGGAGTTGCGGTCGATCTGATCGACATCGGTACCGACTGGACGGTGACCGGCGCCGGCCTCACGATCACCGGGCCGACGCTGCGGGCCTTCCGGCAGCTCGGCGTGTACGACGAGATCGCCGCGCAGGGCTATGCCGGTGAGGGCATCCGGGTGTGCGGGGTCGACGGCGAGCCCATCAGGGACATCCCGACGCCGATGCCGCCGGAGGCCCGGGTGTGCGGCTCGGGCGGGATCGCCCGGCCGGTGCTGTACAAGATCCTCTCCTCGCGGGTGCTCGCCGACGGCGTCCGCCCGCGTTTCGGTATGGCCGTCGAGAATATCACCCACGAAGGCGACGGCGTCGACGTCACGTTCAGCGACGGCACCACCGGCCGCTACGGCATGGTCGTCGGAGCGGACGGGATCTACTCGCGGACCCGCGAGCAGATATTCCCCGGCGCGCCCCGGCCGGAGTACACCGGGCAGAGTGTGTGGCGGATGTTTGTGCCGCGCCCGCCGGGGGTCGACCGCCGCCACTACTTCCTCGGCGGCGAGGCCAAAGTCGGCTGGACACCGATCTCGGCGACCCAGATGTACATGTTCGTGGTCGAGCGCACGCCGCGGGTGGCCCGCAAGCCGCACGAGCTGCCAGGCGGCCTCGCCGGCCTGCTCGAACCGTACGGTGGGTACGTGCGGCAGTTCCGGGCGTCGATCAGCGGGGACACCGGGATCGTGTTCCGCCCGCTGGAGTCGTTCGACCTGCCGGGCCCGTGGCACTCCGGGCGGGTGATCCTGATCGGGGACGCCGCCCATCCGACGACGCCGCAACTGGCCTCCGGGGCCGGGATCGCGGTCGAGGACGCCCTGGTGCTCGCCGAGGAACTGGTCCGCCACGGGTCCGTCGCCGAGACGTTCGACGCGTTCACCGCACGGCGCGAGCAGCGGTGCCGGCTCGTCGTCGAGAGCTCGATCGAGATCGGCCGGCTCGAACAGCAGCAGGCGCCACCGGAGGCCCAGACGGCCGTGGTGGAACGTGTGCTGGCGAAGCTGACGGAGCCGGTCTGAGCTTCCCGCATCCCGGCGCGTCTCCATGGCATCCGTCAGGAGACCACCCTGATCGAGCATTTCGCGCCGCTGTCCCCGCAGGCCCATGCCTTCTACGTATCCGCTCGCGCGGAGCCGGCCCACATGGCGGGGCAGTTCGGCCGCGCCGGCGGCTGGACTGCATTCTGGACACCGTCGGCACGGCCGGCCCGCTCGATGACAGACACGGCTGCATCAGTGAGGGAAGCGTCCTTGCGGTCGGTGTCGTCAAGGAGTGAGGGCAAGTTGAGCAAGTTGCTCCTTGACGGCACCGACGACTGCACCGACGACTGCACCGGCGACGGCGATCCCCGGATGGGCCGCTGCTACATGCCTGAGGCGGCCGGTGGGATGTTGTGGTTGAGCCGGAAGGTGTTCTCCGGGTCATAGACGGCCTTGATCTCGGTCAGGCGCTGGTAGTCCTTGGCGTCGTACGCCGAGCGCACGTGCTCGGCGTCCTTCTCGCCGTTCATGAAGTTCAGGGCGCGGCCACCCGTGCTCCACGGCGCGATCGACTCGAAGATGCGATCGTGTGCGGGCCGGATCTCAGTGATGTCAGCACGTTCCAGCCGGGAGATCACATTGAGCACGTAACGCGCGTCGCGGTTGCCGACGGCGTTGGGGATGACGGAGGGCTGGGCAAGCCGTCCGCCGAGATGGCGCAGTTCGACGACGTGCGGCACCGGCGCGTGCGGGCCGGCCAGGTCGAGGACGGCGCGCACCGCGTCGGCGTTGAGCTCGCCCAGCATGGTGGTACCGGACTCGAAGGTCCCCGGGAAGACGGGGTCGTTGTGAATGGACCCGGAGTCGGCGTAGGCAAGTTCGCCAAGGGTGTCGGTGAACGGGTTGAGCGCCCGCAGCGGCGCCACCAGGTTCTCGCCGGCCCCGAGGGCATCTGCGGCATAGGCGATCCGGATATGGACGACATGGCGGCCGCGTAGTGTCGGCGGCAGCGCCGGAACGTCCGGGAAGGAGATCAGCGCGGCCGAGGAGGTCATCTCGTCGGGCACCGTGGCCGTCCACCGCACGTAGGTGTCGAGGACCTCGGCGGCCGATTCGGCGTCGAAGAACAGGCCTCCGCCGTAGATCGTCGTGACCGGCATGAGGTCGATCTCGATTCCGGTCACCACGCCGAAGTTGTCCCGGCCGCCGCGCAGTGCCCAGAACAGGTCCGGGTCCGAGTCCTCGGTGACCTGCCGCAGCCGGCCGTCCGCCGTGACGACGTCCACGCCGCGCACATGGTCGGCAGCGTATCCGTAACGCCGCGAGAGCAGTCCCAGCCCGCCGCCCAGGGTGTAGGAGACCACGCCGACGCCCGGGGCCGAGCCCGACAGCGGTGCCAGCCCCGCCGGCGCCGTCTCGTGGAGCACTTGGTCCCAGCGCACCCCGGCCCCGATCCACGCGGTGCCCGCCTCGGCCTTCACCCGGACACCTTGCATCCGGGATGTGTTGATCAGAACGCCGCCCTCGGCCGCGACGGCGGACAGCGCGTGCCCGGTTCCCTGCACCGCCACCGGAAGCCCGTGGCTGGTCGCGAATGCCACCGCGGCCTGCACATCAGCGGGTCCGGTCGCGCCCACCACAACGGCGGGCCGATGGCAACGGGCGGTCTGGTTTCCGGCGCGTTCCGCGTCGTACTGCTCGTCTGTGGGGGTGAGCACCGGACCCAGCACCATTTTGGCTAAGGACTCTATCGCTGCGGCTTCGACGCCGATGACCTTGCTGCCTTCCTGGTCGGAACGGCTCATGGTTCTTCCTCTCTTCGCGGGTGCTGCGGGATTCACATCCGGGATCCGGATCGGGGCCAGGCCGCCAGACTTAGTCAAGCAGCCTGACTACGGTATAGTCAGGTAGTTTTACCATTTAGTCAAGCTGCCTGACGAAATGGCCCGTGACAGAAAGGTCGCCCGAGGTGACGACGCAATCAGGGAAGTCCGATGAGGGTGGCGGGATCAAGGTGCCGCTGCCCACTCTGCTCGCGCGGGCCAAGGACATGACGATCGAGCAGCTCCACCGGCGGCTCGGCGAGGAGGGGTTCGAGGGGATTCGGTACCGGCACGGCTCCGTCTTCCGGTTCATCGACGCTGAAGGATCGCGGCTGACCGTGCTCGCCGAACGTTCCGAGCTCACCAAACAGGCAATCGCCGAAGTCGTCAACGAACTTGAGCGATTCGGCTACGTCGAGCGGACGGCCGATCCGGGTGACCGCCGGGCGAAGCTCATCCGGCTGACCGAGCGGGGCGCGCAGGGCCAGGTCGCCGCCGCCCGGATCCTCGGGGAAATCGAACAGCAGTGGGCACGGCACCTCGGACGGGACGAGATCACCGTGCTGCGCCGAACGCTGGAATCGATCATCGCCCGCCAAGGTGAATAGCCCTCCTTCGATGCCGAGGACGGGGAATCCCAAGCCGATGCCAAGCCGATGGCAAGAGGGACGAGCGATGGTTATCGAAGTTGGATCCCCGACCCGATTCCGATTGTCGGCATCGGAAGCCATGAGATGGCCGGTGCGATTTCTCAGAAGGTGGGCTCTGCAGATATGCCAACGTTATGCAAACCGTCGGTGAGCGTGCCGGAAAATGTTATCACCATGGAAGACACCCTGAAATTTGCCGAGGCGGCACACGCCGGAAAACCACAGCTTTCGCTGGCGCTTCGGCTGATCAGGAACACGGGCGTGCAGAAACGACACACCGTGCAACCCATCGAGAAGACGCTCCGCCACCCCGGCTTTGAGGAGCGCAACCGGATCTTCGAGGCCGAGGCCAAGAAAAGGTGTCCCGCGGTCATCGGACAAGCCCTGGCCAACGCCGGCCTGACGGCACAGGACATCGACGCGATCGTCTTCGTGTCGTGCACCGGATTCATGATGCCGTCGATGACCGCATGGCTGATCAACAATCTGGGATTCCGGACCAACACCCGGCAGATACCCATTGCGCAACTGGGCTGCGCGGCGGGCGGTGCCGCGATCAACCGTGCTCACGATTTCTGCATGGCCTACCCGGAGAGCAATGTTCTGATCGTCTCCTGCGAGCTGTGCTCACTGTGCTACCAGCCCAATGACGACGGTGTCGGATCCCTGCTGTCCGACGGCTTGTTCGGTGACGCGGTTGCGGCCGCCGTGGTGCGCGGAAGTGGCGGCACCGGTGTGTCGCTGGAGCGCAACGCCTCGTACATCATCCCGAACACCGAGAACTGGATCTCCTACGCCGTACGCGCCACCGGCTTCCACTTCCAGCTGGACCGCCGGGTACCCGGGACGATGGAGCCGCTCGCTCCGGTGCTGCGCGAGCTCGCCGCGGACCATGGCTGGGACATCGGCAATCTCGACTTCTACATCATCCACGCCGGCGGCCCGCGGATCCTGGCTGACCTGAGCAAATTCCTCGGCGTCGGCGAAGGCATGTTCCGCCATAGCTGGGCGACACTGACGGAATACGGGAACATTGCCAGCGCAGTCGTATTCGACGCGCTGCGCAGGCTGTTCGAGGAAGACACGATGACGCCGGATGCCACTGGTGTGATCGCGGGCTTCGGCCCCGGTATCACCGCTGAAATGGCGGTGGGAAGTTGGTTCGCAGACACGCCGACGGCAAGCAAGGACCGAGTTACGCATGCCGTACTGGCATCCGCTGAGGAGGCACAGTGAACGACGACCGACCGAGGCCGGACCGGGTACTGGAGATCGCCAACGGCTATTGGGCCACCGGCCTCCTTGGCGTGGCCGTGAGGCACTCGCTGTTCACCCATCTCCAGGCCGGTGTGGACACCACGGACCAACTGGCCGCCAAAGCCGGGATCTCAGAGCGGGGCGCGCAGACCCTGCTCGACGGGCTCGTCGGCCTGGGGCTGGTCGAACTGCGCGACGCCAGGTACCGCAACACCGCCGAAGCGGCCGTGTTCCTGGTCGAAGGCGAGCGCACCGATCTGAGCGGCTACGCAAAGCTCAAGTTGGCCGAGATGAGCAAGCTGGTATCCCTGCTCGATGTGTTCCGCATCGGAGGGCCGATGACGGACGCGATGGTGGAGGTGGCCGACAACCCCCACTGGGAGGAAGTGGTCCCTGCCATAGCCGCGCAGTCGGTTCCGGTGGCGAGGACCGCCGCAGACCTGCTGGGGCTGGCGGAGGCTGGGGAGATCTCGATCCTCGACCTGGGCGGTGGCTCGGGGATCTTCTCGTCCATCTGGCTCGAAATCAATCCCGCTGCCCGATCCACGCAGCTCGACTGGGAACCGATCAATGCGATCGCCCGCCGACTGCTGGCGGAGCGGTCCGTGGCCGACCGGTTCACCTGCGTCGACGGCGACCTCCACGCCGTCGAATTCGGCACCGCCGCCTACGACATCGCCGTGTACTCCCACGTCGCGCACCAGGAGGGGCCGGAGGACAACGTGGCGATCTTCTCCAAGGTCCGGGGCGCTCTCAAGCCCGGAGCCACATTGGTCGTCTGCGACTACGTCGTGGACGACGACCGGGGCGGCCCGTCCTTCCCGCTCCTCTTCGCTTCGGAGATGCTGCTCAAGAGCAAGAAGGGTGGGACCTGGCGACGGGCGGACTACCAGGCCTGGCTCACCGAGGCGGGCTTCGAGGACATCTCGTTCCATCCCACTCCGTCGCCCGCCACACTGATTCTTGCCCGGTAGCGCACCCGTCGCTGTCCCGGGCACGGGCTGCCGGCGCCACGTAGCAGGCTGGCATGGACGTCGATCAGGGGGGCGACCGCATGGAATTTCGGGTGCTTGGTTCGCTGTCGATCCAGGAAGACGGCGAAGAGCTGATCCACACCACCGGCAAGCCGCGGCAACTACTGGCCCTGCTGCTGCTCAACGAGCCGCGCCGGGTACCAACCGGCTCAATGATGACCGAGTTGTGGGACGACGCGCCGCCGCAGTGTGCCCTGGCCACCCTGCACACCCATATTTCCGCGCTGCGTACGGAGTTCGCCCGAAGACTTGATGTCACGCGCGACCTGATCGTGCGGGATCTGATACAGACCCGTGGGGACGGCTATCAGATCAACCTCGGCAAGGCGTTCTTCGACGTATGCGAATTCCAGCGCCTGCGGCATCTGGCGCAGACACTGCTGAACACCGATGATGTGCTCGACGCCAGCCGGGTGCTCAGCGAGGCACTCAGCATGTGGCGCGGCCCCGCGCTACTGGACGTCTGTCACGGCAGGCTGCTCCGCGCCGCGGTGGCGGAACTCGACCAGTCCAGGTTGGACACACTGGCCCTGTTCTTCGGAACCCAGCTGGATATGAGCCGGCATCGCGAGATACTGAGCGAGCTGGCCAGGCTCGTCGTACGGCATCCCCACCACGAGGAGCTGCACGCCCAGTACATGGTCGCCTTGTACCGGTCGGGATACCGGACTCGGGCCCTGGAAGTCTTCGACGAGCTGCGTCGGAGCATGCATGATGAACTCGCTACAGCACCGTCCGCGCGGATCACCAGGCTGCGGCACGTCATGCGGGTCGCCGACGCGGCGACCGTGGACGCCGCAAGCGGCTACGGACATGCCAGGGGCACATGAGCCCTTCGAAACCTTCCGCTACGGGAGCTGCACCCGCACTTCCCCGGGCAACTGCAGCACCGGCATCCTGTCCAGCCCCGAGTCGGAGGTGAGTACCGAGTTGTAGTACTGGCGCAGTTTGGGAGACGGGTCCAGGCCGAACCCGCGGACCATGTTCTTGTGCAGCCGGTGAAACACTTCCAACGCGCTGGTGCGGTAGCCAGAGCGGTACAGCGCGATCATGAGCTGTGCATGCAGGTCTTCGTGGAACCGGTCGTGCGTCACCAGGTCTGTGAGCTCAGCGAGAATCTCCTGATGCCTCCCGAGCCGCAGGTCCAGCTCTATGCGGTGGTTCAGCATCGTCGACCTCGACTGCTCAAGCCCTGCCGCCTCGGCACGGATGTTCGGCCCCGGTTCGACGTCGGCCAGCGCCGGACCGCGCCACAACGACAGCGCCTCACGAAAGTCCTGAACAGCCGTGACCAGATCTCCGTCGGCAATGGCCGCCGCACCTGAGCGTTCCAGTTGATGAAAGGTCCGCAGGTCGAACCGGCTCAGGTCTCCGACGAACTCGTAGCCGCCGCGCGCGGTGCGCAACATCTCGCTGCTGACGGCGTCCATACTCTGACCGGTGACCTCGGCGAGGTTCTTGCGCAGTTGGAAAACGTAGAGCTGTACGGAGGCCCGCGCCGTTTTCGGCGCATGGCCGCCCCACAGCTCTTCTGTCAAGGTGGCCATCGGCACGACGCGTGAGTGCTTGAGCAGGAGCAAGGCGAGAATCTGACGCGGTTTCCGCGCGCTGACCTTCATCTTGCGGTCAGCGCAGGAGATGAGTAGCGGTCCAAGAAGCTGAACCTGCATTTCGTTTCCCCTCTCCGGACATGCGCAGGCGATGGGCACGTTCGCCGGGGGCGCGGCAGGGCGGCCTCCGCGCCGCAGCGTCGGGGCGCAGTCAGGCACCGATGAAACCTTTGATCGTAGGAGCACCGCGAGACCACCCCGGAAGCACCTTGAAGGGAGCGGGGCCTTACATCCCACGGTGCGACATCCCGTTGGAAGACCGCAGAGATCTCAGAATGTGGTCTTCAACTGTGATCGCTGCTGTGTGCGATCGGACTTCGTCCACGGGCCGGGGCTGCGGGGGGCTGCCCCCTCCTGGTCTTCGTGGGGGACCGGGCCGGTGCGTCGGGCAAGCCGACAGGCCGGCATCTTGGACGTGGCCGGTTCGTGGCGAGGGATTGGCGGTGGGCCGCACGCCGGTGCCTGCCACGTCGCTGACGCGAGCCCTCGAACGCGGATGCCTCGCGTCGGCCGATCCCGCTGAGCACAGGATCGAAGAGATGCGCACCATGCCGTACGCGAACCGGCTCTCGCTGGGATGGCAGCGCGCCCGCGGCGTGCGGCAGCGCGGACTTTCCCATTTTCATGTTCTCGGTGATGCAGCTCCCCGTTCGCATGCATTGTGCCAATGTCGCATTCACTGCCCGGTAGTGCAAGCTTGAATTCATTACGGGAGCGGCGCGGTGACGGGAGAGTACTCAGGGAAATCGGACCTTTGAATTCCGTATTTTACGCGGTCGTCTTGCCCGCAGGCTCCGTCGTCCTCGCGTCGGCCCGGAGCTTCTGGTACGGACGCCCCAAGTCGGGGGTGGTGAGTGATCCGGCCCGTTCCCGATGAACTGCCCGACCTCTTGGTTCGGCTGTCCCGCCTGCCCGATCCACCAGCCGGGAGTACATGGTGCCGCCAATGCTCACCGGCGATCTGTGGGCACGTGTTGATGACCTCTTCCCAAAGCCTAAAAAGAAGTCCAAAATCATCTCCCACGTCTCGCGTTCGAGGTGGCGTTGTACAAGGTTCGGTGCGATCTCATGTGGAAGGATCTGCCCGAGCACGTCACTCAAGGGCACCGCCCGCGTAAACACGCCTGCCAAACACCGTGCAGCAGACGTGGATGCCACTACACAGGAGGGCGCGCCACAACACGTTTCAAGCTGTTCATGGACTGTCCGCGCGCCACCTGTCAGTACCCGGACTAGGAGCACACGTCATGGACTTCGGACTCGTCCTCCAGACCGACCCGCCCGCATCGGCGGTCGTTGGCCTGATGCGCCGTGCCGAACGCAACGGCTTCCGTTACGGCTGGACCTTCGACTCGGCGGTGCTCTGGCAGGAGCCGTTCGTCATCTACAGCCAGATCCTCGAACACACCGAACACCTCGTCGTCGGCCCCATGGTCACCAACCCGGGCACCCGCACCTGGGAGGTCACCGCCTCCACCTTCGCCACCCTCAACGACATGTTCGGCAACCGCACCGTCTGTGGCATCGGGCGCGGCGACTCCGCGATGCGCGTCGCTGGACGCAAGCCCAACACCCTGGCCCGCCTCGGCGAGGCCATCGACGTCATCCGCGACCTCGCCGAGGGGCGGGAGGCCACCGTCGACGGACAGCCGGTCCAGATCCCCTGGGTGAAGGACGGCAGACTGCCTGTCTGGATGGCCGCGTACGGCCCGAAGGCGCTCGCCCTCGCCGGGCAGAAGGCCGACGGCTTCATCCTCCAGCTCGCCGACCCGTTCCTCACGGAGTGGATGATCAAGGCGGTTCGGAATGCCGCAGCACAGGCGGGCCGCGACCCCAGCTCCGTGACCATCTGCGTCGCCGCCCCCGCCTATGTCAGCGACGACCTCGACCACGCCCGCGAGCAGTGCCGCTGGTTCGGCGGCATGGTCGGCAACCACGTCGCGGACCTGGTCTCCCGGTACGGCGAGCACTCCGGACTCGTCCCCGAGGCCCTGACCGCGTACATCGCCGACCGGTCCGGCTACGACTACAGCCACCACGGCCGCGCTGGAAACCCCGACACGGCCTTCGTGCCGGACGAGATCGTCGACCGGTTCTGCCTGCTGGGCCCCGCCGAGGCTCACATCGCAAAGCTCCGGGCCCTGCGGGACCTGGGCGTCGACCAGTTCGCCGTCTACAACATGCACGATGCGCGCGAGGCGACGATCGACGCCTATGGCTCCGAGATCATCCCCGCCCTGTCGACCTGACCCGTTCGCCCCACGGTTTTACGCCCCCGCGGTGGTACGCCCCCCTGCCTCCCCGTACCCCCCGCGCCCCGCACGGCACCGCTCCTGAGCGAAGCGTCCAGCCGTCCCGCACGAGACTCCGCGAACCGAGGTGGCTACATGTCCTCCAGCGCACTGTCAATACCCGACACATCCACGGTCCAGCAGACCTGTCCTGATGGCCGCGTCGCCCTTGCCGAGGGGGTCGTTCTGGACGACGCCCGGTTCGCCAACGACGACCTGGCGCCGGTGCCCGTCGAGAGACGTACCTGGGGTGTTTACAACTATTTGAGTCTTTGGGTGGGAATGGCCCATAACATCCCGTCCTGGACCCTGGCCTCCGGTCTGGTCGCGCTCGGCATGGACTGGAAGCAGGCGGTTCTCACCATCGCGCTGGCCAACCTGATCGTGCTGGTGCCGATGCTGCTCACGGGGCATGCGGGGACGAAGTACGGGATTCCGTTCCCGGTGTTCGCGCGGGCGCCGTTCGGGATGCGGGGTGCGAATCTGCCGGCGCTGATTCGGGCGGCGGTGGCGTGTGCCTGGTTCGGTATCCAGACCTGGATCGGCGGCGAGGGGATCTTCCTGCTGGCTGGGAAACTCTTCGGCAGCGGTTGGCAGAGCGCTGGTCAGATCGCCGGGCAGCCGTGGACACTGTGGCTGTCGTTCGGTCTGTTCTGGGCGCTGGAGATCGCGGTGATCGCGCGGGGCATGGAGACCCTGCGACGGTTCGAGAACTGGGCCGCGCCGTTCGTGATCGTGGGCGCGCTGGCATTGCTGGTGTGGATCGCGGTGAAGGCGGGTGGGTTCGGTCCGCTGCTGTCGCAGCCGTCGGCGCTGGGGTGGGGAAGCGGTTTCTGGAAGGTGTTCTTCCCGGCTCTGATGGGCATGATCGGGTTCTGGTCCACGCTGTCGCTCAACATTTCGGACTTCACCCGTTTCGGCGGCAGCCAGCGCGCCCAGATGCGTGGTCAGGCCTTGGGTCTGCCCACCACCATGACGTTGTTCGCGCTGCTCTCGGTGCTGGTCACCTCGGGCTCGCAGGCGGTCTACGGCGTGCCGATCTGGGACCCCATCGCGCTCGCCGCGAAGATGGACAGCGTCGCGGGGGCGCTCTTCGCCTTGCTCGTGGTTTTGGTGGCCACGCTGTCGGTGAACATCGCGGCCAACGTCGTCAGCCCGGCGTACGACCTCGCCAACCTGGTCCCGCGCTTCATCAACTTCCGTACCGGCGCGCTGATCACGGGCGTGGTCGGGATCGCCATCATGCCGTGGCGACTGATCGCCAACCCGCACGTCTACATCTTCACCTGGCTGGGCGTCGTCGGCGGCCTGCTCGGCACCGTCGCGGGCATTCTGATCGCCGACTACTGGATCATCCGCCGCACCCAACTCGCCCTGGACGAGCTGTACAGCCCTGCCGGCCGCTACTGGTACACGGGTGGCTGGAACCTGCGCGCCGTCCTCGCCCTCCTCGTCGGCGGCGTCCTCGCCATCGGCGGCTCCTACTCCACTATTGACGCCAACGGCACCGCACAGGGCCCCTTCCCCGCCGACGGCCTCATCCCCGTCCTCAAACCCCTCGCCGACTACGGCTGGGTCGTCGGCCTCGCCTCCTCCCTCCTCCTCTACACGCTCCTCAACCTTGGCGAACGCACCAGGCGCTGAGAGCCCGAAACCCCCGAGGTCGTAAGCCGCCCCCGCCTCGCGGCGCATCGCCGCGAGGCGGGGGCGTGCACGCGACCTGATCCAAGAGGTTCGTCACCACCGTGGTGTAGGCCAGACCCGCACCAACGCGTTCTTGGACCCAGGCCGCAATGACCGGCTCAGGTGCTTGGCGCAGCGCGGCAAGCACCTGCGTCTCCAGCTCCTCCTGGCCGCGTCGGCGCGTTGTGTGCTCGCTCTTGTGGTCCGTCATGCCGTCGACCTCCCGCCTCCCTGCCCCGCCTGCCGCTGGGTCCGGTTCATCCTCTTCTGGGCGCTCGAACTCGCCATCATCTACCGGGGAATGGACACCCTGCGGCGGTTCGAGAACTGGGCGGCGCCCTTCGTCATCGTCAGCGCCGCGGTGCTGCTGGGCTGGGGCGCCGTCAAGGCCGACGGCTTCGGCCCGCTGCTCGGCCAGCCGTCAAAACTCGGCTGGGGCGCGGACTTCTGGCCGGTCTTCTTCCCCTCCCTGATGGGCATGATCGCGTTCTGGGCCACGCTCTCCCTGAACATCCCCGACTTCACCCGCTTCGGCGCCGGCCAACGCGCCCGGATCCGGGGCTAGTCGCTGGGCCTGCCGACGACGATGACGCTCTACGCCCTGCTCTCGGTCCTGGTCACCTCCGGTTCGCAGGCCGTGTACGGGGAGACGATCTGGGATCCGGTCCAGCTCGTCGGCAGGACCGACAATGTCTTCGGGCTGCTCTACGCCCTGATCACGGGTGTCGTCGGCGTCCTCGTCATGCCGTGGAAACTCACCGGGACCCCCGAGCTGTACATCTTCACCTGGCTCGGACTCGTCGGCGGACTGCTCGGCACGGTCGCGGGCATCCTGATCGCCGACTACTGGATCGTCCGCCGCACCGTGCTCGACCTCGCGGATCTCTACCGTCCCGGCGGCTGCTACTGGTACGCGAACGGCTGGAAGTGGCGGGCGGTGGTCTCGTTCGTCGTCGGCGGCATCCTCGGCGGCATCCCCGGCGGCGTCGCCGTGGACACCGACTTGCCGAAAGTCCACCGAACGGTTGAGCGGACAGCCCACGATTCGTTACCCTCCGGTAAGTTCGTTGGGGCGTACAGGTGCGGGCGCGCGCCTGCCGATACGAGGAAGCAGACAGCCCATGTCCTCAGCGGAAGCCGTCGAAACCACTGAACCGGCCGAACCGGTCGGCCCGGCCGGACTGGCCGACAGCGCCCAGGAGCTGGCCGAAGGCCTTACTACCTCGACCGAGCAGGTGTCCGCCGCCCTGAGCCGTATCGAAGCGAGCCAGGGCACCCTCAACGCTTTCAGGCACCTGCGCGCCGAGGCCGCGCTCGCCGAGGCCGCCGAGGCCGACCGCCGGCTCGCCGCGGGGGAGCGACTGCCGCTGCTCGGGGTCCCGGTCGCCGTCAAGGACGACACCGATGTCGTCGGGATGCCGACCTACTTCGGCTGCGACGGCGATCTGCCCGCCGCCACCGCCGACAGCGAAGCCGTACGCAGGCTGCGGGCGGCCGGAGCCGTGATCGTCGGGAAGACCAATTCCTGCGAGCTGGGCCAGTGGCCGTTCACCGAGGGGCCGGCCTTCGGCGCCACCCGCAACCCCTGGAACACCGGACATACCCCCGGCGGCTCGTCCGGCGGTTCGGCGGCGGCTGTCGCGGCCGGACTCGTACCCGCCGCGCTCGGCTCGGACGGCGCCGGGTCCGTCCGTATCCCCGCAGCCTGGACCCATCTCGTCGGCATCAAACCGCAGCGCGGCCGGATCTCCGTCCACCCACAGAGCGACGCCTTCCAGGGCCTCACTGTCAACGGCCCCCTGGCCAGGACCGTCGCCGACGCGGCCCTGCTGCTCGACGCGGTCGCCGGATCCCATCCCGACGATCCGCACCGACCGCCCCCCGTCGAGGCATTGGCCGCCGCCCGCCGCGACCCGGGCAGACTGCGCATCGCCCTCGCCTGGCGTCCCCCGCTCACTCTCACCGGCTCCACGCCCCACCCCGATGTACGACGGGCCGTCAGCGCACTGGCCGAGGTCCTTGCCTGTCTCGGCCACGACGTCGAGGAGGCCAGGCCCCGCTACGGGCTGATCAGCCTCGGTTTCGTCCCCCGCGCCACAGCCGGGATCGCGGAACTTGCCGCCCGCCACCCCGAGCCTGCCCTCCTCGACCCGCGCACCCGCAGTGCCCTGCGCACCGGCACCCGGCTCGGCGGCCGGGTGGTGCGCGCGGCGAGGGAGCGGGAGGTGCGCCAGCACCGCAGGATCGGCGCGTTCTTCCGCACGTCCCGGGCCGGCGCCGGTTACGACGTACTGCTCACGCCGACGACAGCCCTGCCGCCGCCCCCGATCGGCAGGTTCGACGGGCTGAGTGCCTGGCGCACCGATGTGACGATGGCCGAGGCCTGCCCGTACGCCTGGCCCTGGAACGTGCTGGGCTGGCCCGGCATCAACGTACCGGCCGGGTTCACCTCCGACGGGTTGCCCGTCGGCGCCCAGTTGCTCGGACCCTCCCGCAGCGAGGAACGGCTGATCTCCCTCGCCGCCCAGCTGGAGGCCGACCGGCGCTGGTACGAGCACCGGCCCCCCGAACCGTCTTCCTCGGGCAGGCCTGGCTACGGGCGCTGACCACCCGTCTTCGCCTAGGAATCGGGCCTCGTCGCACCCCGTGAACCCGGCCCCTGAGGCGGGCTCGACAGGGCTTCGTCCCCGATCCCCTGGTGCGGACGCTCGCACCGGAGCGCCGTAGGCGGGATCATGGACAGGAACGCAGTGGATGGGTGGTGACCAGCATGGCGTCCGCAGGCCCGCAGCCGACGCCCGGAGCCGAACCGTCGCAGCCCAGCGCCCCCCAGCACTTCTCCGGCCCGGCTAACGACGCGACCGCGGTGGTCGCCAGTACCGGCACGGTCATCGGCTGGACGCACAGCGCACAGGACCTGCTGGGATACCGCGCCGCCGAGGTGGTCGGGCGGCCCGCCGGCTTTCTCCTCGCGAGGCCCGAGGACCCGGTACGGGTGGCGCGGATAGCCGAGCGGTGCCGCGCGGGCGTCGGGTGGAGTGGTGCCACCGACGTGCGGCGGCGCGACGGCAGGCGGATCGAAGTGGATCTGCGGGTCTCGGCCTCGTTCCACCTGGATGGCCGGGAGTGCTTCCTGGTCTCCGGACGCGAACGGAGGCCGGAGTGGACGGTCGGGCAGTCCGTCCTGGACGCCTTCCTCGCCAGCTCGCCGATCGGCATGGCGGTGATGAGCCCGCAACTGCGCTACGTCTGGATGAACGAAACCCTGGAACGCATCGCCGGCGTCCCGCATGAGCAGCGCGTGGGCCGCCGGATGGGCGAAGTGCTCCCGGGACTGGAGGCCGACGCCATAGAGACCCTGATGCGCCGTGTGCTGGACACCGGGGTTCCCGTCATCGACTACGAGTACCGGGGCTGGAGCTGGGCCGATCCGCACCGTGAGCGGGCCTACTCCACGTCGTTCTTCCCTCTGACCGGCGGTGACGGTTTCGTCACCGGCATCTGCTACATGGTCCTGGACGTCACCGACCGGTGGAAGGCCCAGCAGCGCCTGGCCCTGGTCAACGACGCCGGAGCCAGCATCGGCTCCACCCTGGACGTGCTCCGCACGGCTCAGGAACTGGCCGACTTCGCGGTGCCGCGGTTCGCCGACTTCGTCGTCGTCGACCTGCTGGAGTCGGTCGCCAGCCCCGAGGAGCCCGGCCCGTGGCCTTTGGGCATGGCGCCTTCCGGTACGGGAGCCGCCCGCCCCGATGCCGGTGGCACGTCGTCCCGGCCGAGGATGCGCCGCGCAGGGTTGAGCTCGGTGCGGGAGGGCTGCCCCGAGTCGGTCCACCGGGTCGGGGACCTGGTGGATTCCGTGCCCCCGCCCCACGACGGCCGGTTGCTCAGGGACGGCGAACCCGTCCTGATCCCCGCCCTCGAGGCCGTCAGGCAGCTGTGGGCAGTTGAACAACCCGCCACGGAAGCGACCATCCGCGAGTTCGGTCTCCACTCCCTCATCGCCGTTCCCATGCGGGCCCGGGACACGGTGCTCGGCCTGACCACCTTCGTACGATCGGTGAATCAGAACCCTTTCGAGCCGGACGACGTGCTGCCGGCCCGCGAACTGGTGGCACGGGCGGCGGTGTGCGTGGACAACGCCCGCCGCTACACCCGCGAGCACGCCGCGGCGCTCACACTGCAGCGCAGCCTGCTCCCCCAGATGCTGCCCGGAGGGATGGCCCTGGACGTGGCCTCCTCGTACCTCCCGGCGGACGCCAAGGACGGTGTCGGGGGCGACTGGTTCGACGTGATCCCGCTGTCCGGCGCCCGGGTCGCCCTCGTCGTCGGCGACGTCGTCGGCCACGGCATCAGCGCCGCGGCGACCATGGGCCGGCTCCGCACCGCGGTGCACACCCTCGCCGACATGGACCTTCCTCCCGACGAACTGCTGGCCCACCTCGACGACCTCGTACTCCGCCTGAGCGACGAGGAACCCGAGGGCGAGGCGAGCGGCACGCCCGTGCTCGGCGCCACCTGCCTGTACGCCGTCTACGACCCGGTCACCCAGCTCTGCACGATGGCGCGCGCCGGCCACCCGCCCCCCGTGGTCGTCTCCCCGGACGGGCGCGTCAACTTCCCCGAACTGCCCGCAGGACCCCCGCTCGGCCTGGGCGGGCTGCCCTTCGAGACAGCGGAGATCCAGCTGCCGGAAGGCAGCCTGATCGCCCTCTACACCAACGGTCTCATCGAAGGCAAGGACCGGGATGCCGAACTCGGGATGTCCCGCCTCGGCGGTGCCCTGGCTCAGCACGGTCTTCCCCTCGACACACTGTGCGCGACGGTCGTGGAGCAGTTGCTCCCCGTGCCGCAGCCCGACGATGTTGCCCTGCTGCTCGCCCGTACCCATGAACTGAGCGCCGACCACGTCGTCTCATGGGACGTACCCGCCGACCCTGCAGCCGTCTCGGGCGTCCGGGCCCGGACGGCCCGACTGCTGAGGACCTGGGGCCTGGAGGAGTTGCAGATCACAACCGAGCTGATCGTCAGCGAGTTGGTCACCAACGCGCTGCGCCATGCCACCGGGCCGATCCGGCTGCGGCTGCTGCGCCAGTCCGTCCTGATCTGCGAGGTCTCCGACGCCAGCAGCACCTCACCCCGGCTGCGCCATGCCAGGACCACGGACGAGGGCGGTCGTGGCCTCTTCCTCGTAGCCCAGCTCACCCGCCGCTGGGGCACCCGCTACACACCCGAAGGCAAGATCATCTGGACCGAGCAGGACCTACCGGCGACGGACACATGAGGATGTCCCGGGGGAGCGGCGCCGCGCGCCCGCCTCTACGGCACCCGGGCGGTCCACTCCTCGGTGCCGAACTTCGTACGCACGAGCTCCTCGGCCCGAGCCATCTCCTCGTCGGTCACCTTGCCCTGCGTGAGACCGTGCCGGTCACGGAACGAGTCGATCATCCGCTCGATGACGGCCTCGCGCGTCAGTCCGGTCTGGCGGCGGAGCGGGTCGACGCGCTTCTTGGCGCTCTTGGTGCCCTTGTCGGAGAGCTTCTCCTTGCCGATCCGGAGTACCTCCAGCATCTTGTCCGCGTCGATGTCATACGACATCGTCACGTGATGCAGGACGGCTCCTGGGCCACCATCAGAGCCGACGATGCGCTTTTGAGCGGCGCCGGCGATCTTTCCGGCGTCCGTGGCGATGTCGTTGAGGGGCTGGTACCAGGCCTTGATGCCCATGTCGCCCAGGGCGCCCAGCACCCAGTCGTCGAGGTAGGCGTAGCTGTCGGCGAAGGAGAGGCCGCAGACCAGTGACTCCGGCACGGACAGGGAGTACGTGATGGTACTCATGGGCTCTACGAACATGGCCCCACCACCAGAAATGCGGCGTACCACGGTCATTCCGTGCTTTGCCGCCCCTTCAGGGTCGACCTCATTGCGCAGCGACTGGAAGCTGCCGATGACCACAGCAGGCGAGGCCCATTCCCAGACCCGCAGCGTGGGAGCCCGCCGCCCGGCGGCCACCTCGGCGGTGAGGACCTCGTCCAGTGCCATGTGCAGGGCCGGGGCCTGCGCTTCCGTGTGCACCAACTGCCAGTCGTAGTCGCTCCACTCGGTCGCCTGAGCCAGCGCTCGCCGAACAGCGATGCCGACGCCCTCCGCGGTCAGTCCGAGCATGACGGTCGACTCCGGCAGTCCCGCCGTAATCCGGGCTGCCAGGCCTGCGGCGTCCGTCGAGGAGGGGGCACCCTCCAGGGCCCTGTTGATCGAGAGGATTGCCTCGTCGGGCTCCAGGAAGAAGTCCCCGGCGACGCGCACATTGCGTAGTACGCCTTCCTCGACGTCCAGATCTACGACGACAAGCTTGCCGCTGGGGACCTTGTACTCGCCATGCACGGCTTTGTTCCCTTCCAGTGCGCGGCGTGGATCCTGAGCCTGTTGCTCCACCGTGGATAGACGCGCGCACATACTTCAATCCCACATTAATGCTCGCTCGTGACGAGCGGCTATGCAGCCTCGATGTCGTTGGAGCGGCCTCGGAAGTGCGACTGTCGTGCCTGCCATGCGCCGTCAACGGGGGGTCCCGCCATTGCGCGCCGACGGTATCGGACACCTTCGCCATGCGGACGACCAACCCCTGCTGGGCTCGGAACGCCTGGCACGGCCGCTCGCCGTGTTGCCGAAATGCCCCAATAGCTCCTTCCCCTAGCTCTCAAGGAGCAGGGGAGACGCCATCCGAGGACACTCCGGCGCCTTGCGATCGACCGCACCAGACGCCCCGAGCTGATCCAGCGGGGGTTGGACAACAGCTTCTCACTGTTCGTCACCCGCCTTGCTCTGCCGTACCGCCCTGCGGCTAGTTTGTGTGCAGGACAGGTACGCAGGACCGTGGTGGCAGAGGTGCACGGGGGACGGAAGGGCGGGAACAGTGTCGCTGCGCGGAGGTGATCCAGCCGAGATCGGCGGCTATCCGCTCGAGGCGCGGCTCGGTTCGGGTGGCATGGGCACGGTCTTTCTGGCCCGTACGAGTTCGGGGCGACCTGTCGCAATCAAACTGATCCACCAGCAGTTCGCGGCGGACGACGAGTTCCGCATCCGTTTCCGGCAGGAGGTGGCTGCGGCGAGGCGGGTGAGCGGCGCCTTCACCGCCGCCGTGGTCGACGCTGCCCCTGAGGCCGAGCAGCCGTGGATGGCGACGACCTATATCGAGGGGCACACGCTTGCCCAGCGCATCGCCACGAAAGGCCCGCTGAACGGAGCGGAGCTGAGGAGGCTCGCCATCGGGCTGGCGGAGGCGCTGCGCGACATCCACCGGGCGGGGGTCGTCCACCGTGACCTGAAGCCCTCGAACGTCGTGCTCTCGCCCGAGGGCCCGCGCGTCATCGACTTCGGCATTTCGCGCGCCGTGGACCAGCAGACGCTGACGATGACGGGTCGGGTCATCGGTACGCCGCCCTTCATGTCACCGGAGCAGTTGCAGGCGCCGCGTGGTGTGGGGCCGCGGTCCGATGTCTTCTCGCTCGGGACGCTGCTGGTGTACTCAGCGACGGGCCACGGGCCCTTCGACGCGGAAAGCCCATATATGACGGCGTATCAGGTGGTGCATGAGGAGCCGTCGCTGGATGCCGTTCCGGTGGCTTTGCGCGCGGTCGTCGAGTCGTGCCTGGACAAGGATCCCGAGAGGCGCCCCTCTGCGGACGAACTCCTCGTGCTGCTGCGGGACCTGCCGGCCGACCTCGGTGGGACCGACGCGAACGGGGTCGGCGCGGGCTGCACCCGCGACGTGATCACCCAGCATGACTTCGCGATGCGGGCCACTCCGGCGCCGATTGCCCCGATCGCCGCCCCGGCCGGTCCCGATACAGGGAGCACTGGCACCCCCACCGGCCGCCGTCTGCGTCGCCGATGGCGTCCTGTGCTCGCGGCCGCGGTCGCGGTGGCAGCGATCGGCGGGGGAGTCACCGCACTGACGGCGGGCGGCTTCGGGGGGAACAGCGGCGGCGACAAGGGCAACAGCGTTGCGGCGCCGGGTGCCGCACTTCCGGAGGGCTTCGAGCCGTGGCGCAAGACTGTGCCGGGCGGTCGCGAGGACATCCCCGACGAGCTGCGTTGCGTCGCGCGCGGCGACGCGCTGTTCTGCGGGGGCGGCGGTGTGGTCGCGACCCGTATCAGGGCCCAGGACGGCTCGCGGGTGTGGACGGCGAAGAGCCCGGGCATCCCCGTCCAGGGCATGCACCTGGTGGGCGCCACCGACGACACGGTGCTCGGTTACCGCTTCGCCGCCCAGGACGCCCCGCAGGACCCTCCCAGCGAGGTGGTGGCCATCGACGCGAACAACGGCCGGGAGCTGTGGTCCGTGCCGTCCGGCGCCCAGTCGACGGCCGTCACGGGGCGGACTCAGGACGCCCTTGTGGTCGGCTCCACCGTCGTGACGGTCGACGCTTCCAACTCCCGCTTCGAGGCCCGGGACGCGCACAGCGGTGCGGTCACCTGGAGGACACCGTTCCCCACGGGTACGCAGTGCGCTCCCGTCCCGGTGGGCCCACAGCTCCTCGCGATGTGCGCGACGGATGCGGAGCTCGATGCCTCAGAGGTGCGCCACCCCACCCTGTACACGGTCGATCGCGCCTCGGGGACACTGGGCAGGCCCATCGCTGTCGACGGCCCCGCCGTGCCGGTGGGCGTCGCCAACGGCAGGCTGGTACTCCTTCAGGTACACATGGAGGGGGCGGCGCGGGCCGGCTACGACGGGGTGGCGCGGGTCGACCCGGCTTCGCGGAAGGTCACGTACTCCCGACTGGCCGAGACATACGCGGGGACGCCCGGCATGGCGGACGGCACCGTCTACGTGAGCGGGCAGACCGGTCTCGTCACAGCGCTCGACCCCGCGACCGGCCGGAAGAAGTGGTCGCGGCAGACTGGCGTGGAGGGTGCGTCGGGTCCCGTTGCGGGAGCCGACGCGCTGTATTTCAGCTCGGCCACCGGCCGGGTGGTCGCGCTGTCGCCGCACGATGGCAAAGCCCTGTGGACAACAGACCCGCAGGCCGATGGTTTGACGGGCGAGCAGGGTGCAAGCCCGCGCGTGACCGTTGCGGGGCGTGCGGTGATCGTGGCCGCGGCCAAGAACACTCTCTTCGCCTTCGACGCGCAGAAGCCGCCGAAGTCGGGCTGACCGGGCGGCACCGGACGTCGGCCGCTTTCCTTGCCGGGCGGTCAGACCTTTACAACCTCGATGCCGGGTCCGCAGAGCAAGCTGATGTCCTCGGGGTCGGAGGTGAGGACGGTGACGGGCCCTGGTGCCGTGCGTGCTGCGGCGGCGAGGACGGCGTCGATCGCGTACTTGTGACCGTGGAGGCGGTGACTGCGCAGCAGTGCGGCGGCTTGGTCCGTGACGTCCTTGGTGACGTCCAGGACATCGATCCGGGAGAGCACCCACCGGATGCGTGCCGGGTGGATGCGTTCGTAGTCCGCCTCAAGGGTGGTCATCGTGGACGTGGCCACCCGGATGCCTTCCTCCAGGGCGGCCTGGACGAGGGTCACGGTGGCGCGGTCCTTGAGGTACAGCTGGGACAGGCCCTCGCTGTCCAGGAGAAGCGTGCCGGGCATCAGGCCGCGGCCCCGCCCGAGCTGCGCTGATCGTGCCGTAGCAGGGTGCGGGCGGCTTCCACCTCGTCCCGGGAAAGCGGGTCGTTGTCGGTCTCGAAGTCGGCGACGATCTCACGAAGCCTGTCCATGGCCACGCGCTGTTCCAGGGCTTCGGCCACGTAGGCGGAGAATCCGCCCGGGCCGACATGGACGCGTACGGTTTCGGCGAGGTCCTCGGGAAGGCTGATCGAGTACTTCTTGCTACCGCTCATGGTTCCTATCCTACCATTGGTGGGAAGCGAGGGGTTGCTGTGCCCGGCCACCCCGAGGTGCGGGCGGCCGGGCACCGAGGCGGGGAACTACGAACCGTGCTGCGCAGCGAGGTCCCCGATCGTCGCGGTCCTGCTGACCCACTGGGACAAGGTGAGCTGCGTGGCCTCGGCCGTGCGGGCCGGACTGCGTCGACAGGGTGCCACATGGCGGCGATCGGCTCGGTCATCCCGGGACGTCCCGTGGCGTCCGGTGCTGTCGGCCAGGGCCTCGCGGAGAAGGAACAGGTGTGCGGGCAGCGCAGCCGGGAAGTCGTGCCCGTCCCGGCACGTGGGGCGGGTTGCCAGGTGAGCTCCCGCCGTGATCGCCTCGTCGGCTGCGGGGGCCTTGAGTGCGTGCTCTTCGGCCGGTCGTTCACTGATCGTGCGGCGCTTCTGGATTGCGGTGAACATGGGACGGTGTCCTTCCTCTGCTGGGCTGCCGGTCCCGCGGTCGTCGCGGCCACGGGTTCGGGCGTGAGGGGCTTGGGGAGGGCGGCGCCGAAACGCCGGGTGAGGGAGATGGCGTCGAGGGCGCGGTCACTCCCGCGGCTGGCGTTGGGTGCGCCTGGGTGCCGCCGTGCGTGGGCGATGTCCGGGACCCGGAAGAGCGGTGTTTGGTGTGAGCTGAATGGTTTCCGTGGAGTACGTGCCCACGGCTGCGGCGGCGAGCAGGGCGATCGGCGCGCCGTGCACGGTGCGCGGCTTGATCGATTCGGACTTGGGTCCCTCGGTCGGGCAGTGGGCTCCGGTCATGGGCGAGACCTCCGTTCGCCCTCTCACCTTCGCCCAGGAAAGGCCCCTCGCGCGTCGTCCCTCCGCAGCGATTCCCGACTACCACGGCTGCGGTACTCGGCACGCCTGGCTACGACCGGGACCAACACACACGTACTGCGCCGGCGATTACGACCTCACCCACGATGGGCAGTTGGGAGAAGCAGCGGCGTCTGGGGCCTTCGAATCCGAGGCGGAGGAGGCAGCGATGGCGCATGGGGCCTCCCCTGCTCGAGCGAAGCCGAGAGCTCGGGGACCATCGCGACTGACGACAACGCGGGAGGCGGAGGTCCCAGGCGCTGCGACGCCGCTGCCCATCGTGGGTTTGTCGTTACACGGATGTCTGTGAACCTTCTGGTTCCGGCGCCGGTGAACCCTCTGATTCCGGCGCCGGACTGACCAGGCCGCACTGGTAGGCGATGACGACGAGCTGTGCCCGGTCACGAGCCGCCAGCTTGGTCATGGCCCGGTTGACGTGGGTCTTGGCGGTCAGTGGGCTGACGAACAAATGCTCGGCGATGTCATCGTTCGACAGTCCCAGTGCCACCAGCCCCACGACGTCGCGTTCCCGCGGTGTCAGGCACTCCAGCCGCTCGTGCACGCCCGCCGGGCACGGGTCCGGCTGCGCAAGAAAACGCCTGATCAACGCACGGGTCGCCGACGGGGACAGCAGCGCCTCGCCGGCGGCGATGGTGCGGACGGCGTCGAGAAGTTCCTCGGGCCGGGCCCCCTTGCCGAGAAAGCCGCTCGCGCCGGCGCGCAGTGCGTCGGCAACGTGCTCGTCGTCCTCGAAGGTGGTCAGGATGAGCACCTTCACCTCTGTGAGGTCCTCGGACTCACTGATGAGCCGTGTGGCTTCGAGGCCGTCCATCTCCGGCATGCGGATGTCCATCAGGACCACATCGGGACGGTGTGCACGCGCCAGCTCCAGTGCCTGCCGCCCATCGGAGGCCTCCCCCACCGTCTCCATGTCTTCCGTGGAGTCGAACAGCATCCTGAAGGTGCCCCGCAACAGGGCCTGGTCATCGGCAAGCAGTACGCGGATCGTCATGCCCGTCTCTCCTCGGTGGATTGCCCGATACCAGGCCAGGACGCAGCGGCAGCTCGGCCGTCACGGTGAAGCCGCCCTCCGGGCGCACCCCCGCGTACAGCACGCCCCCGACCGTGGACGCGCGCTCACGCATCCCGATCAGCCCGTGCCCCGTCCCCGGACGGGCGTGGTCCCCCACGTTTCGTCCGTCGTCCTCGACGGTGATCGTCAGCCGCTCAGGACGGTAGTGCAGGAACAACCGGGCATGGTCGGCCCCGGCGTGCTTGTGGACGTTGGTCAGGGCCTCCTGCACGATGCGGTACGCGGCCAGGTCGACCGCCGGCGCCAGAGGTTCGGCGATGCCCCGCCGGATATGGCTCACAGTCAGGCCGGCGCGTTCGAACGACGCCAGAAGCGCCGGAACGCGCGCAAGGCCCGGCATCGGATCACGCGGCGCCACCGGATCGCCGGACTGTCGCAGCAGCCCGACGGTCACCCGTAGTTCGTCCAGCGCGGACCGGCTGGTGTCCCGGATGTCCTCCAAGGCGGCCAGGATCTGTTCCGGCCGCCGTTCCACCAGATGCACAGCCACGCCTGCCTGAGCGTTGATCAAGGCGATGTGGTGAGCGACGATGTCGTGCAGCTCGCGCGCGATCCGCACCCGCTCGGCCGCCACCCGCTGCTGCGCCTCCTGCTCACGCGTCCGTTCCGCGTGCTCCGCCCGCTCCTCCACGGCAGCCACATAGGCGCGACGTGAGCGCACCCCGTCCCCGACAGCAGCCGGCAGAGCCGTCCACGCCAGCATCGCCGCGTTGTCTGGCGCCAGCCAGGAGCGCGGGTCGCGCAACACAGCGGCACCCACCAATACGACAGCCGAGAACGATCCCGCCATCCAGGTGGCACGCCGGTCGGTCAGCGCGGCCACGGTGTAGACCGACACCAGGACCGGGCTGATCACCAGCGGACTCTCCCGAATCCCGACAATCTGAAAGGCCACCCCGCAGCCAACCGCGACGACCAGTACGCCGAATGGGTGACAGCGCCGCCATATCAACGCAGAGCAACCGATAGCCGCCAGCACCACGATGGGCCACCGCAGGGCGAAGTGGCGCTCCTGCCGTACGACCGAGGCGGCCACGACCGACAGCACGAACAGCACAGCCACGCCCAGTGCCTCCAACGCACCGATCCGAGCCTGCGCTCCCTGCCTCCAACCCCTGATCACTGCCATGTCACCACCGTAGGGTCGACCGCTGCTTCGGGCATCGTGTCGCGGGACAGGGGGCACCCGACCGGTCACCGTCATCGATGCCTCGTGATGCGGTCCACGCACTCGGATCCCCCAAAAGACAACTCCGGTCAGGCTGTCGCGCTTTCAGACTTCGCGACCGACGGCCAGACGGGACTTTCGAAACACACCTAAGGGCTGTCCCGTAACCCCTGGCGGGCGCGCGACGACAGCTACGGCACCTCGCCGCGTTGTCGGAACGTCCGCATACACCCAGTATGCGGACGTCCCTCTGCCTTGCGATGCACCGCATCTGACGCCGCGCGCTGATCCACCACGGATTACGGGACAGCCCTTAGCAGGTTCGCCCGGTCCGTACCGATTCACTGAGGTATTTCACCCTTACGTCCTCATAAATGCGCATTGTTTCCTGTTCGGCGATACGGTCGGGGCGTGCCGTCCGTCGTTGCCCCGGGGCCGGGTGTTCGCCGCCTCGTCACCACCGTGCTCCTGAGCCTGGCGATTGCCGCCGTGGCCTACGTGCTGACCTGTGGTGTGCAGGCGCAGGACGGGCACCACGTGTCGCTCCTCAGCGCCCCGCTGTCCGCAGCCGCCGAGCCTCAAACGCAGGACACGGGGCCCGCGGTGGACACCGCCGGAACCGCTGACCGCGAGGTGAACGAAGCCGGGCATCATCCGGCGGCTCCCGAAGGGTGTTGCGACGCTGCGGTGCTCCTGGGCGAGGCGCCGACGCGCTCCGGACCGCCCTTCCTGGCGGCGCTGCTGTTCACCCTGACCGCCTGGGGACTCATGACAGCGGGCTTCTCGGTCCTCTCGCGCCGTCTCCTCGGTGTCGTCACCGCCGGGCCACCATGCCCGGCGGGATTCCCTCTGCTGCAACTGGTTTGCGTCAGCCGTACGTGACACGGCTCGGTGCGCCCGGCCGCTCCGGCGACCGCCCGCACGAGCCGCCCGAAACCCGTACCGCTCTCACGCGACGGCCCCGACCCAGCTCGTGGCCGCAGAAGGACAAAATCGCCATGACTGCTGCCATGCGCAGTATTTCCACCGATGACGTGCACGCCTTCGTGGCGGCACACGAACTCCCCGAGCCAGCGGGTGCGCCCCGCCGCACCCCCGCCGGCATGGTGGGCAACACCCCGGTCCTCTGGGTCGGAAGCCCCTTCACTCCCGCCGGCCGAGGCTTCTGGGCCAAGCTGGAGGGCACAAATCCCGGCGGCATCAAGGACCGCCCGGCCCTGCACATGGTTGCGGCCGCACGGGCCCGCGGAGAGCTCCGGCCGGAGGCGCCCGTCATCGAGTCCACCAGCGGGACGCTCGGACTCGGTCTCGCGCTCGCGGGCATCACCTACGGCCATCCGGTCACGCTGGTCAGCGACCCCGGCATGGAACGGCTCATGGTCCACCAGCTCCGCGCCCTCGGCGCCCGGGTGGAGACGGTGGCAGAACCGAGTCCGGCCGGAGGCTGGCAGCAGGCGCGCAGGGACCGCGTCCGCTCCCTGCTCGCCGCACATCCGGGCTCATGGTGCCCCGACCAGTACCACAACCCGGACAACCCGGCGGCGTACGCGAATCTCGCCCTTGAACTCGCCGTCCAGCTTGGCCGGGTGGACGTGCTGGTGGCCGCCGTCGGAACGGGCGGGCACTCGGCCGGGATCGCCCGTGCCCTGCGCGCGTTCTCGCCGGGCTTGCGGCTGGTGGGCGTCGACTCGGTGCGTTCCACCCTCTTCGGTCAGCCTACCGGCGTCCGTCTGATGCGGGGCCTCGGCAGCAGCATCCAGCCGCGCAACGTCGACCACGCCGCCTTCGACGAGGCCCATTGGGTCGCACCGAACGAGGCGGTCTGGGCGGCGCGGCGGTTGGCGAGGCACCACTACGCGAGCGGCGGCTGGAGCGTCGGCGCCGTTGCGCTGGTGGCCGGCTGGCTCGCCCGCACCCACGTCCCGGGCACGCGCATCGCGGCGGTCTTCCCCGACGGAGTCCACCGTTACTGGGACACGGTCTACAGCGACGAGTACTGCCGTACGCACGACCTCCTCTCGTGCCCGCCCGCTGACGAACCCGATGAGATCACCCATCCCGGTGAGCGTGTCGTGGAACGCTGGACGCGCTGCGTGAACATCACCGCGCCGCACTCGGACGAGGCGGTCACGCGATGAGGGAACTCTTCCGGCAGTTCCGCTCCTTCGGCGGCACCGTACGGCTGTTGATGGTCCAGCAGTTCACCATCAATACGGCGTTCTACATGCTCATGCCCTACCTCGCGATCCACCTTTCGGGCGGTCTGGGCATGGCTGCCTGGGCGGTGGGACTCGTCCTCGGCGTAAGGAACTTCAGCCAGCAGGGCATGTTCCTCATCGGCGGCACGCTCGCGGACCGGTTCGGCTGCAAAAGCGTGATCACCGCCGGATGTGTGCTGCGGACCGTCGGCTTCGGACTGCTCGGCTTCGTCGACTCGCTGCTCGCGCTGGTCCTCGCCTCGGCGCTGACCGGTTTCGCGGGGGCTTTGTTCAACCCGGCCGTGCGGGCCTACCTCGCACAGGAAGCGGGGGAGCGACGCGTGGAAGCATTCGCGTTGTTCAACGTCTTCTACCAAGTGGGCATGTTCGTCGGCCCTTTGACCGGGCTGGCCCTGATCGCACTGAATTTCCGGGCGGTATGCGCGGTGGCGGCGCTGCTCTTCCTCGTGCTTACCCTCGTCCAGGTCAAGGCCATGCCCGGCCACGGGCGCCCCGCGGTCGCGGACGAGGCGCGCCAAGGAGTGCTCGCCGACTGGCGCGCTGTGGTGTCCAACCGCCCCTTCCTGCTCTTTTCCGCAGCAATGATCGGCTCGTACGTTCTGTCTTTCCAGGTCTACCTGGCGCTGCCGTTGCAGGCGCAGCGGGCGGCTCCTGGGAGCGGGGACGCGGTCACCACGGCACTGTTCGCCGTATCAGCGGGTGTTGCGGCGGCCGGACAGCTGCGCATCATCGCCTGGGCGCGGGCGCGTTGGTCCGCGAGCCGGTCCGTCGTGTACGGCTTGGCGCTGATGGGCGGCGCCTTCGCACCGCTCCTTGTCACGGGCGCACCGCCCCGGGGCGAGGGACTGCTGATCCGGGCGGCGGCTCTGGCACCGCTGTTCCTCGCGGCAGCCCTGCTCGCCCTCGGTACGGCCCTGGTGTATCCCTTCGAGATGGATACCGTCGTCACGCTCTCCGGCGGGCGGCTGGTCGCTACCCACTACGGCCTGTACAACACCATCTCGGGCGTCGGGATCACTGTCGGGAACCTTGCGACCGGCGCGGTGTGGGATGCGTCCTTGGAGCAACCGCGTTTGCCCTGGCTCCTGTTGTCCGTCGTGGGTGTGGTGTGCGCCGGAGCGATCGCCGGCTTGACGCACACCGGGAGACTCCGGCCCCTCCGGACCGGCCGGGCGGGGGAACCGGTTCGGGCCGCGCGGTGAGTTCACACCGTGCGGCCCCGGGGCCTCGCGAAAGGGGTGCTGGTTCCGCGACCGGCAAGGTTTGCCCCGTCGCGACGCCCGGCACTTCCCCAAGCTCTCAGCTTCGTTCGAGCAGGGGAACCCCATCCAAGGGCTTCCGGCCGCCTTGCGATCACACGCACCGGTCGCCGCTCCTTGACGGGCAAACCTTGCCCGTCGCGGAACCGGCTCGACAGCGGGTCAGCCCTTGCGGGACTTGACCTCCTCGGTGAGCTGGGGCACGACCTGGAAGAGGTCGCCGACGATGCCGTAGTCGACGAGGTCGAAGATCGG
>NZ_JBEOYU010000046.1:0-47651 GCF_040297265.1 Streptomyces sp. NPDC001832
TCCTCGTACTGGGCGTACGAGGACGATCCCGACAACGCGGCGAGCGTGCGTGCCAGGCGTCGCGGGGCAGGCGGGACTTTCGAAACACGCCCTAGCTCGTCAGGAAGCTCGACAAGTCCTGGCTGCCCTCGTGGGTGGACTGGCGTCGCTCGTTCCTCGGGCACGTGAAGAACGCGTGGCCGACGAACCCGCTGGCACCGAAGGGGCCGCACCGCCGGCACTCGGAAATGCTTCCGGACCGGGCGAGGGAGAGGCTTCTGAGCCGAAGCCCCCAACACACCCGCCTCTGCCGCCGCGGCCGCCTGCACCACGACCGGCCGTCCCGCCCCTCCGCCGGACACGTCGGAGCTGGTGGCCCTTCGGCCGCCGCCGCTGAACCGGCGGTGGTGAAGCTACGGCGGCTGGTCAGTCAGGGGCGGGACCCGAACAACCTCCGGGAGATGGTCAGCCGTTGCCCAGCACTTCGAGCTCCGTCCAGGTCGGAGTGCAAGGCGAGGTACGGCTTTTCCAGTCCTCTTCCACGGCACGGCTCAGGCCCGCCAGGTGCTCGTGTGCCCGGCCCGGGGACGTCACGACACCAGGCCGGCCCCCTCCAGCTCGGTCAGCCGCACCGTGCACAGACCCCCACGCTCGGCCTTCACCTCCGTCACCTTCAGCTGCGTCCCCGGTGCGAGGATGTACTCCTCCTCACCCGTGAACGCGGAGAACCGCCGGATCCCCACCGCCCGCGTGGGCGTCACCTCGAACAGCGTCCGCCGGCCACGCCCGCCGAGGAACGCGCGGGCCACACCCAGCTCGGACGTGCACGACGACACGCCCCACCACGTCACCGTCCGCCCCAGCGGGTACTGGGACCGCAGATCCAACGCCACACCACGCCACAGTGGCCGCGTCTGCGCCGGCAACGCCTCCATCGCCGAGAACAGCAACCGCAGGTAAGGCAGGTACGGCACCACGCGCTCGCGGTCCGAAGAGCGCAGCACATCGTTGATCTCGCGGTAGAAGCCCGACTCGCACGTGTACAGGTAAAGAGCCGAGATCGCGTCGGCCGACAAGGCGCCCACGGCCTCCCCGGAAAGCGCGCCCGCGGACGCCGCCTCCGCGGCCTTCGTCTCCCCGAAACGGCTCGACAGATCGATATGCCGATCCAGGTGCGCGAGCACCCGTGAGACCGGCTCGACGGCCTTCCGGAAGTCCATCAGCGGCGTGTCGAACACCCCGGTGACGGGCGGCAGGACGAGGCCCTCGTCCTTGACGCTGGTGAGCCGCTCCAGATACAGCTGGTGCAACTCCATCGTGGACGCGATGAACGCCCCCATCCGCTGCGCGACACCACCGTCCTCCGGACCGGCGGCCCCGCCCTTCCCCTGGTCCCAGCCCTTCCGCGGCAGCCAGTCGACTGGCTCGGCCCCCACCGCCGCCAGGGCATCGTTCACCTGGGCGAAGTGGTCGCCCTCGCAGAACAGATCCCCCTGCGCGGCCGGATTGGCGTGGTCCAGGTGACGGACCTGCACCCCCGGGTACTTCTTCTCCAGCCGCTGGACGACCTTCTTCAGACTCCGGGCGTGCGCGCCCCACCAGGCGAACACCACCCCCCGGTCGTCCTCCTCCACCGCGTCCTGCTTCGCCTGGAGGATCTCCTCGACGATCTGCTCAACCACGGGGCGCCAGAACGACGTGTGCCGATCGGTCGCCATCGCCCCGTCCGCGCTCGCCGTGAGGGACGCGTTCAGCAGCAGCACACCCTGGGTGAGCATCGCCTGGAACCACTCGGGCGGCTGAACCGTGTCCTCCTTCTTCAACAGGGCGCGGACGTCGGCGATCGGGGTCTTCTTGACGATGCCGTACTTCCACATCGCGGCCGCCTTGATGAGGCAGCGGATGCTGACGACCCGGCCGAACTGGCTGTCCTTCCAGTCGTTGAAGGTGTTGTCGAACATTGCGATGCCGGTCGCGCTCTCCGCCCGCGGATAGGGGTTCTGTCCGAAGACGACCACCTTCCACTTCTCCGGCGGATGCGGCTTCAACGCCTGGAACGTCAGCTCGCGCACCGGAACGACCTCCGGGCTGCGCTTGGGGCCGATGAAGTCGGCGGCTCCCGGCTGCGTCTCGATCACCGGTCCGAGCAGCGGCAGCCACGGCTCGCCGCCACCGGTGAACAGGCCGGCCAGTGCCAGCGGATCCCCGGCCGGGGAACCGGCATCGCCCGCGGCCGTCACGTCGACATCACTCACGAGGGTGGAACTCCCGATACTCGAACCGGACGCCTCCACGGGCGCCCCGGCATGCTGAACAGATTCGGCAGGGTCGTCGCCGGTGCCCGCACCCTTGGCGGCACCGGCCTGCGAGGTCTTCGGGTCAGTGACGAAAGGAAGGCCGCTGCGGCACGTTGATCCGGACCCGCCGTGCGGACCCCGCTCTTTCGATGTCGTCGAGCTGCCCCAGTACGGCGGCCCGCAACTTGTCGTAGTCCGCGAAACCGTGGTCGTGGAAGAGGGTATAGCCCGTCCACATCAGGTTGGCGCACACCTTCGCGGGCACCTGCCCGGTCTGCGCGCCCATCCCGACGAGGGCCACCGACCGGATGCTGCCCGGCTTCGCCCGGTTCTGTAGATGCACCGCCTGGAAGGCGGCCGCGCAGGCCAGGGCCACGTTCATCGTGTCGCTGACGTTCTGCGACGACTGGCGCATGGTGGGCGTCGAGATCAGGTACCGGGGTACATTCGCCCCGGACGGGACGCACACCGCGCTGCCCACCGGCAGCCGTCCACCGAACCAGTCGCGGATCGCCCGCTGCACCCGCACCTGGATGCCCGCACCGAGGTACCGCTTGACGACGGCGTCGACCCCACCGTCCATCCGGCCACGCTCGTTGGTGGGGGAGACCCAGGCGTCGGCGTCCACATCGAGAAGCGAACCCCGCCTTATCTCGACCTCCGGCGTGTCCGCGAACGCGGACCGCCAGGCCGTCACCACCTCGTCGTTGACGTCGACCAGGACAACGCTCAACGCATGTCTGACACCCACGAATTCACCCCTCTCACCCCGTGATCTCGAACAGTTCCGAAGCTACCGCGCGCCACTGACAGCGCCGTTCGACAGGGTTGTTCGAGCAGGGGAGCAGGGGAGCAGGGGAGCGGGGGAGCGGGAGCCGATGACGAGCGGTCAGGAACCCGCCGCCAGCGTGGCGACACCCAGCCCGGAGAGGTCCTCCAGTGCCACCCGGCGCCCCGACACGGCGAGCAGCAGGGAGAGGGCGGGGCCGGTCGCCGCCAACGAGGACACCATCCGTCCCGAGCGAGGAGGCAGCACCGGCTCATCACGGGGCAGGAGTTCGTGTCCCGCGGGGTTCGGTCAGCATTACCGCTGACAGGCGGCGCTGCGGTCGTGCGCAGCAGTGCCGAGGCGCCGCTGCGGTCGCATTCCCGGCCCTGTTGAGTGTGCTTCTCGCCATGCTCACTCGCCAAGTGAAGGCTCGGCTTTGGTCATACCCCGAGCTGTAGCGGCGACCCACCGCCTCTCGCAGTCGCCCTCGCCGTCCCCGTCGATTTCGTCGCTCGCGTCGTCCTGGTCGTCGGGGACCCAGCGCAGTACGTCGCCGGGCTGGCAGCCGAGAGTCCGGCAGATCGCGTCGAGCGTCGTGAACCGGACCGCCTTGGCGCGGCCGTTCTTCAGCACGGCGATGTTGGCGGGCGTGATGCCGACGGCGGCGGCGAACTCTCCGACCGACATGTTGCGTTTGGCGAGTTGCACGTCCAGGTCGACGATGATCGCCATCACACCACCTCGGCGATCTCGGTCTCCAGATCCGTCGCCTTGCGCAGCAGGCCGCGCATGACGACGACGAGCATGACGAATACCGCCCCCACGCCGACGCTCGCCAGCGTGGCGGCCAGGGTGCTGATGACGGCCATGTTGTCTTCGTCGGGGGTGGGGATCTCGGCCAGGGCCAGGTGCCCGGTGACGCCAAGCGCCAACAGCGTCGCCAGGGTCGAGGACCCGATGATGGTGTCGACCCAGCGGAAGGCCCTCGGGGTGAAGATCGCGCCGCGTTGGACCATGGCGAGCAGCATCCACACCGCGACGAGCGCCACTTGAACGCAGGCGACGCCGATGATCGCCACGGTCACATAGGGCGCGGCGAACGGGGCGTAAGGAGGGAAGCGGTCGACTTCATTGACTGCCGTAGTCGGGATGACCACGAACTGACCGAAGAGACCCAGCGTGAACGCTGCGACGATACCGGCCCGGAGCGCAACAATGAGGAAGCGATTCATGTATCGATTGTCGATCGATATCGATCGAAAGTCAATCGATCCGCTTGGTCGTCCCGTGCCGCCCGTCTCGCTTGCCGCTCGCCAACGCGCTTGAAAGCCGAGGGTGTTCGGCCGGTGCGAGCAGTCGTGCGGGGTCCTGGGCGGGTGCGCCGGAATCGCGGGGCTGCTGGCTCACCGGACGTCCGGGCCCGGGCGTCGGTCGACGACGCTCCGCGTCGCCTCCCTCCTCCGCCTTGGATTCGAAGCCGCATGGCGCCGCTCGCTGATCCACTCTCTATCGTGCACCAGGCCGTAAGAGCTCAGGAAGCATCGTCCGTACTGTGGTGGGTACGGCGGCGGCGTAGATGCCAGACCGCCAGGGCGGCGATGACGACGGCGGCCACAACGATCGCCAGGGCCCGGCCGACGGCATGCTCAACCTGCGCGTAGGCGGTTCCGGCAAAGTATCCGAGCAGGGTGAACCCGACGCCCCACACAAGGCCGCCCAGCGCATTGAACAGCAAAAACGTTCGGTAGTGCATACGGGATACGCCGGCCAGCGCGGGCATCATCGCCCGGAAGAAAGCGATGAACCGGCCGAGGAACACAGCCACCGGTCCGCGGCGGCGGATCAGATCCTGGGCGCGGGAGATGCTGTCCTGGTGCCGCCGCAGCGGACGGACGCGAAGAATCGCGGGCCCGAAGTGACGGCCGACCTCGTAGCCGACGGAGTCTCCGACGATCGCGGCCGCCACGGCAGCGACGGCCAGCCAGTACACCGAAACCTGACCTTGACTGGCCAGCACCCCGCCCAGAACAACAGCTGTCTCCCCCGGCAGGACAAAGCCGATGAACAGCGCATCCTCACAGAAGACCAGGGCTGCGACGACGGCATATATGACGGGTCCGGACAGCCCGACGAGCCAATCGGTAATCGCCTGCATGTCCCGTTCCTCTCTACCGCGTCCGTGCGGTAACGATCTGCATCCCGGCGATAGCTGCACCCAATCGGGACTCTACGACGTGTAGTACATGGGTCGGGGGTCGCTGAGTGTTCACGTGCCCTGGTCAGGTGCGGAAGCGCGAGAGCCAGCCGCCGGCCTTCTGCTCGGGCACGGCCTGGTCTTGCTCCTGGTGCTCGCGTTCGGCCTGCCCGGCTTGGCGATCGGCGGTGATAGCCCGCTGCGTGCAGGCGACGCCCCGTTCGCCGAGCTCCTCGACGGGGTCCGCCGTCTGGGCGCGCGGGAGGTCTGGACGCGCACCGCCCCAGGCGCTGACTCGGCCTGGGCCGCGGTGCACCGGCTCGACCTGCCGGCTTGAAGCCGTCCCTCTCGAAGCGGCCCCGCCGCCGTCGCTCGGGGCGTGCGGGTCTACCGCCATTTTGGACCAGCGGTTGCCGCGGTGCCGTCGGCGGCCCGCTGGAGCCCGGCCAGCCGGGACAGGGCGGCGAAGCCGTCCTCAGTGCCGGGCCAGTGAGCACGGACCGCGGCGATCCCGGCCCGCCGTACGACGGAGCGCAGGACGGACACCACGATGATGGCGTCATCGGCGTAGCCGATGACCGGCAGGAAGTCCGGGATGAGGTCGATCGGCAGTGCCAGGTAGACCATGAGCAGGCCGAGCCGGACCCGTACCCCGCGCGGCAGCGCCTTGTCGGCGGCCAGGCGGCGCAGCAGCCGTACCAAGTCCGGCAACAGCCGTATCGCCTCGACAAGCAGAGCACCCTTGGGACGGATCAGCAGCAGCGTGATCAGCAGGCCCAGCCAGGCGGCAAGCAGTCCCGCCCCGAGGGCGATCGCTATGTCCCACCACATGTGATGCTCCGCTTCACTCGACGGCGCGCAGCGTGGCCGAGGCCGGCAGCGAGCTCTGCTCTGTGTCCGTGGCGGGGTGGGTGCCGGCCTGCGCGGCGATCGCCGCGTCTTCGAAGGCTGCCAGCGCGGCGCGGCACCGCTCCACTGCCCCCCGCGCCGCCGTGCCGCCTGGCGCGTCGAAGTAGTCGCGGGCGGCAATCTTCGCGAGCCACTTCTCGAACCGCTCCAGGTCAGCCTCGGACTCCTCCACCTCCGCATACGTGGCGTTGCCCCGTGCCGTCTCCCGCTCCAGTTCCTTCAACAGGTCCGGGGCGCGCTCGACGACCTCGCCGTACTCCCCATCCCGCTCGGCGTTGAACTCCCTGACCAGCTCCGCGTATTCGGTGTCGGCAGCGATGTCCACGGTCAACTGCCGGGCGGTGCCGCCGTCGGCCCGCACCGAGGCGAGGAGCCGCGCCACCTGGCGGCGCACCCCTTCGCGATCCGGCAGCAGGCACACCGACTGCTGGAGATACATCGCCCCCAGCGAGCGCAGCTTGCGCCATACCCGCACCCGCGTCGCCGCCGGGGCGTCCGCCGTGCTCACCGACACCAGCAGGAACCGCTTCGGGACCTGCGCAGTTTCACTGATCATGTAACGACCGTAACATCTCGAATGAAACGCAGAGCACGCAGAGGCTCCGCTTCCCGTCCCGGCCTACGTCACACCGTGACCGCACAGCCCGAAGCCCTTAACCGCACGGCCTTAGTTTTCAGGTGAGTGGCCCCGTGGCATCCGGCCACAGAGCCTCCTCAAAAAACCGTTTGGCGGACCATGGCGACCACTGCTACGTTTCCGGAGGCCGTGCGAGAGAACGAGGAGGTGGTACCCGTGAACGCAGAATCGACATGGGTGCTCCCCTCCGGGGTCACGGTCGGGCGATAGGTCGTCCGGGAGCGCCGTTCAAGAGCACTCCCGAAAGGCACGACCATGCAATTCACTTCTGAACAGCGCCTCGACGACGACGTCCTCGAACGCGAATTCACCCTCGGCGAGATCCCCGGCACCCTGTGGACGCCTGGATCTGCACCGGCCCCGCTGATCCTGATGGCACACAACAACGGCCTGCCCAAGGGGGAATCCCGGCTGGTGACCCGGGCCCGGCAGTTCGCGGCGTACGGCTACGCGGTGGCCACCATCGACGCCCCCGGGTGCGGTGACCGGCCCCGTTCCGCCGCCGACGAACAGGCCCGCGCCGACCTCCGCCGGGCGATGCAGGCCGACGAGCCGGTCGATGAGATCTTCGAGTCCTTCATCGGCCCGCTGGTCGAAAAGGCGGTCCCGGAATGGCGGACCACGCTGGACGCCCTCCTTTCGCTGCCCGAGATCGGCGGCCCGGTCGGGTACTCGGGGTGGACCGCCGTCGGCATTCGGCTGGCAGTGGTCGAGCCGCGCATCGCGGCCGCCGGTTTCTTCGCCGGGGGTTACGTGCCCCGCGCCCAACGCGAGGAGGCCCGGCAGGTCAGCATTCCGTTGCTGTTCCTGCTGCAGTGGGACGACGAAGGGAACCCCCGGCAGCGGGCCCTGGACCTGTTCGACGTCTTCGGCACCAAGGAGAAGACGCTGCACGCCAATCTGGGCGGGCACACCGGCACCCCGTGGTTCGAGGTGGAAGACGGAGGCCGGTTCTTCGGCCGGCACCTGAAGTGAGGCCGGGCCACCAGGCCGGCGGCAGCCGGTAGGTGTTGTCGGCCAGGTGCCGCTCATCGAGGACGGTCCCGGCCCTCCTCGATGAGCGGTGGCCGGCAGATGCCTTACCCGCCCCGATCGCGGCGATCGATGTACCGGTGACGTCTCGGCCCGGCAACAGTCGGTCGGCTCGACAGCAGCCGCAGAAACGCGTCGCGCGGCCGAAGTCCCGGCCCTCCGGATTGCGGCCGCCCGGGAGCGCTTTGACCTGGGGCTCTGTGCGGGCAGAGTCTTCGGCTGTCGTGTTGATCAATGACTGTCTGGAGGTCTGGGGTGCCGGTCGAGAAGACATGCCTCAAGAGTCAGCTGAGCAGCGCAGTTGCTTCGACTTCTACGAGCACATCCGGCTCGAAGAGGTACTCGACGCCGATCAGGGAGGCCGGCGGCATGGGCAGCTGGAGCCCGATCTCGTCGGCGACGGCCTCCACGCCGGCCATGAAGTCGCCGATTTTCTCCGGGCTCCATCGGGTCACGTAGAAGGTCAGGCGCAGCACGTCCGCGAACGACGCGCCCGCGCCCGCCAGTCCGACGGAGGTGTTGCGCAGTGCCTGGGCTACCTGCCCGGCCAGGTCGCCGGGTGCGACCGTAGTCCCATCGGCCCGGCGTGCGACCTGCCCGCTGACGTGGATGTGTGTCGCGCCGGTTCCGACGGCCACGTGGTGATACGGAGCCGGTTGCAACATGCCTTCCGGCGTGAAGTGCTGGACAGTCATCAGTGTTCTCCCTCTGAGCTAGGTATCCGTAAGCTACTTAGTGGAAGAAGGACACTTCAACGAGACCAGGTTTCTCCATGGATACCGAGGACAAATCCCTCATCGGCCCTCCGCATCGCGAACTGCTCGACCAGGTCCTCGACAAGTGGTCGCTCAGCGTTCTCAGCGAACTGTGCGAACGCCCGTGCCGCTTCAACGAGTTGCGCCGAGCCATCCCGCAGGTCACGCAGAAGTCTCTGACCGCGACACTTCGGCGACTCGAGCGAAACGGCGTGATCGAGCGCGAGGTCGTCTCCACCCGCCCGGTGGCAATCAGGTATCGGATCACGCCACTTGGCAAGACCCTGCGGTCTCCCATCGACGTGTTGCTGGCTTGGGTCTCGGAGAACATGCCCGCTATCACACGCGCCCGTGAAGCCTTCGACACGCAGGAAGAAGTAAGCCGCTGAGCCTTTCCCGCCCCGGCCGGCTGCGCTGGCGGCGGAAGGTAGTTGAGGTGATCGGTTTTTGGATCGCATCGTCCTTGGAGTGCTCACGCGCGCGTCTCCGCCGGAGCTGTTGGATGATGTGGTGGCGGGGTGCGGACGCACTTCGTCTGAACCCGATAGCTGTCCTCTGCCGCCGTATGTCATCCGGCCTGAAGTCTGTCGACGCACGTGCAGCCCGCCGGAACACGGTCCAGACAGTGAGCATTCGACTTCCCAGACCCTGGGTGAGGGCTACCGGCACTCGTACCTCACCCAGGGAAGGGCAGCAGCCCTCTTCCGCCGAAGGCGTCAGCAGCCGCTGCCGACGCGGAGGGAGGTCATCTTGTCATTGAAGTGCGAAGCAACCGCCGCTTCGTACTTGCCCGGCGCGACCGAGAACATGCAGCCGGTGTAGTTGGAGTGTTCGTAGACGCTGACCGTCTTGCCGGTGCGGTTCCAGTACGAGGTCATGCGGTCGTTCATGTAGTTTCCGACGTTGGGGTTCGACGCGGTGTAGTGCCGGAAGTCGCCCCGATAGCTGGATTGTTCCCAGACGCAGAACGAACCGGACGGACACTGGTCGGAGTCGGCCGCCGCCGAAGGCGCGGTCAGGGCGGCGACTGCGGCGGCGACCGACACGACGGCGGCGGTCCACAGGCGCGGGGTGACGCGTCTGGGTCGGGTCATGGTTCCTCCTTGTGGGGTTGCCTGCGCTCGGTTTCGCAGGCCCGACAACAGAGTAGGAGATCCGTCACCTAAACGACCGTATCGCCACAAAATGCCCCTTTCCTCATCCCGCCCGTCGAGCACTAACCCCGGGCGGCTCAAAACTACTCGCCCTGCTCACCCACAACGGCGGGTTTGGCCAGGTCACGTACCCGGCGCACGATCAGCCGCGCGGTGACCCGTTCCGCCTTCGTGCGGCCGGCGAACGCGGTGTAGGCGGGTATCTCGGCGACTTCGGCGTCCGACAGGCGTTCGCCTGTGGCGGGATCGGGCACCGCGGTCGGGGTGCTGGAGTTCGCGTGGCGGTGGGTGGGCAGGCGGTTCCCAGCGTGAGGGCGGAACCATGCTGTCACACGACCAGGATCACGTCCCGGCACACATACTTGACCGTCGGCGAATACACCTCCAGTGTCCACCGTCCGGACTCGGCGCGTACTTCGGCGCGGAAGGTGTCATCGCCGCACGGCCGCATCTCCTCATCCCACACGCACCTGCCGTTCTCGGCGAGGCGCCGCACCCGCAAACGCAACGAGGCCTCGGCGTTCGTTGCCCAGATCTCGAACGGTTCGCCGGCGACGGCGACATCAGGCAGTTCCACGCCAACCGGGTGCTCGGAACTCAGCGCTTGGGCGAGCGGTACGTCGTCACAGATGCGCTTAAGCTGCTCGATGGCCTTGTCCGCGTTCATCAGATCCGCGTGCCTGCTGTCCAGCCACAGCGGTTGGCCCGTACTCGACCACTCAGGTGGGGTCTGTGCGAGGTGCGACACTGTGCCATCACCGCGTGGAGACGGCAGGTACCGGTCATTGAGATCGGTGGACTTCGAGAAGTCGGAGTGGAACCTCGGCTTGCTCCCCATGGGGAAGGAGATCGCCTGATCGGTCCGGTGCTTGTCGCCCCCGAACGCGAACAGGGCGTAGCGATGACGCCCGTGCAGGGCGTCGTTCTTCTGGATGGCGTTGTCGATGTCGGTGAAGAATCGGACCGATTCCTCGATCATCCACGGGTCCACTCCCTCCAGTGGGGTGCGGCTATCCAGAGCGACCCTGCCATTCTCCTCGTCAAGCACTATCCGGTACGTGGGAATCAACTGCCCGAGCGAGGGATACGTCGAGCAGATCTCGCGGATCTGCTCGTTGAGAGGTCCGGGCACCCACCGCGCCTGCCCCGTCAGGAACCGCAGCGCCTTCACGCTCCCCGAGAAGGGCGTGCCCAGCGTCGTAACCGACCGGGTCTTCTCCCATCCACCGAGGACCTCGGTGTAGTACCGCACGACAAGGCCGCCCATGGAACGGCACAGAAACACCACCTTGGCGTCTTTGGCTCCCGGATACAGTGCCGGATCGGCCGTTTCCTGCCAGTGCGACAGCCGCTCGTCGACGAATTGCCGTAGTTTTCGGGCCGAGTTGCGGTTGGACAGCCGCCAGTCGTAGGGGAAGACCACGAACCTGTCCGGCTCGATATCCAGCTTCCTGCGCAGGCCGACATATCCGATGTCGGAGATCAGGCCGGGCAGCAGGCGCGGGCCGAAGATGGCACCACCCACGTCCAGGGCGTGCGGCGGCTCCGGATCCTCGTCCCTGATGTCTTTCTGCAGCTTGAGCATCTCTCTCGTCCGCGTCGACCCGAGAATGCCACCGATCGCCTGCAGGCTCAGGTCCCAGACGTCCTGACCGACCCGGGTCAGGGCTGTGCCCATGATTCCCGGGACCACGATGACGAGATCGCCTCTCACCGAATGCTCTCCCTGTCCTTATGGGCGGTCTCCGCCCCTCGTTGCTGGACGACCCGTGGCATCGAACCTCCCTCGTCGACTGGCCAGGGCAGGACCACCTGGTCGCAGCGAAGGCTCTTCTGCGCGATGCCTTGGATCACGAGGGTGATGTCGTGCCCGTCGTAGGCAGAGTCCACACTCGTCACTTCGTAACCGCGGGACTCCATCGGGTCCAGCCTCCGTTCCTGCCCGACGTCCCAGAACTGCAGGCTCCCGGACTCCCGGCTCCAGCCGACGAGCAGGGGCCGCTCCGGCGGCCCGGCCAGGGTGAGCCCGTCGAGTGGCGCACCGGGCTGCTCCGGAAGGGCGATCGGCCTGCCGATGCGGCCGTCGCACTCGCGGAAGCGCACTGTGTACGGAGTCGCGTAGGCGACCAGGGGGACAGACCGGACCGCCCGTCTCAGCAGACCGGTCGCGACCGCCCTCGCGCCGGGGCAGTCGACCGGTTCCGGCCGGGCATCGGGCTCGGCGAGGTTCCAGACCCGGACTGCGTCGCCGCCCCAGAGCGACAGCCAAGACGGGCCGCCGGGCACGCCTACCACCTCCAACTGCTGGACGGATCCCGAGGCAGTCAGCACGAAGGTATGTCTCTCCCGCCAGGGGCCGCCGCGCTCCACGTTCTCGCGTTCCCACGTGATGACGTTCTGCCCGGATGGCCACATCATGCGCATCTGGCCTGTGCCGGTGACGGACAGGTCGAGCGAGGGCGTTTGCAAGTCGGACGCGCCCGGCAGGTCGAACTCCTCGGTCCCCAGGAGCTCCAGCCGCGGGCCGAGCCTCCACAGCACCACGTGCCGGCGACCGACCGCCGCAGTCACCCATCCCTCCCCGGCTCTCGTGGCGGCGACCGCAGTCACCTGGTGCGAGTGCGGGAGCCGTGGCCCCTCGACGACGCGGCCGGACGTGGTGTGCAGGCTGAGCAGCACGTCGAAGCCCTGTGAGCGGGCAAGGAGCATTGTTCCGTCGGAGTCTCGCACCAACCGTAGTTGCGGGCTTTCAGCAACGCGCCCTCGGAGAGGTGCCCGGGCGGCGCCTCCGGCCTCGAAAGGAGCGTGCGGCTCCCAGATGTGGAGCCGGGTGTCATCGGCGACCGCCAGACGGCCGGTTCCCGAGGGGTCAAAGGCCAGGGACTCGTGCCCGTGGTCGCAGGGTAAGGGGACATACTCCCTGCCGGACTCGTCCCACACATGGAGTTCGGCGTTCTCCTGCACGGCGGTCAGCACGCCGTGGGGGCCGCGCCCGAGGATCACCGCCCCTCCCGCGCTGCGGGCGAGGAACCGGAGCTCCGCCTCGCCGTGGAAGAGGTCCTCCGTGTGCCAGACGTGAAGCGTGTGGCCGTCCAGTGCTGCGATCACGGCCTCGGGTCCCTCCTCGGGAACCAGCACCGAGACCCCCTTGACCACTTCGGCGCCGTCGCTCAGGGAACGCGTGCGCACGAGCCGGTTCTGCCCGGTCTTCAGCCCCTGTACCTCCCACACGGTCACCCCTCCAGGGCCGCCCGTGACCACTCCGACTCGCCCACCGGAGACGGCCAGAGCCACACAGCGCACCTGCGCGGAGACGTGGAACGGCCGCCCTATCCGCCCCCGGGCGTATTCCAGGGAGGAGTCCCACCGCCACACCCATGTGCCGGTGCGGTCGACCGCGGCGAGGAAGACGTCCCGGCCCCGCCGCACCGAGTCGAGGGCGTTCGGCGTTCCTCCCCAGTAGAGCTCCTCGACCGGGTACCTGTGGTGGCCGTGCCAGATCCGCACGCACTGGCTGTCGTGTGTGGCGATCACCCGGCTCTCACCCCGTCCGGAAGCTGATACCCCCCGTTGCACAGGAGGCGAGGCCCATGTGGCCGGGCCCGTGGTCCTGGTCCGCGTCTCGCGCCCGTCCTCGGTCCACGACGTGATCTCACCGGCACCGGCGACGTGGATGATCCCGTCGCCGTCAGTCTCCCAGTGCACCGCCAATGCCCCGCCCGAGGGAGCGGGCCAGCTCCGCCGCAGCGGAAGCCGCTCCGCGCTGCTCCACACGTCGTCCCAGAACACCGACGAGGGCTTCGGCACGGCGCACAAGAACTCGGGGGAGAACATGGCCAGGGCAGTGGCCCGCAACACCGCCCATCGCGCCGACGGCGAGGGATGTCTTCGGAAGTGGTCGGCGACGCGCAGGTACAACGCGCTCTGCAGAGTTGTCGCCAGCCGACTGGCGACCAGCGGCTCCAGGACGTCGGGCGAGGTTGCCACCAGGAAGTGGTGGTCGGCCACCAGCTCCTCAAGGGTGTCGTCCCCGGCCAGAGCGGCGTGCGCCGCCAGGTAGTGGGCGACGTAGGGTTCGACGTCCTGCCAGCCCACACCTTCGCGAGGGGTGAGGGCGCGCACCACCGCACGGTGCTGGTGCCTCTGCTCCGCCTCGCCGGACAGCAGATGTGCGCCGAAACTGGGATGGTGGAGGCGGTAGACCTCCCGGCCGAACTCCTCGTCCTTGGTGATCGTCACGCCCGTGGCCGTGCGGATCACGGTGCTCAGGTCCGCGCTGTTGTACTCCCTGCTGACCGCGTTGTCCCGCACCGCGTTGGTCACGGCGAGCCACACTCCTGGCTGGGACAGCCCGACTCCCTGAGCGAGCGCGAGGCTCCGCATGAAGTCCCGGATACGGGCCGGGTCCTGCGGGTCGAGCCGGTCCAACTCCTCTGTCAGCAGGGAGTCGAGGACGGCCGTGCCGCTCCGGAGCTCCTGGTCGAGCCGGTGCTCGTCGACCGGAGCGGGCATCTGGGCAAGGCGACGTGCCCACAGGGTGGCCACGAGGAAGAGACCGCTGCTACGGCCCGCGACGTATCGCGCGACCGCGCCGCGCGTCTGTGCCGCGTCCCGCAGCCGGTTGTACGGGGAGCTCTCCTCTCCGAGGAGACGTTCCACATGGCGAGCGATGTCCTGCTCGACCTCGACGGACCGGTCCAGCTCCAGTGGCTGCACGCAGTGCAGAACTTCCAGCAGGGTTTCGGCGGGCGGATCGCCTGGCAGATTGCGGCGCGGGCTGGCCCGGGTAGCGACCACTACGCGCACCCGCGGCTGCGCCGCGAGCGGGTTGAGCAGGCCTCTCGCGATGTCGAAGGAGTGACCGGCCGCAGCCTCGTCCAGTCCGTCGAACATCAAGGTGAGGCTGCCCTTTCGGTCAGCCAAGTCCCTGATCGTCTCCACACAGCCGGGCGGGGATGGTCGGGCCCCGTCGAACATCGCCAGGCCCAGGGGCCTCAGACGCTCCGTCAACTCCTCGCAGAGCGCAGCAAGCGTCTTTCCCCGGCAGTGGAGAGCAGCGTTCACCGAACGGAGTTCCGGCAGGTTTCGCGGTCGGCGGTCCGCGGGCAGTGAGGCGACGAAGCTCTCTACCGTCAGATGCGCCACATAGGCCAGCAGGGTCGACTTGCCCGCACCGGACGCTCCCGTGACGGTGAACATCCCCGATTCCTGGATGCGCAGCCAGTCGACCACTTCAGTGACCACCCGGTGCCGCGAGGCGAAGTCTCGCAGATGCCAGCTCTCGCCGGAGTCAGAGAAGACGGGCAGTTCCCCGCGCCGGAACTCACTGCCGATCCAGGACTCGTCGTCCTCCGGGCGCAGCGCGGCGTTGACTCTTGGGGACCAGTGGGGATTGACGAGGAACTCGGGGCTCAGGGTGTGCACCTCGCGCCAGACCGGCGCCTGTCCTCGCATCAGAGTCTGCACACCGAGCATGAGGTGCTGGAAGACGACGGTGTCCTTGTCCCTGCTGAAGATCCTCTCGCTCTCACCCACGACGAAAGCGGGATTCGACAGCACCTCTTCGAGGCGCTCGACGAAATGGCCCTCCACCGCTTCCTGCCGGGACTCGGCGGTAGCGACGTAAGCGAATCCGGTGAGGGAGCCGGACTGCCGCATCAGATCGCGCGCGTTCTCGACCTGGGCGCTCAGCCCCCGTATCGCCTCCCCCGCGAAGCAGGCGTCCAGGATGAGCAGGGTGTCCGTGGCGTCCTCGGCGAGCCAGGCGACCAATTCCGCAGCCGCCACGGCCCGGCTGGGGTCGAACCGTCCTGCCTCGTAGCTGTCCTCGCAGGCCAGGTAGAAGGTATCGCCGACGACTTCGCCGTGCCCCGTCCAGTAGAGGATCCTCCGATGCACCGCCTGCTGATGCAGCCGTTGTACGAACGCGCGAATCCCCTCGCGCCCCGCAGCCAGCGGCGCCGCGGTCGCGGCGTCCACACTGGCCAGACTCAGCGAAGGGGCGTTGAAACCGAGGCGTCGTGTCTGTTCGACGAAGCGTGCGGCAGTCGTCCTCAGGCGAGAACGGTTCCTAGCCCCTTGAGTGTCCCCCCGGTACCGGTCGACGACGACGGTGGCGACCACACCATCCCGCCCCTGCGCACGCTCCATCCCTGGGGCTCTCCCCTCAGAGTCCATTCCCACGTATCCGCCCGCGGAAGAAGGGCTTGTGACACCCTGACATCTCAAGCTAAGAAATGTGTGCCGTCTCACACTACTGGACGGCAGGTGAGGGGGTCGAATGAATCAGCGCGACGCGTTCGTCATCGGGGACACGGAGACGGACTGTCACATCTTCGAAGGAGACGGCACGCGCCCGATCCGAGAGGAAAACGTCACGATCATCTACGAGGCGGGACTTCGCCGCGTGGACCTTCCGGTGAGGGTCCAGCAGTGGCGCCAGGAGATCGAGGCCGAGCAGAAGCGCAAGCAGGCGGCGGGGGAGCGCTTCGCCTGGAACAACCCGCGGTTCGCCGTCGAGAGCGTCATCTCCTCCCGGACCGACGAGCACGAGGAGCCCCAGGTCCGGATCAGCCTGTGCGACGCGGACTACTACGACTTCCTCGCCACTTCCGTCAACCTGGACAGGCCGTTGGATGAGCAGGACGCCTCCGCCACCCTGCGCTCGCAGTACTTGACCAACTCCGACCCGGTGGAGGCGCCGTCCTTCCTCTCCTGCAGCTTCGGCGTCAACGTCGCCGTGGAGACGGGACGTGACCGGATGATGGTCTTCGCACGCCGAAGCGTGCAGGTCGAGGGCCACAACAAGCAGCGCTGGAACTCCTCGGTCAACGAAGGACTCGCTGCAATCCACGACGTCCCCCAGGACGGCAAGCCCATGAGCCTCAGCGCCGTGGCGCACCGCGCCCTCCGTGAGGAACTCGCCGTCCAGGACGGGGACAACGTTCAGCTGGAGCTGCTCGCCTTTGCGCTGGACCTGCGCAATCACCAGTGGGCCGCCTTCTACCGCGCGGTACTCCCCGACCTCAGCTCCAAGGACCTCACCGCCCGCCGCAGCCGGGGCATCGAGGACAAGTGGGAGCACGATCAGTTCAGGTTCGTTCCGGCGGATCCCGACAGCGTGCTCGCCTTCCTCCTGGAGAAGGATTCGGGCAAGATCTGGACGCCGTGCGCGCCTGCCCTGTTCTACCTGGCTCTGGTCCGGGCCGCCGTCATCGCCCGGGGCGGTAACCCGTCGGGCCGACTGGACGTGGAGGCCGCCGAGCGCCGAGTGCTGCAGCGGCTCAAGGAATCCGAGTGACGTCACTGCATCATTGCGTCGATGGCCCACACACGATTCAGAAGATGTTCCGTACCCGATGCTGCTGGCGCAACTTGAGGAACCTGGCCCGAACCTGATCGGCCGGCATCCCGGCCTCGGCCTGGATCACGAGGTCCGCCAGGGCGTCCCGTGACTCCATGAATCCGAGCCACTTCTGCTGGGGCTTGAGCCAGGTGTCCACCGCGGTCATCACCGCGACGGTCAGCGCCAGCGCCGGGACCCACTTGATCAGCCAACTCCCGTGGCCGCCGCCCAGGTTCTGGTCGGCGGCCACGACAGCGCTAGCGAGAATGAGCAGGATTCGGCTCAGATAGTACGTCAGTCCGTAGTTGATGGTCCCGACACGCCAGCGCCGCATCTCCCGGTCCATCTCCTTGGAGAGGGCCTCCGGCAGAAGTCCGGCCGACCCCCCGCTCTCCACTGCAGTCTCCACCACGTCTTCGGCCATGCGTCCCCCTGCGACTCGTACCACGAATGAATGCCCATTCTCCCAGACCAGGAATGGCGCTCCAGGCTGATCCAGGACTACCGCAGCAGCAGAGACGCAGACCGAGCGCAGGCCACTGGGAGCCCGGCGATCCGGACAGCGTGATTGTGATGGACGCCGGTTACAACGTCGCCTAACAGCGTTCGCCGACAGGGCAATACCCATGGCGTCAGTGTGGTGCCGACGCGTACACGTCTCTCACGTTGTCCCTGGGCTTCGGCTTGCTCCGGCCGCACGGACCCGCCGCGAACGCATGGAGCAGATTCTCCGTGGCGCGGGTGACGAAGGCCCCTGTGCGGGCGTCCATGCCGTGGTTGCGTCCGTTCTCGCGGGTCCCCGCCATCAGAGCCTCAACCCACCGCATAGTTCCGGAGGCGAAGACGCCCGCTCCGCTCGGCACGGTGTAGTAGGCGGAGTCGGAGTGGCTGTGCTTGCCCTTACAAACGAGAGGCGAGTGGGCGATGATCTCGAGCGGCGCCGGGGTGGGCATGTCCGGCGTGACCCGGTCGTACTCCACGCCGACCAGATGGTCGAAGGAGTCTCCTTGCTTCACGCCCGTCCCCTCGAAGAGCCAGTGGTCGCTCCGGTAGACGACATACGGGGCGTCCACGGGATAGCCCTCGTAGAGGACACCGGTCAGGGAGGACTCGGGGGAGGCGCCGGGCGGCTGGCGGAAGTCGTGGGTCGGCATGTCCGGGTGGTCGGCGAGGTACGGGTCCTTGCGGTAGTCGGTCTTGTAGCAGACGACCGTGCGGTCGGCGCCGGTGGAGTCCGGCTCCAGCCTGACCCTGCGGAAGCAGGTGTTGGCGCCGAGGAAGGCCACGTTGGTGCCCGCGTCGCGTGCCCGGGTGACGAATGCGCGCTGCTGCGACGTCCAGTACTCGTCATGTCCCAGTGAGAGGGCTCCGGACGCACCTTGGAGAATGCCGGGGTCGCGATGGATGTCCGTGCCGGTGGTGTAGGCGAGCGGGATGCCCAGTCTCTCGGCCAGCACCACCACTGCCCGTTCGTACACCATGAACTTCTCGGCGCCGTTGCCGTCATAGGGACGGTCGAAGCTCACAGCGAGCGAACGCGTCTCGTATGCACCGTCCTTGCCCTGGTAAAGGCTGTAGCCACCCCACACGTTGTACGCCTGCCATGTTGCAACGGCGTGCATCAGCAAGGTTCTGCCCGCCGCGCTCGCCGAGCGGACGATCAGGGGTGCGTAGCGCTGGTGGCCGTTGTCCGCGTCCAGCCGGAGCAGATACGCGCCCTCCGGCCAGCCGGTGGTGCGGACACGGATTGTGCGTCGCCAGTCTGCCCGTACGGTACGGGTGACCTGGACCAGCCGGGGGCGGGCCTGGACCGACCCGGCGAAACGGTGCGAACGCCAGACCAGTCGCGCCTGTGCGCCGTCGTACCAGCCAACCCGGTACGCCGAGACCCGGAATGCGGGAGCGGTGGTGGAGACGTACATGCCGAACTCCTCACCCGGCAGCACGCTCACCTTGTCGGCATAGCCCTCGATGGCCTCGGGCGGTCCCACCGAACGGATACGCCAGTCGGAGTCCCCCGCCCGAGTCCTCTCCCCTTCCCCAGCGCGGTGGGTGGCGTCCGTCGGAGGGGATCCGGTGCTGGTGCCGGCGGTCGCGGAGGAGCGGCAACCGGTCGCCGCCACGCCCCCGGCCACGCCGCCCGCCGCCGCAGTGAGGAACAGCCTGCGATCCAGCCGGCCTGGGTGCCCGCCGGTGTTCTCTTCCTCATCATGGTTCATATCGATCGCCAAACCCGTTCCGCAGCGCTGTCACGGGCCATAGTCACCCGCCACGTGCTCGGGGACTACCCGAAAGAGCCGAACCGGGGACGGGCGTACGTCGTCCAGGACCGTCCGGGTGCGGCCGAGGCCTGTGCCCGCTGCCGGTCGTCCACTGCAACGGATGCCGGAAATGCGCTCTCGCGGCCCTGCCGGAATGAGTATCGGGGCGCTTGGTCCTAGGGTGCGAGCCATGGCAGAGAGTGCAGCTCACTGGGGTGCTGCGGGGTGGGATGGCCACTCTGCCTCCGGCCCCGACACCCGCGATCCGCGCCGCTGGAAGGCGTTGGCGGTGTGTCTGATCGCAGGGTTCATGACCCTGCTGGACGTATCCATTGTCAACGTTGCCCTGCCATCGATCCGGGAAGGGCTCCACACCCCGGAGTCAGACCTGCAATGGGTCCTTTCCGGCTACTCGCTCGCCTTCGGTCTGTTCCTGATCCCTGCGGGACGCCTCGGTGACGCGCGGGGACGCCGCGTGGTGTTCATGGCTGGGCTCGCCCTGTTCACCCTGGCATCGGCAGCCTGTGGAGCCGCTCAGTCCAGTCTCTGGCTGGTGATCGCCCGTCTGGTACAAGGCTTTGCCGGAGGCCTGATCTCGCCACAGATCTCCGCGTTGATCCAGCAGATGTTCTCCGGCCAGGAGCGCGGCCGGGCCTTCGGCATGTTCGGCAGCGTGGTCGCCATCTCCACCGCTGTCGGCCCGCTCGCCGGTGGTCTGCTGATCCAGGCAGCCGGGGCCGAGCAAGGCTGGCGCTGGGTGTTCTACGTCAATCTGCCGCTCGGCGCCGTCTGCCTCCTGCTTGCCCGACGACTGCTCCCGGACACCCCCTTGGCCGGCTATGTGCGGCTGCGCGACCTCGACCCCCTCGGCGTGCTGCTGCTCGGCACGGGGGTACTGGCTCTGCTACTGCCCTTCGTGCAGTCGCAGCAGTGGCCCGGCAACCGGAAGTGGTTGCTGCTCGCGGCGTCTGTGGCGCTGCTCGCCGCCTTCGTCGGGTGGGAATCCCGGTGCGGCAGGCGGGGCACGCAACCAGTAGTCAACCTGTCGCTCTTCCGGGTCCGCTCCTACTGGCTGGGCTGTCTGCTGAGCCTGCTGTACTTCGCCGGATTCACCTCGATCTTCTTCATCACCACGCTCTATCTGCAGAGCGGGCTGCACTACTCGGCCCTCCAGGCGGGACTCGCCATCACACCCTTCGCACTGGGCGCGGCCATCGCGGCGAGCCCCGGTGGCCGAATGGTCGGCCGATTCGGGCGCCCCCTCGTCGTGACCGGGCTGACCACGGTGGCCGTCGGGCTGGCGGCCACCGCGGTCGCCGTGCATCTGGTGCCCGGGCGGGGCGCGGGGTGGGCGATGGCGGCCCCACTGCTCCTGGCAGGTCTGGGTAGCGGCCTGGTCGTCGCCCCGAACCAGACGCTGACCCTCTCCGAAGTACCGGTGGCAACCGCGGGGAGCGCCGGCGGAACCCTCCAGACCGGCCAGCGCGTCGGGTCGGCGATCGGGATCGCCGCGGTCGGGTCGATGTTCTTCGCCCGACTGGGCGGCGACGGGTGGGCCACCGCGTACGACAACGGGCTCGTCGTCGCGATCGCCTTCGTCCTGGCCGCTCTGCTCATCGGGCTCGCTGATGTGTTTGGGGAGCGGCGCAGCAGGAGTCGTACACGTCGGCCCGTCCGCAGTCCGTCCGTAGGGAGAACGCCGTGAAGGAGAGCGAGATGAGCGCGACCGCCGGCACGGACGGAGACCGACGGTAACGCGGCGTACGGGCATAAGGCCTTCAAACGGTCCAGGAGCCACTTCGTAGACCGCATCACCGGGAAGTCTCGCCGTCGGGGCGTCCCTGACCCCGGCGCCCGTGGCAGCTCCTGCGCGAAGCAGGGGGCAGGGCCCTGTCGAGTCGGCAGCCATCACGAGATATCTTGATGTCAAGCAATGTTGTAGACGTGGAGCGGAGCACAGGGTGACTGACTCGACCATCATCTATACACACACCGACGAGGCCCCGGCCCTGGCGACGTATTCGTTCTTGCCCGTGGTCCAGGCGTACGCCTCGACGGCCGGGGTCAATGTCGAGAGCCGTGACATCTCTCTGGCCGGGCGTATCATCGCCGGTTTCCCCGAGCGCCTCGAGGAGAGCCAGCGCATCGACGACGCGCTCGCCGAGCTCGGTGCGCTGGCCAAGAAGCCCGAGGCCAACATCATCAAGCTGCCGAACATCTCGGCTTCGATCCCGCAGCTGAAGGCTGCCATCGCCGAGCTGCAGGCACAGGGCTACGCGCTTCCGGACTACCCGGACGACCCGCAGACCGATGAGGACAAGGACGTCCGCGCCCGCTACGACAAGGTCAAGGGCAGCGCGGTGAACCCCGTGCTGCGCGAGGGCAACTCCGACCGGCGCGCCCCCGCCTCGGTCAAGAACTACGCCAAGGCTCACCCGCACCGTATGGGCGCCTGGTCGGCCGACTCGAAGACGAACGTCGCCACCATGGGCGTCGACGACTTCCGCTCCACCGAGAAGTCCACGGTCATTTCCGAGGCCGGTTCGCTGCGCATCGAGCTCGCGGGCGACGACGGCAGCACCACCGTGCTGCGCGAGTCGGTGCCGGTGCTCGCGGGCGAGGTCGTCGACGCGGCGGTCATGCGCGTCGCGGCCCTGCGCGAGTTCTTCACCGCGCAGGTCGCCCGTGCCAAGGCCGAGGGCGTACTGTTCTCCGTCCACCTCAAGGCCACCATGATGAAGGTCTCCGACCCGATCATCTTCGGCCACGTGGTCCGCGCCTTCTTCCCGAACACCTTCGCCAAGTACGGCGACGTGCTTGCCGAGGCAGGTCTCTCCCCGAACGACGGCCTCGGCGCCATCTTCAAGGGCCTGGACTCGGTGCCGCAGGTGGGCGCCGAGGTCAAGGCATCCTTCGAGGCCGAGCTCGCCGAAGGCCCCGCGCTGGCCATGGTCGACTCCGACAAGGGCATCACCAATCTGCACGTACCGAGCGATGTCATCGTCGACGCCTCGATGCCGGCCATGATCCGCACTTCCGGTCACATGTGGGGCCCGGACGGCAAGGAGGCCGACACCCTCGCGGTGCTTCCCGACAGCAGCTACGCGGGTGTGTACCAGGTAGTCATCGACGACTGCCGCGCCAACGGCGCGTTCGACCCGTCGACCATGGGATCGGTCCCGAACGTCGGCCTGATGGCGCAGAAGGCCGAGGAGTACGGCAGCCACGACAAGACCTTCGAGATCCCCACCACCGGTACGGTGCGGGTCGTCGACGCCGGCGGCAACGTCGTGCTGGAGCAGGCCGTGGGCGCGGGCGATATCTTCCGCATGTGCCAGGCCAAGGACCTGCCGATCCAGGACTGGGTCAAGCTCGCCGTCACCCGCGCCCGCGCCACCGGCGTCCCGGCCGTGTTCTGGCTCGACGAGGACCGCGCCCACGACGCGCAGCTGATCGCCAAGGTCAAGACGTACCTCGCCGACCACGACACCGACGGCCTGCAGATCGAGATCATGTCGCCGGTGAAGGCGACCGCGTTCTCGCTGGAGCGCATCCGCCGCGGCGAGGACACCATCTCGGTCACGGGCAATGTGCTGCGTGACTACCTGACCGACCTGTTCCCGATCCTTGAGCTGGGCACGAGCGCGAAGATGCTCTCCATCGTCCCGCTCATGAACGGCGGCGGCCTGTTCGAGACCGGTGCCGGCGGCTCCGCGCCCAAGCACGTCCAGCAGCTCGTCAAGGAGAACTACCTCCGCTGGGACAGCCTGGGTGAGTTCTTCGCGCTCGCGGCGAGTTTCGAGCACCTGGCGACGACCACGGGCAACTCGCGTGCCCAGGTCCTCGCGGACACCCTCGACCGCGCGACCGGCACCTTCCTCAACGAGGACAAGTCGCCGAGCCGCAAGCTGGGTGGCATCGACAACCGCGGCAGCCACTTCTATCTGGCCCTCTACTGGGCCCAGGAGCTGGCGCAGCAGACCGACGACGCGCAGCTCGCACAGGCGTTCGCCGGGCTCGCGAAGACGCTGAGAGAGCAGGAGCAGACCATCGTCGACGAGCTGACCGCGGTGCAGGGCTCGCCGGCCGACATCGGCGGCTACTACCAGCCCGACCCGGCCAAGGCCTCGGCCGTCATGCGCCCGTCGGCGACGTTCACGCAGGCCATCGCCAGCATCGGCTGACGAGACCGTTACGGGAGGGGGCGCATCTCGGCGCCCCCTCACCCCTCTCCCGCCCCGGCCGGCAACATGCCCGGCCGGGGCGGTTCCGTGTCCCGAGCGGTCACCCAGGGCGCTCGGCCGGCAGCCTTTGAGTGACATCCGGGTCGCCCGGGGCCGATCACTGATCCGGGCGTTCACCGGTCTCCGGTAACAGCGTTGGATCGTACGGGAGTTCGGGCTGCTCCGAGGCGTCCGTCACCGATGCGGAAGTCCGTACCGGCATCGGCTGTACGCGGGCGGGGCGAGGCCCGTGCCCGAGGACGCCCTGACGAGTGAAAGTCATGCGACGGCGGACGTAGGGCCGCGCTCAGCGGCCCCTCGGCTGATTTGCTGCACCTGGAATCTGGCGTGACGCGCGCGGGATCGGCCTGTCGGCCGGCCCAGTGGAGGCGGCGCCCCTGCCGGGTGCTCAGTCCACTCGCGAATGACAATCGAAGGAGCGTCCCAGTGATGACGACGGGCACGACAGGGGCAGCCGAGGGAGAGGAGACGTACGCGAACGAGCTTCCGGTCCGGGCCAAGGAACCGGGAAACGTCGTCGTCAAGTGGCTGACCACCACCGACCACAAGACGATCGGCACGCTGTACCTGCTCACATCGTTCGCCTTTTTCATCATCGGCGGTGTGCTGGCCCTGGTCATGCGCGCCGAGCTGGCCCGTCCCGGGATCCAGATCGTTTCGAACGAGCAGTTCAACCAGGCGTTCACGATCCACGGCACGATCATGCTGCTGATGTTCGCGACGCCGCTGTTCGCCGGATTCGCGAACTGGATCATGCCGCTGCAGATCGGTGCTCCCGATGTGGCGTTCCCGCGGCTGAACATGTTCGCGTACTGGCTGTACCTCTTCGGCTCGCTCATCGTGGTGGCCGGCTTCCTCACCCCGCAGGGTGCGGCCGACTTCGGCTGGTTTGCCTACTCCCCGCTTTCGGACGCCGTCCGCTCGCCGGGCATCGGCAGCGACATGTGGATCATGGGCCTCGCCTTCTCCGGCTTCGGCACGATCCTCGGTTCGGTCAACTTCATCACCACGATCATCGGCATGCGAGCCCCCGGCATGACGATGTTCCGCATGCCGATCTTCGCCTGGAACGTGCTGCTGACCGGTGTGCTGGTCCTGCTGGCCTTCCCGGTCCTCGCGGCCGCCCTGCTGGTGCTGGAGGCGGACCGCAAGTTCGGCGCGCACGTCTTCGACGCGGCCAACGGCGGCGCGCTGCTCTGGCAGCATCTCTTCTGGTTCTTCGGCCACCCGGAGGTGTACATCATCGCTCTCCCGTTCTTCGGGATTGTCAGTGAGATCATTCCGGTCTTCAGCCGCAAGCCGATCTTCGGCTACATCGGCCTGATCAGTGCGACGATCGCGATCGCAGGCCTCTCCGTGACCGTGTGGGCGCACCACATGTTCGTCACCGGCGGTGTGTTGTTGCCGTTCTTCTCGTTCATGAGTTTCCTCATCGCAGTACCGACCGGTGTGAAGTTCTTCAACTGGACCGGCACGATGTGGAAGGGGTCAATTTCCTTCGAGACGCCGATGCTCTGGTCGATCGGCTTCCTGGTCACCTTCCTCTTCGGTGGTCTGACCGGTGTGATCCTGGCGTCGCCTCCGTTGGACTTCCACGTCTCGGACTCGTACTTCGTCGTCGCGCACTTCCACTACGTAGTCTTCGGCACCGTGGTCTTCGCGATGTTCGCCGGATTCCACTTCTGGTGGCCGAAGTTCACCGGCAAGATGCTGGACGAACGACTTGGCAAGATTACGTTCTGGACGCTGTTCGTGGGCTTCCACGGCACGTTCCTGGTGCAGCACTGGCTGGGTGCCAACGGCATGCCGCGTCGATATGCGGACTACCTCGCCGCAGACGGCTTCACCGCGCTGAACACGATCTCCACGATCTCCTCGTTCCTGCTTGGCCTGTCGATGCTGCCGTTCTTCTACAACGTGTGGAAGACCGCCAAGTACGGCAGGAACGTCGGGGTCGACGACCCGTGGGGCTACGGCCGTTCGCTGGAGTGGGCGACCTCCTGCCCGCCGCCGCGGCACAACTTCCTCACACTGCCGCGGATCCGTTCCGAATCCCCGGCGTTCGACCTGCACCACCCCGCGGTGCGCAGCCTCTACAAAGCTCTCAACCGCCCCGACACCGGGACGCCGTGGACCCCGGGGGACAAGCAGGCGTGAGCGCGGCGGAACCGGGAGAGGAGGAGCGCGTGGATCCCGACAAGGACAGCGCCCGCGGTCTGGCACAGCTGGCGGGCTATCTGCTGTGGAACGCCGAGGTAGAGGAGGCACGACGGCAGGCGGGCCGCTTCACCGACGAGCTGCCCTGGCTCACCACGGCACAGCGCGAGGAGGTGGAACGTGTCTACACCGCGAACCGCCTCGACGCGTCGCGGGCCATGCTCTGCCGTATCTCCGCCCGCGCCACCGAGCTGCGCGGCGAATACGATGCGCGCTACCACAGGCTCAAGGCGCGCTGCGTGGCCGCCGGTGTCGTGCTCGTGGGCGCTGTCGGCGGCGCCTGCACGGCGGTCACCCTCTTGGCCCGCTGACCCGGTGGTGTCGTCCGTCCGCTGCCCCCAACAGGCGAAGTCGGATGCGGCTCGTAAAGATGTGAGATGACGGGCGCGTGCGACGGGGCAAGCGAACGGACGACCGTGCAGGCCCGAGAAGGGACGAATACTGTGGCACGACCCAGGATTCTCGTTGTCGGTGCCGGATTTGCCGGGGTGGAGTGCGTACGCCGTCTGGAGCGCGGGCTGATCCCGGGTGAGGCGGAGATCGCGCTCGTCGCCCCGTTCTCGTACCAGCTCTATCTGCCCCTGCTGCCCCAGGTGGCGGCAGGTGTGCTCACCCCGCAGTCGGTCGCGGTGTCGCTGCGCCGCAGTCGCAAGCACCGCACCCGGATCATCCCGGGCGGGGCCATCGGAGTGGATCCGAAGGCGAAGATCTGCATCATTCGCAAGATCACCGACGAGGTCGTCTACGAGCCCTATGACTACATCGTGCTCAGCCCCGGGAGCGTCACCCGTACCTTCGATATCCCCGGCCTGCTCGACAACGCCCGGGGCATGAAGACACTGGCCGAGGCGGCGTACGTACGTGACCACGTGATCGCTCAGCTCGATCTCGCGGACGCCAGCCACGACGAGAACGAGCGTGCTTCGCGCCTGCAGTTCGTGGTGGTCGGCGGCGGATATGCGGGCACCGAGACGGCTGCGTGTCTGCAGCGCCTCACCACCAACGCGGTCAGGCACTACCCACGGCTCGACCCGAAGCTGATCAAGTGGCATCTCATTGACATCGCCCCGAAGCTGATGCCCGAGCTGGGGGACCGGCTCGGCCGGAGCGCCCTGGAGGTGCTGCGCGCACGTGGTATCGAGGTATCGCTCGGCGTCTCGATCGCCGAGGCCGGGCCGCAGGAGGTCATCTTCACCGACGGCCGGGTGGTGCCCTGCCGCACCCTGATCTGGACGGCGGGCGTCACCGCGAGTCCGCTGGTCGCCACATTCGGCGCGGAGACCGTACGCGGCCGACTTGCGGTGACGCCCGAGATGAGCCTGCCGGGCTTCGACGGCGTCTTCGCGCTCGGCGATGCCGCGGCTGTACCGGACCTGAACAAGGGCGACGGGGCGGTCTGCCCGCCCACCGCGCAGCACGCCATGCGCCAGGGCCGCAGGCTCGCCGACAACCTCATCGCGACGCTGCGGCACCAGCCGTTGAAGCCGTACGTCCACAAGGATCTCGGTCTTGTCGTGGACCTCGGCGGCAAGGACGCGGTGTCCAAGCCGATGGGCATCGAGATGCACGGCATCACCGCGCAGGCCGTCGCCCGCGGCTACCACTGGTCGGCGCTGCGGACCAATGTGGCCAAGGCACGGGTCATGACCAACTGGCTGCTCAACGCCATCGCGGGCGACGACTTCGTACGCACCGGCTTCCAGTCCCGGAACCCGGCCAAGCTGCGCGACTTCGAGTTCACGGACGCCTACCTCACACCCGCGCAGGTCCGCGAGCACACCGCCTCGCTGCACACCGGCACCTGACCCCACGAACCGGGCCGTTGTGACCGATGCCGGCGCAGACACGTCACCGGTTCGCCCCGGGCGTCCGAGGTGCGGGTCAGGGCTCGCTGTTCCGGCGGGCCCTGACCCACATGTGCAAGCCGGTCGAATCAGCTGTTGCTCTCGTGCCCTGCCGTCAGCCCGGGGTCCCGTTCCACCACCGGCTCCAGGACGTCGTCGATGCCCTTCAGCAGCTCCGCGTCGAGTGTCACGCCCGCCGCCCCGACGTTCTCCGTCACCTGCTCGGGCCGGGAGGCGCCGATGATCGCGGCGGAGACATTGGAGTTCTGCAGCACCCAGGCGACCGCGAGCTGGGCAAGACTCAGATCGGCCTGGTCAGCGAGCGGCCGCAGCCGCTGGACGCGCTCCAGCACGTCGTCACGGAGCCAGCCGGCGACCATGCTCGCGCCGCCCTTTTCGTCCGTCGCCCGAGACCCGGCCGGGAGCGGCGCACCGGGCCTGTACTTGCCAGTGAGGGCGCCCTGAGCGATCGGTGACCAGACGATCTGACCGATGCCCAACTCCTCGGATGCGGGCACCACTTCACTTTCGATGACCCGCCACAGCGCCGAGTACTGCGGCTGGTTGGAGATCAGTGGCACCTGCAGTTCGCGGGCCAGCCCATGTGCGGCGTGGAGCTGGTCGGCCGTCCATTCCGAAACGCCGATGTAGAGGGCCTTGCCGGAGCGGACGACGTCGGCGAACGCCTCCATGGTCTCTTCCAGCGGGGTCGAGTGGTCATAGCGGTGCGCCTGGTAGAGGTCCACATAATCCGTCTGCAGGCGGCGCAGCGAGTTGTCGATGGACTCCATGATGTGCTTGCGTCCGAGCCCCTGGTCGTTGTGCCCGGGACCGGTCGGGAAGTAGACCTTGGTGAACACCTCGAGCCCTTCGCGGCGCTCGTTCTTGAGCGCCCGGCCCAGGACGGCTTCGGCCCGCGTCTCGGCGTAGACGTCCGCCGTGTCGAAGGTGGTGATCCCGGCGTCGAGGGCGGCGCGGATACAGGCGATCGCTGCGTCCTCCTCCACCTGGGAGCCGTGGGTGAGCCAATTTCCGTAGGCGATCTCACTGATGGTCAGACCACTGCGGCCGAGTCGGCGGAATTCCATGTGCCTGCTCTCCCTGTGCTCGTGAGGGACGGATCATGTAAGGGCGGTCCATGCTATTGCGCCGGCCCGGCGCAGCGCGGGCAGACCGAGCCGGTCGCCGGACCGGCGTTCGTCAGCCCGCAGGGCCACCGTCCTCTGCCGCCAAGACCGTGCCCCGGAACGCCCCCAGGATCTGCTCGGCCGCCAGCGTGGCCGTCAGCTCGCCGTCCCGTACCCGCTGTTCCAGCCCCGGAGTGAGCGCGCGCACAGCCGGATGGCCGCGCAGGCTCTCCAGCAGCTCGTCCCGAACCATCGTCCAGGTCCAGTCGACCTGCTGGTCACGCCGTTTCGCGGCGAGCCGGCCGGTGGATTCGAGCAGCGCACGGTGCTGCTCCAGCCGTTCCCACAGCGTGTCGAGACCGGTCGACTCCCGGGCGCTGCAGGTGAGGACCGGGGGCGTCCAGGCCGCGTCGACCGGGTGCATCAGCCGCAGCGCGCCTGCCAGTTCGCGCGCGGCCGCTCGTGCGTCGCGTTCGTGCGGGCCGTCCGCCTTGTTGACCGCGATGGCGTCCGCCAGCTCCAGAACGCCCTTCTTGATGCCCTGGAGCTGATCGCCGGTACGGGCCAGCGTCAGCAGCAGAAACGTGTCGACCATATTGGCCACCGCCGTTTCCGACTGGCCGACGCCGACCGTTTCCACCAGCACTACGTCGTATCCCGCGGCCTCCATCACCACGATGGACTCGCGGGTCGCCTTGGCCACCCCACCGAGCGTCCCGGCGGTCGGCGAGGGACGCACGAATGCAGCGGGGTCCACCGCGAGGCGTTCCATCCTGGTCTTGTCGCCCAGGATGGAACCGCCGGTACGGCTGGAGGAGGGATCGACGGCCAGCACCGCGACCCGGTGACCGAGCCCGGTGAGCATCGTGCCGAGCGCGTCGATGAAGGTGGACTTCCCGACCCCGGGCACGCCGCTGATGCCGATGCGCCGGGCGTTCCCGGAGTGCGGCAGCAGCTCGCGCAGCAACCGCTGCGCCAGCGCCCGATGGTCGGGGCGGGTGGACTCGACGAGGGTGATCGCGCGCGCGATGTACGCCCGCTTCCCGTCGAGGACCCCCTTCGCATAGCCGTCGATGTCGATCTTCAAAGGCATCGGGTCAGCGGCTCACAGCTCGTGGCCGAGCGCGGCACCGAGCCGCGTCACCAGGTCGTACGCGGCATCCGGAATCACGGTGCCGGGCGGGAACACCGCCGTTGCCCCCGCCTCGTGCAGTGCCTCGATGTCCTGCGGCGGAATCACCCCACCGACCACGATCATGATGTCGTCGCGGCCCTCGGCGGCCAGCTCCTCGCGGAGCGCCGGTACGAGCGTGAGGTGCCCGGCGGCCAGCGAGGAGACGCCCACGATGTGCACGTCCGCCTCCACCGCCTGCCGTGCCACCTCGGACGGCGTCTGGAACAGCGGGCCGACGTCGACGTCGAAGCCCAGGTCGGCGAAGGCCGTCGAGATCACCTTCTGGCCACGGTCGTGGCCGTCCTGCCCCATCTTGGCGACCAGGATGCGCGGACGGCGCCCCTCGGCCTCCTCGAACTGGTCCACCAGGGCCCGGGTCCGGTCCACGGAAGGGGATTCACCTGCCTCGTTGCGGTACACACCGGAGATCGTACGGATCTGGCCCGCATGCCTCCCGTACACCTTCTCCAGGGCGTCCGAGATCTCGCCCACGGTCGCCTTCGCCCGTGCCGCGTCGACGGCGAGCGCCAGCAGATTGCCTTCGAGACCGGGGCCGGGGGCGCGCTCGGCAGCCGCCGTCAGCGCCCGCAGGGCGGCCTGGCACGCCGACTCGTCGCGCTCCTCGCGCAGCCGACGCAGCTTCTCGATCTGCTGGGCGCGCACTGAGGAGTTGTCGACCTTGAGCACATCGATCTGCTCGTCGGTCTCCACCCGGTACTTGTTGACGCCGATCACCGGCTGGCGTCCGGAGTCGATACGCGCCTGGGTGCGGGCCGCGGCCTCCTCCACCCGGAGTTTCGGGATGCCCGCGTCGATGGCCTGCGCCATGCCGCCCGCCGCCTCGACCTCCTCGATGTGCTGCCAGGCCCGGCGCGCCAGGTCGTACGTGAGCCGCTCCACGTAGGCGCTGCCGCCCCACGGGTCGATGACCCGGCCGGTGCCCGACTCCTGCTGGAGCAGCAGCTGGGTGTTCCGGGCGATCCGCGCCGAGAAGTCCGTCGGCAGGGCGAGGGCCTCGTCGAGCGCGTTGGTGTGCAGCGACTGGGTGTGCCCCTGGGTGGCGGCCATCGCCTCCACACAGGTCCGGGTGACGTTGTTGAACACGTCCTGCGCGGTCAGCGACCACCCCGACGTCTGCGAATGGGTGCGCAGGGACAGCGACTTGGCGTTCTTCGGCTCGAACTCCTTGACCAGCTTGGCCCAGAGCAGCCGGGCCGCCCGCAACTTCGCGATCTCCATGAAGAAGTTCATGCCGATCGCCCAGAAGAACGACAGCCGCGGTGCGAACGCGTCCACGTCCAGCCCGGCGTCCCGCCCGGCCCGCAGATACTCCACCCCATCCGCGAGGGTGTACGCCAGCTCCAGATCGGCCGTCGCACCCGCCTCCTGGATGTGATAGCCGGAGATCGAGATCGAGTTGTAGCGCGGCATCTTCTGCGAGGTGTACGCGAAGATGTCGGAGATGATCCGCATCGAGGGCTTCGGCGGATAGATGTAGGTGTTGCGGACCATGAACTCTTTCAGAATGTCGTTCTGAATGGTCCCGGCCAGCTTCTCGGGCCCGACGCCCTGCTCCTCAGCAGCCACGATGTACAGCGCGAGAACGGGGAGCACCGCGCCGTTCATCGTCATCGACACCGACATCTTGTCCAGCGGGATGCCGTCGAAGAGCTGACGCATGTCGTAGATCGAGTCGATCGCCACGCCCGCCATGCCGACGTCGCCGGTGACCCGCGGGTGGTCGCTGTCGTAGCCGCGGTGGGTCGGCAGGTCGAAGGCGACGGAGAGGCCCTTCTGCCCGGCCGCGAGGTTGCGGCGGTAGAAGGCGTTGGACTCCTCGGCGGTGGAGAACCCGGCGTACTGCCGGATCGTCCAGGGCTGGTTGACGTACATCGTCGGGTACGGGCCCCGCAGATACGGAGCGATGCCCGGATATGTGCCGAGGAAGTCGAGCCCCTCCAGGTCGCGCCCGGTGTACAGCGGCTTGACCGCGATGCCTTCCGGGGTCTCCCACAGCAGATCGCCGTCGGAACTGCCGGAGGACTCCTTGACCGAGGCGCGCCACTGGTCCTCGGACACCTCGGCGGCGACGCCCGGTCCGAGCTCGATGTCGGAGAAGTCAGGGATACGCATTACGCCACACCCATACGGTCGAGAAGGGAAGAGAGGACGGCCACCACATCGGAGCCCGCGAAGACGTACTCGTCGACACCGGTGTACTCGCCGGGCCGTCCCGCGAGGAACACCCGCTGGGCGCCGGCCGAGCCCAGAGCCTCGGCGACGGGCCCGGCCTGCTCGGCGTAGAGCGTGTCGCTCGAGCAGAGGCACGCCACGCTGGCCCCGCTGGCCCTGAACGCGTCCGCGGCCGTGGCCGCGTCGACCGAGACCGGGTCGTGGACCGGTTCGATCCCGCCCGCCTGGAACAGGTTCGAGGCGAACGACGCCCGCGCGGTGTGGGCCGCGGCAGGGCCGAGCGCGGCAAGGAATACCCTCGGCCGGTTCCCGGTCGCTGCGAGATGGGCGTCCGACCGGGCGCGTAGCGCCTCGAACGCCTCGTCACGACGGACCCTGGGCAGACCGCCCGATGCCGTGACGGCCACCTCGGCGGGGGCCACCTCGCGCTCCACCGGGCGCTCCGCCAGCTGCGGGAACTCACTGACCCCGGTGACCGGCTCCTTGCGTCGCGCCAGATCCTTGCTGCGCGCCGCCCAGGTGGCCGCGAGACGCTCGCCGATCATTCCCGAGCGAAGGGCGGCCGCCTGGCCGCCCGACCGCTCGATCTCCTGGAAGAACGCCCAGGCGGCGTCGGCGAGTTCGGCAGTGAGCCGCTCCACGTACCAGGAACCGCCCGACGGGTCGATCACCCGGGCCAGATGCGACTCCTCCAGCAGGATCGTCGACGTATTACGGGCGATACGCCGGGCGAACGCGTCCGGCAGACCCAAGGCGTGATCGAACGGCAGCACGGTGACGGATTCGGCTCCGCCGACACCCGCGCCCAGACATGCCAGCGTCGTCCGCAGCATGTTCACCCAAGGATCGCGCCGCGTCATCATTACCGAGGACGTCACCGCGTGCTGGCGCTGCGCCCCGGCGTCGGCAGCCCCGCACACCTCGGCCACCCGGGCCCACAGCCGCCGGGCGGCCCGCAGCTTGGCGATGGTCAGGAACTGATCGGCCGTAGCCGCGTACCGGAACTCCAGCTGCGCGCAGGCCTCTTCGACACAGAGCCCGGCCTTGGTCAGTGCCCGGAGATAGGCGACACCTGTCGCAAGCGAAGCGCCCAGCTCCTCGGCGGCCGAGCCGCCGGCCTCGTGGTACGGCAGCGCGTCGACGGTCAGTGCCCGCAGTTTGGGGTACTCCTGCGCGCAGCGCTGTGCCCAGTGGACCGCCGCCGCCAGGCCGGGTTCGGCGCCGCTGCGGGCGGCATGCCCGAGCGGGTCGGCGCCGAGGTTGCCGCGCGCGGTCTTCGCATCGACGCCCCGCTCCGCGTAGAGCCGCAGCAACTCCCGCGCCGCAGCGTCGAATTCGCTGCCGGCGTCCAGCACCACCGGAGCCAGATCGAGATAGACGCCGTCCAGCGCCCCCGCCAGAGCGGACACCGGAACGCCGCCGGCACCGCCCACGGTCAGCCACAGCGAGGTGACACCGTTCTCCAGATCGGCGAGCACCGCCTCGTTGAGCCGCGCAGGATCCGGCAGGGTGTGCCGCTGCCGTACGTCCCAGCCCCCCGCCGCATTGCCCTCGGCCTTGCCGCCGCGGGTGAAGGGGGCGAAGCCCGGATATCCGGCATCGGGCGCGCTGTCGCGCGAGGTATAGAGGGGGCGGGTGATGAGCCCGTCCTCCACAGTGGTGGACAGCGCTTCCTCGGCGGCCGAACCCGCGACATCCTTGCCCGACTTGCGCAGCACGCCTTCAACGAGGCTTTGCCACTGCTCATGGGCGGGGTGAGGGAATTCGGCGGCCAACGAAAGCCCGTCGGCAGGCAGGACCGTCATGCCCAGATGCTAGGTCAGGTCTCAGGCGAGCAGCAGGGGCTCCGTCTGTGACCTTGCCCTCTCCGAACGCGCTTGATCCTTCACGTACGGTCGCGTAATCGGCCCTGCATCCATTACTCCGGCGCACCTGGCATTTGCTCCATGGATCAGTTGGACGGATTGCATTTGCGAGGCCAATCCTCATATCTTGTCGCATATGCAGTCCTACACGATCGGGCAGGCGGCGCGTCTGCTGGGGGTCAGCTCCGACACGGCCCGCCGCTGGGCGGACGCCGGAAGGGTCGCGACCCACCGTGACGAAGGCGGCCGCAGGCTCATCGACGGCCGCGATCTGGCCGCTTTCTCCATCGAGATCGGCCAGGGCGGGGGAGGCGAGGACGAGACCTCGTACACGTCGGTCCGCAATGCCTTCCCGGGCATCGTCACCGGAGTGAAGCTCGGCGATGTCGCGGCCCAGGTGGAGATCCAGGCAGGCCCGCACCGGCTGGTGTCGCTGCTCACCCGGGAGGCAGTCGAGGAACTCGGCCTGGAGGTCGGCATGCAGGCCACCGCTCGCGTGAAGTCCACCAACGTGCACATCGACCGCGTCTGATCGCGCACCACCTGCGACGCGCATCAACTCCAAGGAGCCGCCGGCAACATGACGACCACCCTCACCAGACGCCGCACCGCTGCCGCGATCGTGACCGCCGCACTGCTGTTCCCGCTCGCCGCCTGCGGCAACGATGACGACGACAAGAAGGACTCCGCCGGAAAGTCCGCGGCGTCCGGCGCCCCCGAGACCCGGCTGACTGTGCTGGCCGCGTCCTCGCTCACCGATGTGTTCAAGACCGCGGGCGCCGCGTACGAGAAGGAACACCCGGGTACGAAGGTGACGTTCTCCTTCGCCGGGTCCCAGGAACTCGCCGCCCAGGTGAAGCAGGGTGCGCCCGCCGACGTCCTGGTCACCGCGGACACCAAGACGATGGACGGGCTGAAGTCCGACACCGGTACCCCCACCGTCATCGCCAAGAACCGCCTCGTCATCGCCACCGGGGAGGGCAACCCGGAGAAGATCGCGAACCTCAAGGACCTGACCGACCCCGAGCTCAAGGTGGTCCTGGCCGCACCCGAGGTTCCGGTCGGCCGCTACAGCAAGCAGGTTCTCGACGCCCAGAAGTTCACCGTCAAGCCGGTCTCCCTGGAGCCCAACGTCCGTGCCGTCCTCACCAAGGTCGAGCTGGGCGAGGCCGATGCGGGCATCGTCTACAAGACGGACGCCGCCACGGCCACCGACAAGGTCGACGCCGTCGACATCCCCGACGCGCAGAACGCCGTCGCCTCCTACCCGGCGGCTACCCTGCGGCAGTCCGAGAACGCCGAGGCCGCCACGGCGTTCGTGCAGTGGCTGAGTACCCCCGAGGCGCAGAAGATCCTGCAGGCTGCAGGCTTCCAGCGGCCGTAGTCGGCATGCCGAATGCACCCCCTGGGGCTCAGAGGCCGCCCGACAGCCTCTGGGCCAGACCTGCACATACCGATCGATCACGGGAACCCGATGAAAGCCTTCCGCAGCCGTGTGCCCGGCGCGCGCGCCCCCGTCGCCCTGGCGGTCCCCGCGCTGCTCGCCGTCGCGTTCCTGCTGATTCCGTTGATCGGCATCCTGGCCCGTACCTCCTGGGCTGACCTGGGCACCCATCTGACCAGCCCAGATGTTACGCAGGCGCTCAGGCTGTCCCTGCTCGTCTCATTCTGGGCCCTGGGGCTCTCGCTTCTGTTCGGGGTGCCCCTGGCCTGGCTGCTGGCCCGGGTCGACTTCCCCGGCAAGGTGCTCGTCCGCTCGCTGGTGCTCCTGCCGATGGTGCTGCCGCCCACCGTCGGAGGCGTGGCGCTGCTCCTCGGCTTCGGTCGCCGGGGTCTGCTCGGCCCCTGGCTGGAGGACACCTTCGGGATCACGCTGCCGTTCCACACCTCGGGCGCGGTGGTCGCGGCGACCTTTGTCGCGATGCCGTTCCTCGTCATCAGCCTCGAAGGAGCACTGGCCGGCCTGCGCCCCTCCTACGAGGAGACAGCCGCATCCCTGGGGGCCTCACCGGCCCGGGTGTTCTTCACGGTCACCCTCCCGATGGTCGCCCCCGGTCTTGCCGGCGGTGCCGCACTCACCTGGGCGCGGGCGCTCGGCGAGTTCGGTGCGACCATCACCTTCGCGGGTAACCTGCCGGGCGTCACCCAGACGCTGCCGCTCCAGGTCTACCTGCTGCTCCAGGACTCCCCGGAGGCCGCCACCTCCGTATCGCTCCTGCTGCTCGCCATCGCCATGGCCGTACTCATAGCTCTGCGCGGGCGCTGGATCGGAGCCCCGCGCGACCACTCACACGGCCCCGAGCCCGCGGCCCACGGCATGGACGGCAGGGACGGTACGGACACGGCAGGCCCTCCGGCCGCCCGACAGAGCGACGAAATACCCCCGGTTCCGCAGGAACGCCGGTCGCTGCATGCCGAGGTCACCGGTTTCAACCGGCTGGCCCTCGACGCGGCGCCAGGCACCACGATCGCCGTCGTCGGACCCAATGGCGCGGGCAAGACGACCCTGCTGCGCGCCCTCCTCGGCCTGACCCCGCGTGCCCGGGCCCGGCTGCGCCTTGGCGACACCGACGTCACCGCGTTGCCCCCGCACCGCCGACAGGTGGCCTGGGTGCCGCAGGACGGTGCGCTCTTCCCGCATCTGAGCGCACTGACGAACACGGCGTACGGGCTCCGTGCCCACGGCGTCTCCCGGGCCGAGGCCCGCCGCGAGGCGCAGCAGTGGCTCGACCGGCTGGGCGTCGGCCATCTCGCCCACCGCAGGCCCGCCCAGCTTTCCGGCGGCCAGGCCCAGCGCGTGGCCCTGGCCCGGGCGCTCGCCGCCCGCCCCTGGCTGCTGCTGCTCGACGAGCCGCTCGCCGCCCTCGACCAGACCACCCGCGCCCATGTCCGGCACACCCTGCGTACCCATCTCGCCGGGTTCGGCGGCGTCTGTCTGATCGTCACCCACGACCCGGTCGAGGCGGTTTCACTGGCTGATCGGGTACTCGTACTCGATGAAGGCCGCACCCTCCAGTACGCGGCACCTGCCGAGGTGACCCGGCACCCGCGCTCGCCGTGGGTCGCCCGGATGCTCGGCCGCAACGCCTGGCCCGGTACCGCTGCTCCCGGCGGCACCCTCGCCCTCGCCGACGGCGGCCGGCTTGTCGTCGCGGACTCCCTCGCCGAGGGGACGGCAGCCCTCGCGGTCATCGCGCCGGAGGCCGTCTCCGTGCACCACGACCGGCCCGGGGGGAGCCCCCGGAATGTCTGGCCCGGAACGGTCCGTGATCTCACCGCAGTGGGCAGCCGGCTCCGGGTGGTGATCGTCTCCGACGAGGCTCCGGACCTGGTTGCCGAGATCACCCCCGAGGCGGCGACCGAAATGGGTCTCAGTGAGGGGTCGGCCGTGTGGACCAGCGTGAAGGCGACCGAGGTCACTGTCGTCACCCTGTGATGGAATGTAGCTAACGGCCTGATCCACTCACTATCGTGCACCAGGCGTAACGATTGCAGGCGATTCGCCATAATGCAGGGCCAAATGATCGAAGCTATGCTACTGGCAATCCATCCATCAGGAGAGGAAACGCCCACGGCTGTGGGGCCGGTGGAGTACCTCGTCACCGCCTTTCCGGGCAGCCGGTTCACAGGCGTCATCGCACCGGAGAAGGCGGGGGCGGCCGTGTCCGCCGTCGCTTTCGTCGACTGACATCACCCGCCGACCGGGACAGCGGATCCGCTCATGTGTCAAACCTTTGCCACGTCGAGCGAGGAACTGCGGAAACACGGCACATCAAATGTGCTGCGCCCCTGACCTGGAGCGGGGCGGTTGCGATTTCATATTTCCTTTATCTTCTTTCGGTTTCGCCGATCGACACTTATCCGGCGTTTTACTTTGTCGATCTCCCGGACGCGTACGAGTTTGATCCGGCCAGGTCGAATCAATTCGGATACGTGTCGGGAAAAGGGGAAGTTCATCGTGCAAACCGCCAGGGCCGTCCCGGCATCCACCGTCATCAATCTGCGCGACCTGGGCGGCATCGCTCTGGGTCCTGACCACCGGGTCCGGCCGGGCGCCGTGCTGCGCTCCGGCCAGCTCAGTGGGCTGGACGCGGCGCAGGACATGGCGGTGGCCGCGCTCGGCATCCGTACCGTCGTAGATCTGCGGACCGCCGACGAGCGTGCGTCGGCCCCCGACCGGCTGCCGCCCGGTGCGCGGCTCTTCGTCGCCGATGTGCTCGGTGACAATCCGCGCGTGGCGCCCGCCCGGCTGCGCGCGCTGCTTGCCGACCCGGTCGCGGCGGAGCAGCTGCTGGGGAGAGGGAAGGCCGAGGAGATGTTCGCCGAGACGTACCGGCAGATGGTTCTCTCGCCGGGTGCCGCCGCCGCTTACCGTGCCTTCGTCGAGACGGCCGCCGACGCCCGGGCCCGCCCGGTGCTCTTTCACTGCACGGCCGGAAAGGACCGTACCGGCTGGGGGACCGCGCTGCTGCTGATGCTGGTCGGTGCGTCACGGGATGTGGTGCGGGCGGAGTTCCTCGCCGTGAACCAGGCCGTACGGGGCGTCTACGCCCCGTACGTGCAGGGCTTCCTCGATGCGGGCGGTGACCCGGAGATCGCGTCCGCGATCACCGAGGTCCGCCCCCGCTACCTCGATATGGCGTTGGACGCCATGGATGAGAGGTGGGGTGGGCTCGACGGGTATGTGCGCGACGGCCTGAGGATTCCGGAGGTCGCGGTGGAGCGGCTGCGCAGCGGGCTCGTGGTGTCCGCCTCTCAGCCGAACGCCCGGGGCGCCGGTCTGCCCGGCGCTCACGCGCACTGAAGCGGACATGGGGGTCTGCCCCCCGGCCCCCGAAGCGGCGCTGCGCCGATGTCTGTTGAGGGGGACCATATGGGCGCAGCGGGCGCTCCTGTGGCCCTCGGTATGGTGAAAGGACCGTATTACGAATTCTCCGAGAGGGGCGTACGTTGACCGAACGCAAGCCTGCGGGCGTCAGCTTCGAATCATGGGTCGACAAGCAGATCCGTGACTCCGAGCAGCGCGGCGACTTCTCGCAGTTGCCGGGATTCGGCAAGCCGCTCGACAGCCTTGACGCTCCCTACGACGAGACCTGGTGGATCAAGCAGAAGATGCAGCGGGAGGGAGTGTCGGTGCTCCCGCCGACACTGGCGCTGCGCAAAGAGGCGGAGGATGTGCGCGACGCCGTGCCCGGGGCGCGGACAGAGGGCGAGGTGCGGCGCATGCTGACCGAGGTCAACGAGAAGATCCGGGAAGCCATCAGGCGGCCGCCACCAGGACCCCTGCTGAATCTCAAGCCGTTCGACATCGATGCCGTGGTCGAGGAGTGGCGGGCGGTGCACGGACCGTCCTAGTGCAGCGGCACTGGTCCCAGGTGTTCTGCCCAGGGTGCCCGCGGACCCGCAAGTGCGTGCACCACAGCCGGATGCGTAATACTCACTCCATGAGATCGAGTATTACGCGTCCGGGTGACGGGGCGCGCGGCGAGACCGTACGGATCAGGCGGGCGACGGCACGGGACGCGAAGCGGCTCACCCGGCTGGTCCGGACCTCCCGCGCCTACGAGGGGCCCTACGCCGCCATGGTCGCCGGATACCGGGTGGGCCCCGACTACATCGAGACCCACCAGGTCTTCGCGGCAGTCGAGCCCGGCACCGACCGGCTCCTCGGCTTCTACTCGCTGATCCTCTCCCCGCCGGAACTCGACCTCATGTTCGTCGCCGACGATGCGCAGGGGCTCGGCATCGGGCGGCTGCTCATCGGCCATCTGCGCGACGAGGCGCAGCGCGCCGCCCTGAACGGCGTCCGAATCGTCTCGCATCCGCCCGCCGAGGGCTTCTACCGCAGTGTGGGTGCCCGGCGGACCGGCACCATTGCGGCCAACCCGCCCGCGGTGATGTGGGACAGGCCCGAACTGGTGCTGCCGATCGCCGATCCGACGCGGAAGGTCTGACCGGAGCCGGTGCACCGATCCCGGCCGAAACCCCTTTCCCGTACGCCGTGTTATGGGGTCGAGCCCCCGTACGGGCGCGTGAGGATCTCCATGGCGTGACCGGCGGGATCGAGGAAGTAGATGCCCCGGCCGCCGTGGTTGTGGTTGATCTCGCCCGGATGCTTCCGATGCGGATCCGCGTAGTACGTGATCCCGAGCTCCTTGATGCGGTCGTACGCCGTGTCGAACTCCGCCTCCGAGACGAGGAAGGCGTAGTGCTGCATGACGATCGACGCTTCGGGAATGGTCGCGAAGTCCAGGGTGACTCCGTTCGCGGTGGCGACCGGTATGAACGGGCCCCATTCCCCGCCGACTTCCAAGCCCAGTATGTTCGCCAGAAACTCGGCGGATTCCCGTTTGTCCCGGGCATGAATGATGGTGTGATTCAACTCGACTGACACTGTGGAATGCCTCCAACGGGCATCTCACGGGCACCTCCACGCCTCACCCGGCCGGTGACCGACGCGCGATGCCGTACTCAAGATCTTAGGCGGGGTCGAACCGGTCGTCGAGGCCTGGTGTGCCCGCCGTCAGGTCTACGGTGGGGGAGGAGCGGAAGGCGAAGTACTGCGCGCATTCGGACGGAGGCTCACGGTGACCTCGACATCCCGCATTTCCGGCGGCCCGGGCCGCCACGAGACGCCCGAGGAGCGAGCGGACCGGCGGTGGAACGAACTGCTCCAGGAACTGCGGGTGGCCCAGACGGGCGTCCAGATCCTGTTCGGCTTCCTGCTCGCCGTCGTCTTCCAGCCACGCTTCACCGAGCTGTCGGACACCGACCGCACCATCTATGTGGTCACCGTGATGCTGGGCTCCGCCACCGTCGCCGCCCTCGTCGCGCCCGTCTCGTACCACCGGCTGCTCACCGGACGACGGCTCAAGCCACAGACGGTCACCTGGGCGTCACGGCTGACCGTGCTCGGGCTGGTCCTGCTGCTGTGCACCATGTGTTCCGCGCTGCTGCTCATCCTGCGGGTGGCCCTGCACAACTCCCTCGCCCTGTGGCTGGTCGGCTGCATGGCGCTGTGGTTCCTGGTCTGCTGGTTCGTGTTCCCGGCCTGGGCGCTGGCCCGTCCCTCGCCCGAACGCGAGAAATGACCGCTGTGCGGGGCGGTCCGTTCAGCCGGCATCGCCCGCGACGGGGCCCCTGACGTCCGTGACCGTGAAGAGCCCGCCGTCCGGGTCCAGCAGGGTCGCCTCGCTGCCCTGCCCCAGCGGACGCTGCTCGACCAGGCTGCCGCCGTGCTGCCGTGCCGCCTCGACAGTGGCGGCCACATCGGCGACGGGGAAGTGGACCTGCCAGTGCGGGCGTACCAGCGGATCGGGCGCTGCTTCCACCGCACCGGAGCTGATCCGGGCGAGCTGACGCCCGGCGCAGTCGACGACGACCTCGTCTTTCTCGTACGACACCTCGCAGGACCCGGGCCGCCCGCTCGCCCAGTCGAGCACCCCGCCGTAGAAGATCGCCGCATCGAAGGCGTTCCTGGTGTGCAGCCGCAGCCAGGCGTGCGAGCGGTCGTCCGGCGCGGGGGGCGAGGTCGCGGGCTCGGTCCGCTCCCAGATGCCGAACACCGCACCGTCGAGGTCCGCCGCCAGCGCGCCTCGCCCCTTGCCGAACGCCAGCGGCCCCACCGCGACCGTGCCGCTGCGCTCACGGATGCGCGAGGCCGCCGCGTCGGCGTCGGGGACGGCGAAGTACGGAGTCCAGGCCACGGCCACCCGGTAGGCGGTCGCCACCGCGCCGATGCCGGCGACCGGCACATCCCCGCGGCGTGCGACGGAGAACTCCTGCCCCAGCCTGCCCGGCCGGAAGGCCCAGCCCAGCACGGCGGCGTAGAACTCCTGCGCCGATTCCAGGTCGCGGGTCATCAGGTTGACCCAGCAGGGCGCTGCGGATCCGGTCAGCGGCGCCGGCATCGACACCGCTCCAGCATGGCTTCCGGTCATGGTCCTACTGCCTTCATCGGTTCTGCGGCCTGCGCGTGACGGCCGCCATCGGAACCTCACCAACCTCACCAGCCTCACCGCGGGCGGTCGCTCCCGCAACACGCGGTGGCGTCGCGAGCCCCGCCGCAGTGCTCAGTGAGGCGGCTGCGTCCCCTGGTCCTCGGGAGGCCGGTCACGCTGCTCGTCGCTGTAGCGGTGGATGGTCTCGCTTCCATGGTCTCCGAGCTCATAGGGGGAGAGGCCTCGTCCGTCGGCCGGGAAGCTGTCGTCACCGTGGACATCGCGTTGCCCGATATGGCTCCGGTGGTCCGGCCGCAGCGGCTGCTCGTCGGGCCGGGGCGGAGGCAGCTCCTGGGCCCGGCGCCGCATGCCCAGCCAGACGGCACCGGTCAGCATGCCCACCAGCGCCACTCCGACAATGCCCATCACCACCCCAGTCGCACCCCGCCCGGCGGCGAGGGTGAGGGCCAGCGAACTGAGGTCTCCGTTCGATACGTCCATGCCTCCCGAATACCCCGAGGCAAGGGCATCACTCGGCAATGACTATGAATTCATGTTTTAAGTGGATATGAACCTAAAAGTGTTTTGGTCTCATGAGAGCGATCAGTGGGGCTGCCCCGATGCCGGGACCATCCACTTGCCAACGGTTTCGTGTCGCTGTCACCCGGCAGCGGGGCGAGCCTGGGAGGGATCCTCGAATCGCAGGCGCGGGGGGAACGCACCACACAACGCCGAGCGGAAGGAACCGCGGTGAACAGCATCAAGCAGAAGCAGACGGAGGAAAGCCACTACGACCAGGAGGTCTCGGTCGTCATCACCGGGTGCGAGAAAGGCGACGCACGCATGGTCTTCGACGTTCTGCGGGCCGCATTCACCACCGACCGGGCCTCGGTCGACATACCGCAGAACCTTGCGGAGAAGCGCCCCACCGCATGGGTGGCGACCGTCGATGTCACCGAGGAGAGGGTGGTCTCGGGACCGGTCACGATCGGCGCGCCCGTGAAGATCGATGTGCAGGGCGGCTACTGGGCGGTCGAACGGCTCCGGCGGAGCCTGGCGCATGCCTTCGACGTACGGGTCGTGGGGACGGTCTCCGGAGACCAGGAGGAAGAGGTGCGCCTCTGCCTGGAGAGCCGAGAGGGCCGAGAGGGCCGATAGGCCACGGCCCGGCAGCGGAGCAATGAAGCAGAAAGGCATTACATATCTGCTAGAAAGCGGATAAAACGCCACCTCTGAAAGGTGCGAGTGAGTGGACCCCTCTCACGGGCGGGACGACGGTGCGCAACAGCCGGGAGCCACCGGCGACCGTTCCACCCTGACACTGCACATCAACGGAACCGAACAGACCCTGACGCTCGATCACCGCACCACGGTCCTGGACGCGCTGCGCGAACACCTCGACCTCACCGGCGCGAAGAAGGGCTGCGACCATGGACAGTGCGGGGCGTGCACGGTCATCGTCGACGGGCGGCGCGCCAACAGCTGTCTCCTGCTCGCAGTCGCCCATGACGGCGCTCGCATCACCACTGTCGAGGGCCTCGCCGACGGCGACCGGCTCCACCCCGTCCAGGAAGCCTTCCTGGACCGCGACGCCCTGCAGTGCGGCTACTGCACACCCGGCCAGATCTGCTCGGCCATCGGCATGCTCGGCGAGGCGGCTGGCGGCTTCCCGTCCCATGCCACCGCACGCACCGCACCCGTATCCACCCCGGTGCCGCTCGACTCCGCCGAGATCCGCGAGCGGATGAGCGGCAACCTGTGCCGCTGTGGCGCCTACCCCCGAATCGTCGAGGCGATCGAGGACGTGGCGCCGTGAAACCCTTCGCCTACCTCCGTGCCCGGTCCACCGCCGAAGCGGTCCGTGAGAGCTCCACCCGCCCCGGCGTCGCATTCCTCGGCGGCGGCACCAACCTCGTCGACCTGATGAAGCTCGGTGTGGAAACGCCCGGTCTGCTCATCGACATCAGCCGACTGCCCCTGGACCGGGTGGTCGACACCGACGACGGCGGACTGCGCATCGGCGCGACCGTACGCAACAGCGACCTGGCCGCCCATCCCGCGGTACGCACCCGCTACCCCGTCCTGTCGCAGGCGCTGCTTTCCGGCGCATCCGGGCAGCTCCGCAACACCGCGACGACCGGCGGAAACCTGCTGCAGCGCACCCGGTGCCCCTATTTCCAGGACACCTCCAAGCCCTGCAACAAGCGGGAACCAGGCACCGGCTGCCCCGCCCTCGAAGGCGCCCACCGCGATCTCGCCGTACTGGGCCACTCCGAGCACTGCGTCGCGACGCACCCGTCCGACATGGCTGTGGCCCTGTCCGCCCTCGACGCCACCGTCCAGCTGCACGGGCCGGACGGTGAACGGACCGTACCGGCCGACGAATTCCACCGGCTGCCGGGCGACACCCCCCACCGGGACACCGAGATCCGGCCAGGCGAGCTCATCACCGAGGTGGTTCTGCCGCCGCGCCCGGACGGCACCGATTCCCTCTACCGAAAGGCTCGCGACCGCGCCTCGTTCGCGTTCGCCCTCGCATCCGTCGCCGCGGTACTGAGCGTCCGCGACGGCCGGATCGAGCATGCTGCGCTGGCCTTCGGCGGCCTCGCCCACCGGCCCTGGCGCGCACATACCGCAGAGGACGCACTCCGGGGCCGACCGGCCACCGACGAGACCTTCGAACGGGCCGTGGACGCCGAACTCGCCGCGGCCCGTCCGCTGCGCGACAACGCGTTCAAGGTGGGCCTCGCCCGCAATCTGGCCGTCGACGCACTGGCCGAACTCTCCGCCGAGAGCTGAGCAACCGCACAAACGCCGACCCGCAGACGTGAGGACCCGTCATGAGCCAGGCCCCTCCACCACTGGGCACCCCCGTCGCGCGCCGCGAGGGCCGGGACAAGGTCACAGGCACCGCCCGCTACGCCGCCGAGCACACCCCGCCAGGCTGTCTGTACGGCTGGCCCGTCCCCGCCACGATCGCCCGCGGCCGTGTCAGTGCCGTCCACACCGACGAGGCGCTGGCCCTGCCGGGCGTGCACGCCGTCCTCAGCCACGACAACGCCCCGCGGCTGAAGCGGCCCGACGACCCGATCCTCGCCGTCCTCCAGGACGACCGGGTCCCGCACCGGGGCTGGCACATCGCGCTCGTCGTGGCCGACACGCTCGACCACGCCCGTGCCGGCGCCGAGGCCCTGCAGATCGCGTACGAAACCACCGCGCACGACGTCCTCCTGTCCGAGGACCACCCCGGCCTCTACACCCCGGAGATCGTCAACGGCAACTACACCGCCGTCCGCGAACGCGGCGACACCGACCGGGCCTTCGCCATGGCGCCGGTAGAGGTCGACGCCACTTACACCATCGGCGCCCTGCACAACCACCCCATGGAGCCGCACGCTTCCACAGCGCAGTGGACGCAAGACGGGCACCTGGCCGTGCACGACTCCAGTCAGGGCTCCACCAAGGTCCGCGACAGCCTTGCTGCGGCCTTCGGACTCCGCCCGCAGCAGGTCACCGTGGTCTCCGAGCACGTCGGCGGCGGCTTCGGCTGCAAAGGAACCCCGCGCCCGCAGACCATCCTGGCCGCCATGGCCGCGCGCCACACCGGGCACCCTGTCAAGGTCGCCCTGCCCCGACGCCAGTTGGCTGCCGTGGCCGGCCACCGCGCCCCCACCGTGCAGCGCCTCCGGCTCGGTGCCGAACTCGACGGCACCCTCACCTCGGTCGCCCACGAGGTCATCACCCACACCTCCACTGTCAAGGAGTTCGTGGAGCAGGCGGCCGTACCGACCCGCATCATGTACGGGTCCGCCCACAGCCGTACCACCCACCGCGTGACCGCCCTGGATGTGCCGAGCCCCTCCTGGATGCGAGCACCGGGCGAAGCCCCGGGCATGTACGCGTTGGAATCCGCCATGGACGAACTCGCCGCGGCCCTCGGCATGGACCCTGTCGAACTGCGCCTGCGCAACGATCCGGTGGACGAACCCGACTCCGGCCGCCCGTTCAGCAGCCGCGGTCTCGCCGCCTGTCTGGAGGAGGGAGCCGCACGCTTCGGCTGGTACGACCGCGATCCGCGCCCGGCGATCCGCGAAGAGGGGCCGCTGCTGGTCGGCACGGGCGTCGCGTCCGCCACGTACCCCGTGTACCTCGTGGGCTCCAGCGCCTCGGCGCACGCGGCACCCGACGGCTCGTACCTCGTCCAGGTCAACGCCACCGACATCGGCACCGGCGCCCGCACGGTACTCGCGCAGATCGCGGCCTCCGTACTGGACACCCCGGTGGCGAACGTCCGGATCGACATCGGCAGCAGCGACCTGCCTGACGCCCCGCTGGCCGGCGGCTCCTCGGGCACGGCCTCCTGGGGCTGGTCCGTGCACAAGGCGTGCACCGCCCTCCTGTGGCAGCTGCGCGAGCGCACCGGCCCCCTTCCCGCCGAGGGACTGACGGCCTTCGCGGACACCGAGCAGGAGACCTCCGGGCAGTCCCCGTACGCACGGCATGCGTTCGGTGCGCAATTCGCCGAGGTCGCCGTCGACTCCCGTACCGGAGAAGTGCGGGTGCGCCGCATGCTTGGTGTCTTCGCCGCCGGGCACATCCTCAACCCCTGTACCGCACGTTCCCAGTTCATCGGAGGCATGACCATGGGAATCGGCATGGCCCTGACCGAGGGCAGCACCATGGACCCCGTCTTCGGCGACTTCACCGAAAGCGACCTCGCCTCCTACCATGTGCCGGTCTGCGCCGATGTGCCGGAGATCGAGGTGTACTGGATCGACGAGGACGACCCGCATCTCAACCCGATGGGCAGCAAGGGCATCGGTGAGATCGGCATCGTCGGCGCCGCGGCGGCCGTCGGCAACGCCATCCGGCACGCCACCGGCATCCGGCTGCGCAGCCTTCCCCTCACCCCGGACGCACTGCTGCCGTATCTGCTCTGACCTGGGCAGATACGTGCTGTACGGCAGACCCGTCGGCCCTTGTGTTGCGCATCCGGCTGTGCAGAGCCACTCTGTTGAGTGACCCATAAGTGACATCTGCTCACTCTTCGTATTCGGGGGTCGTTGGTTCAATGGGGCGAAGTCAGTGGGCCTCGATGTGAGGAGCCTCGACGATGACCGTTCAATTCGACCGGCACTATCTGGTCGAACTCCAGGTTTCGGCAGAGCGTGTTTCGCAGCTGCGGCGGATCATCGCCGCACACCTCCGCCATTGGAGTCTCGAACTTCACATCCGGCCGGTGTGCCTGGGTGTGGAGGAGCTGCTGACCAATGTCCACCGGCATGTCGGTGACGACAACAACTGCGCCGTCGAACTCCGCTGGTCCGGGCGGCATCTCACGGTCGCCGTCGCCGACAACGGCTCCGAGATGCCGCGGCTGCTCAGCACCGGCGGCGGTGGCCTCAGCCGCGTCATGGCCCTGAGCGACAGCTGGGGCACCTGCCGCACCGCCGAGGGCAAGGTCGTCTGGTTCACCCGGTACGCGAAGGAGCCGCGCACCGTCGACCTGGTGCCGCTGCCGCCGCTGCCTGGTGCGGGCGAATTCCGTCGCACACCCGTTGTCGTCCCGGACCCCGTGCCCGACACCGCGGCGGCAGCCGACTCGGCACCCGCCCTCGTCTGAGACGGGCCACCAGGACCGGTACTGCCGGCTTCCGTACCCGCTGGACGCCTCACCCTCCCGGGGGGGGGGGGGGGGGGCGCCCCCCCCGCCCG
>NZ_JBEOYU010000047.1:0-47494 GCF_040297265.1 Streptomyces sp. NPDC001832
ACCGAACTTCCCGGGGTCAGCCCTCAGATACAGAAGCGGCTGGATGCCGCGCATCACAGTGCCTCGCTCTGGGTGGAAGTTGGTTCCTGCCGGGCGCGGCCTTCGTCGTGTTCGCGGGTGGTCGCAGGATTGGAGCGCCACTCAAGAGTGACTAAGAACAATTTTCAATTCCCGTTGATCCATAGTTAGAGTGCTGCTCTAAACAGGAGGTGTGCGGGCGTGCGACTGACCCCGACGGAACGTGACCGGCTGCTGCTCTTCGGCGCCGCCGAACTGGCCCGGGCCCGCCGCGCCCGAGGGCTGAAGCTGAATGTGCCCGAGGCGACCGCCCTGATCGCGGACACGGTCTGCGAGGCGGCTCGCGACGGGCGCAGGCTCGCGGAGGCCATCGAGGCGGGACGGTCCGTGCTCGGCCCCGACGACGTCCTGCCGGGGGTCGCCGATGTCGTCACCGAGGTCCATGTGGAGGCCGTTTTCGACGACGGCTCGCGGCTCGCCGTGGTCTCCCGGCCGCTGGGCAGCGGGCTCGGCGATGACGCGCCCGGGGCCGTCGTTCCCGGTCCCGCCACACCCGAGCCGGAACCGGCGGCGCGCCTGATGGTTCATAACACCGCGACCGTGCCGGTCTCCGTGACGTCGCACTTCCACTTCTTCGAGGCCAACCCGCGGCTCGACTTCGACCGGGCGGCGGCGTACGGGATGCGGCTCTGCGTCCCCGCCGGCTCCTCCGTCCGCTTCGGGCCGGGGGAGTCGGTGGACGTGGGGCTGGTGCCGATCGGCGGAGACCGGATCGCCATCGGGTTCGCCGGACTGGTCGACGGACCGCTCGACGCACCCGGCGCACGCGAAGAGGCCCTGCGGCGCGCGGCGGCCTGTGGATACCTGGGAGCAGAACGATGAGCATCGATCGTCACGAGTACGCCTCCGTGCACGGCCCGCGCGCCGGGGACCGGGTCAGGCTCGGTGACTCCGGGCTGACCGTCCGTGTCGAGTCCGACGCACAGCGGTACGGCGAGGAGTTCCTCGCCGGATTCGGCAAGACCGCCCGCGACGGGCTGCACCTCAAGGCCGCCGCCGTCCGGGACACCTGCGATGTCGTCATCAGCAATGTGCTGGTCATCGATGCCGTGCAGGGCATCCGCAAGGTGTCGATCGGTATCCGCGAGGGCCGGATCGAGGCGATCGGGCGGGCCGGAAACCCGGACACCCTCGACGGCGTCGACGTCGTCGTCGGCACCGGGACCACCATCGTCTCCGGCGAGGGATTGATCGCGACGGCGGGCGCTGTGGACACCCACGTCCATCTGCTCTCGCCGCGGATCATGGAGGCATCGCTCGCCTCCGGCGTCACCACGATCATCGGCCAGGAGTTCGGGCCGGTCTGGGGCGTCGGCGTCAACTCGCCCTGGGCCCTGCGCCACGCCTTCAACGCGTTCGACGCCTGGCCGGTCAACATCGGCTTCCTGGGGCGCGGTTCGTCCTCCCACCAGGCTCCGTTGGTCGAGGCCCTTGCCGAGGGCGGGGCCTGCGGCTTCAAGGTCCACGAGGACATGGGCGCCCACACGCGCGCCCTGGACACCGCGCTGCGGGTCGCCGAGGAGTACGACGTCCAGGTCGCCCTGCACAGCGACGGGCTGAACGAGTGCCTGTCGGTCGAGGACACCCTGCGTGTCCTCGAAGGCCGCACGATCCACGCTTTCCACATCGAGGGCTGCGGCGGCGGACACGTCCCCAACGTCCTCAAGATGGCGGGCGTCGAGAACGTCATCGGCTCGTCCACCAACCCGACGCTGCCCTTCGGCCGGGACGCAGTCGCCGAGCACTACGGGATGATCGTCTCCGTACACGACCTCAAGACGGACCTGCCGGGCGACGCCGCCATGGCCCGCGACCGCATCCGTGCCGGAACGATGGGCGCCGAGGACGTCCTGCACGACCTGGGCGCCATCGGCATCACGTCCTCCGACGCACAGGGCATGGGGCGTGCCGGTGAGACGGTACGCCGCACCTTCGCGATGGCCGGGAAGATGAAGGCCGAGTTCGGCCCGATGGACGGCGACGGCCCGGCGGACGACAACGCCCGGGTGCTGCGCTACATCGCCAAGCTCACCATCAACCCCGCCATCGCCCATGGCCTGGCGCACGAGATCGGCTCCATCGAGACCGGGAAACTCGCCGACATCGTGCTGTGGCGGCCCGAGTTCTTCGGTGCCAAGCCGCAGCTCGTGCTGAAGTCCGGCTTCCCGGCGTACGGGGTCACGGGCGACCCGAACGCCGCCACCGACACCTGCGAACCCCTGGTCCTCGGACCGCAGTTCGGAGCGTACGGAGCCACCGCGGCCGATCTCTCGGTGGCCTTTGTCTCGCAGGCCGCGACCCAGCTCGGCGCGGACCTGATGCCCACGCGCCGGCGCCGTGTCGGAGTGCGCGGCACCCGCGGCATCGGCCCCGGCGACCTCCTCCACAACTCCCGTACCGGAGAAGTCGCGGTGGACGCCCGCAGCGGTCTGGTCACCCTGGACGGCGAACCGCTGCGCTGCGAGCCCGCCGACTCCGTCTCCCTCAACCGCCTCTACTTCCTCTGACGCTCATCAGGACACTTCATGACCTTCCGTATGCCGCCCGAGTGGGCCCCGCACGAACGCACCTGGATGGCGTGGCCGGGCCCCAACCCCACCTTCGACACCGGCGCCGAGCTGGCCGAGGCCCGCAATGCCTGGGCCACCGTCGCCCGCGCCGTCCGTCGCTTCGAACCCGTCACGATGGTCGTCGGCCCCGGCCAGGAGGACAGCGCCCGCGCACTCCTCGGCCCGGACATCGAGCTGGCCGTCCGCCCGCTCGACGACGCCTGGATGCGCGACATCGGTCCCACCTTCGTCAGCGACGGGCATCAACTGGCCGCCGTCGACTGGACGTTCAACGGCTGGGGAGCCCAGGACTGGGCCCGCTGGGAGCACGACCAGCACATCGCCCGCTCCGTCGCAGAGCTCGCTGCCGTACCCGTCCACAGCTCCACGCTCGTCAACGAGGGCGGCGCCATCCATGTCGACGGCGAGGGGACCGTCCTGCTCACCGAGACCGTCCAGCTCGGCAAGGAACGCAACCCCGACCGGACCCGCGAGCAGGTCGAGGCCGAGATCCACGCCAGGCTCGGCACCGAGAAGGCCATCTGGCTGCCTCGCGGACTGGCCGGTGACTACGGCACCTACGGCACCCTCGGTCATGTCGACATCGTCGCCGCCTTCGCCCGCCCCGGCACCGTCGTCGCCCACGTCCAGCCGGACCCGGCCCACCCTGATCACGAGATCACCCGTGAGACCGTCCGCATCCTGCGCGCCGCCACCGACGCCAGGGGCCGCCCCCTGAACGTCGTGGAGGTCCCCGCGCCCACCGTGCTGAAGGCCGACGGGGAGTGGGTCGACTACTCCTACATCAACCATTACCTCTGCAACGACGGCGTGGTCCTCTGCGCCTTCGACGACCCGCGCGACAAGGAAGCGGCAGCGATCTTCGGTGAGCTGTTCCCCGACCGTACGGTGACACTCGTCGACGCCCGTACGATCTTTGCCGGCGGTGGAGGCATCCACTGCATCACGCAGCAGCAGCCGAAGGTCTGAACCGTGCCCCCTGCTCCACGCCGTCGCAACACCGCCCCGCCACGCGGGGAACTGCTGGCCGCCGCCATGGCCACCATCGCCGAACGGGGCCTCGACGGCCTCACCATGGCCGGGCTGGGCCGTGAGGTCGGCATGAGCAGCGGCCACCTCCTCTACTACTTCCGCACCAAGGACGAGCTGCTGCTCCAGACCCTGGAGTGGAGCGAGGGCCGGCTCGGCGCGGAGCGGCGCACCCTGCTGTCCGGGCGGGCGACGGTCCGCGAACGGCTCGACGCGTACATCGATCTGTACCTCCCCGACGGCCACCGCGATCCGCACTGGACGCTCTGGCTGGAGGTCTGGAACCGTTCGCAGAACGCCGACGACGACGCACGCGCCCGGCAGGCCGCGATCGAGGGAGCCTGGCACCGCGACCTGGTGGCGCTGCTCGCGGAGGGCGCCTCGCGCGGGGAGTTCCGTACCGTCGACGCCGAACGGTTCGCGACCCGGCTGCGCGCCCTGCTCGACGGGTTCAGCGTCCATGTCGCCGTCGGTATCCCCGGCACCAGCCGCGCCCAAGTCGTAGCCCAGGTCCGGGAGTTCATCGATGACTCGCTCACCGCCCCGGAGCGGCCCGGGCTGTCGTGAACTGAACGCGCACAAGACCGACCGGCACACGGGGGCGGCGTCCCCCATGTGCCGGCCGGTCCAAGTACGCGTGATTGTTGCCCGTTGCGGCCTTGTCGTGTTCCCGGTTGTTCGGGCACGGTGACGGACCATGGGACGAGAGCAGTGGAAGAAAATCTGGGTCGGCTCCGCCGGCAACATGGTCGAGTGGTTCGACTGGTTCGTGTACGCGACCTTCGCGGTCTACTTCGCGGATTCGTTCTTCCCCGAAGGCAATGAGACCGCCAACCTCATGAACACCATGGGTATCTTCGCCGTCGGCTTCTTCATGAGGCCGGTCGGTGGCTGGCTGCTCGGCCGGATCGGCGACCGCAGAGGACGCAAGGCCGCGCTCACCCTCACCGTCACGCTGATGTCGGCCTCCGCGATCCTCATCGCCGCCGCGCCGACGTACGACGTGGCGGGGTACGGCGGTGTCGCCGTCCTGCTGGTGGCCCGGCTGCTCCAGGGGCTCAGCGTCGGGGGCGAGTACGCGGCCAGCGCCACCTATCTGACCGAGGCGTCCGCGCCCCACCGGCGCGGCTTCGCCTCCAGCTTCCAGTACGTGTCCATGACCGCGGGACAGCTCATCGGCCTCGGCCTCCAGATCATCCTGCAGCGCAACATGTCCGATGCGGCCCTGCACAGCTGGGGCTGGCGCATCCCGTTCATCGTCGGTGCACTCGGTGCCGCAGTCGTCTTCTATCTGCGCCGCTCGATGCTGGAGACCGAGGTGTACGCGGAGTCCGGCGCCGCCGAGCAGGAGGACCGCGGCACGCTGAAGGCGCTGTGGCAACACAAGCGCGAGGCGTTCCTGGTGATGGCGCTGACCATGGGCGGGACCGTCGCGTACTACACGTACACGACCTATCTCACCAAGTTCCTCTCCAAGAGCGCCGGCATGGAGAAGTCCACCGCCTCGCTCGTCAGCTTCTGCGCCCTGTTCGTCTTCATGTGCATCCAGCCGCTGGCCGGACTGCTCTCCGACCGGATCGGCCGCCGCCCACTGCTGATCACCTTCGCCCTCGGCTCCACCTTCCTGACCGTGCCGATCATGACGATGCTCAAGCACGCGGGCACTTTCTGGCCCGCGTTCGGCCTGGCGCTCCTCGCCCTGGTCGTCGTCACCGGGTACACCTCGATCAACGCCTGTGTGAAGGCCGAGCTCTTCCCGACCGGCATCCGCGCCCTGGGCGTCGCCCTCCCGTACGCCATCGCCAACGCGCTCTTCGGCGGCACCGCCGAATACGTGGCGCTCTGGTTCAAGAAGGCGGGCGTCGAGTCCGGCTTCTACTGGTACGTGGCGGGCTGCGCCGCAGTCTCCCTGGTCGTCTACCTGACCATGCGCGAGACCCGCGACATCGACCTGGGCAGGGTTGGTGCGGCCGACCGGCAGGCCGGCCAGGCGGAGTCGTCCGGGGCGACGAGCGTCACGCCCGCATCCTGAGACGGGCCACGTCACGGAGGCAGCCCTGTGCGAAACTGCCTCCGTGCCCTCGTTCGTCATGATTATTGGCAACAGGCGCGCCGGTCCGCAGTGACCGTCCCGTACCACCACGTGCGGCACGGCCACCGTGCCCCAGGCCCGCGCGCAGACCTCTCGCACCCGCGAGGGGTTTTTTCGTTTTCCGGCCCTCACCTCGGCCGGGGCGAGGCGCGCGGGATGATGGGGGCAAGTGGAGCCCAATCGTCCGGATCCACTCATCCGACAGGAGTTCAGACCAGCATGACCACCAAGGCCAAGCCTGATGACAGCTTCCATGTCTTCGACACCACACTGCGCGACGGGGCCCAGCGTGAAGGCATCAACCTGACGGTCGCGGACAAGCTGACCATTGCGCGGCACCTGGACAGCTTCGGCGTGGGCTTCATCGAGGGCGGCTGGCCCGGTGCCAATCCCCGCGACACCGAGTTCTTCGCCCGCGCCCAGCAGGAGATCGAGTTCAAGAACGCCGAACTGGTCGCCTTCGGCGCGACCCGCAGGGCCGGTGGCAAGGCCGCCGAGGACCCCCAGGTCAAGGCGCTGCTGGAGTCCGGTGCCCCCGTGATCACGCTGGTCGCCAAGTCCCACGACCGCCATGTGGAACTCGCCCTGCGCACCACCCTCGAAGAGAACCTGGAGATGGTCCGCGACACCGTCTCCTTCCTCCGTGAGCAGGGCCGCCGGGTCTTCGTGGACTGCGAGCACTTCTTCGACGGCTACCGCACCAACCCCGAGTACGCCAAGGCCGTCGTACGCGCCGCATCCGAGGCCGGCGCGGACGTCGTCATTCTCTGCGACACCAACGGCGGGATGCTCCCGGCCCAGGTCCAGGCCGTCGTCTCCACCGTTCTCGCCGACACCGGCGCCCGGCTCGGCATCCACGCCCAGGACGACACCGGCTGCGCCGTCGCCAACACCCTCGCCGCCGTGGACGCGGGTGCCACCCACGTCCAGTGCACCGCGAACGGCTATGGCGAGCGGGTCGGCAACGCCAACCTCTTCCCCGTCGTCGCCGCCCTGGAACTCAAGTACGGCAAGACCGTTCTCCCCGAGGGCGCACTCGCCGACATGACTCGTGTTTCGCATGCGATCGCCGAGGTCGTCAACCTGACGCCCTCCACCCACCAGCCCTATGTGGGTGTTTCCGCCTTCGCCCACAAGGCCGGACTGCACGCCTCCGCGATCAAGGTCGACCCCGACCTGTACCAGCACATCGACCCGGCGCTGGTCGGCAACACCATGCGGATGCTCGTCTCCGACATGGCGGGCCGCGCCTCCATCGAGCTCAAGGGCAAGGAGCTCGGCATCGACCTCGGCGGCGACCGCGAACTCGTCGGTCGGGTAGTCGAGCGCGTCAAGGCGCGCGAGCTCAAGGGCTACACGTACGAGGCCGCCGACGCCTCCTTCGAACTGCTGCTGCGCGCCGAGGCCGAGGGCCGGGTACGCCGCTACTTCCGCACCGAGTCCTGGCGCGCCATCGTCGAGGACCGGCCCGACGGCACACACGCCAACGAGGCGACGGTGAAGCTCTGGGCCAAGGGCGAGCGCATCGTCGCCACCGCCGAGGGCAACGGCCCGGTCAACGCACTCGACCGGGCGCTGCGCGTCGCGCTGGAGCGGATCTACCCGCAGCTCGCCAAGCTGGAACTGGTCGACTACAAGGTCCGCATCCTCGAAGGCCGCACCGGCACCGAGTCCACCACCCGAGTCCTCATCACCACGGGCGACGGCAGCGGCGAATGGGCGACGGTCGGCGTCGCGGAGAACGTCATCGCGGCGTCCTGGCAGGCGCTGGAGGACGCTTACACCTACGGGTTGCTCCGGGCCGGGATCGAGCCGACGGAGTAGCGCGACTTGTCCTCGACCGGAGCCGGCCCAGGTGGGTGGTGGCGCAGAAGCTACCCACCTGGGTTAGTTTCGAAATATGCGGAACAGGCTGTTCCCGACCTTGTTGGCCGGCCTGCTGCTGATTTTCTCGGCGGCCGTGCTCGCCATCGCGCCCGCTGCGCCCGCAGCGATCGGTGCATCCACCATCAATGATGTCGCGCAGGCGTTGCGCAAAGCCCCTGTGTACGTCGACCCGGCAGCCGCCGACCAGCTCACGCCGGGACAGACGGCCGCCCTGACGAAGAAGATCAAGGACGCCGACAAGCCCGTGTTCGTGGCGGTACTTCCACGCACCCCGGCGTTCCCCGAGCAGACCCTGCTGACCACCCTGCGTACCGACACCGGCATCACCGGCGTCTACGCGGTCCGCCTCGGCAACGGGTTCAACGCGGGCGCCGACCCACAGGTGATGTCCACCCAGGCGGTCCAGAACCTCACCGCCGCCGTGAAGGCACCCGGCACGGACGCCGACGCCGCGACCCAGCTGAACGCCTTCGTCGACCGGGCGGTCGAACAGGCCCGGGGCAGCGCCCCCGCCTCCTGGGGCGGGTCCTCCGCTCCCGGCGGATCGTCGTCCGTCGTCGGGCTGATCACGGTCGGCGCGATCCTGGTGGTGGGTGCCGGCGCGGCCTACACAGTCCTCCGACGCAACCGGAAGCGCAAGGAGGCCGAGGAACGGGCCGCACTCGACAAGCTCCGGGTCGTCGTGGACGAGGACATCACCGCGTACGGCGAAACCCTCAACCGGCTCGACTTCCACCCCGCCGAGCCGGGCGTCAACGACAACATGCGCGCCGACTACGAGCGGGCACTCGACTCCTACGAGAGGGCGAAATCCCGCATGTCCCATGCCCAGCACCCGTCCGACGTGCGCGGGGTCACCCAGGCCCTGGAGGACGGCCGCTTCTCCCTGGCCGTCCTGGAAGCCCGCCGCACGGGCGGTGAAGTGCCCGTCCGCCGCCCGCCGTGCTTCTTCGACCCGCGCCACGGCCCCTCGGTCGCCGACTTCCGGTGGTCCCCCTCCGGCGGCACGGCCCGCGAGGTCCCGGTCTGCGCGGCGGACGAGATCCGGCTGCGCGAGGGCGAGGAGCCGCTGAGCCGCACGGTCGACGCGGGCGACGGCCGGCGCCGCCCGTACTGGGAGGCGGGCCCGGCGTACGGCCCCTGGGCGGGCGGCTACTTCGGCGGCGGTCTGCTCCCCGGCCTGCTGGTCGGCACGATCCTCGGCTCGTCACTGGCGAGCCCGGCATATGCGCAGGAGTATGGCGGCGGCGACTTCGGCTCCGGCGGCGACTGGAGCGGCGGCGACTTCTCCGGCTCCGACTTCGACTCGTCGGGCTTCGACGGCGGAGGATTCGGCGGTGGCTTCGGTGGCGGTGGAGGCTTTGACGGCGGCTTCTGAGCCGCCGACCGGCGACCTCTCGGACGGGGGCGATTCATGCTAGATATGAAGCTATGTCTGGTATCGGTCGATTCCGGGCGATGCTGCGACGCTCTGCCGGGCGACCACATCGGCACGATGGGGGGCGCTCGGGCCAAGCCACCCCCGCGCCGCCCGGCCGGGACATGACCCGCCGACCCCTGGGCCGCGAACTGTTCTCCCTGTTCAGTCTGCGCACCGTGGCCGGCCAGGTCTTCTGCCTCGTGCTGGGGCTCGTCCTCCTGCTCATCGCGGGCGCCACGACCGCACTGGTGCTGCTGGGGCGCCGCGACAGCCTGCACGAGGCCCGGCAGCGCACCATGAGCGTGGCCGTGACATTCGCCCACTCGCCCGGGATCGTGACGGCGCTGGACAGCAAGAACCCCACCGCGATCCTGCAGCCACGCGCGGAGCAGATCCGCCGGCAGGCAGATGTCGATTCCGTCGTCGTCGCCAGCCCCCAGGGCATCCGCTACACCCACCCCGACCCCGCGCTGATCGGCAAGCACATCGTCGGTCCGTACGAGGACGCACTGAAAGGCAAGAGCTTCACCCGGACCTTCTCCACCAGCCTGGGGCCCTCGATCAACTCAGTGGTGCCTGTCGCCCGGCCCGACGGTTCGATTGCCGGGCTGGTGTCCGTCGGCCTCACCGACCGGTCGGTCAACAAGGTGGCCGACCGGTCCATCCCGGTCAGCATCTTCGCCGCGGCCGCCGCCGCCGCGGTCACCGCGGGCGGCGCGGCGCTCGTGAGCAGACGGCTCCGCCGCCAGACACACGGGCTCGGACCCGAAGAGATGACCCGGATGTACGAGCACCACGACGCGGTGCTGCACGCGGTCCGCGAGGCCGTCCTCATCATCGGGGCCGACCACCGGCTGACGCTGGCCAACGACGAAGCCCGCAGACTGCTCGACCTTCCCCCGGACGCCGAGGGCCGCGCAGTGGCGGACCTCGGGCTGGACGCCGAGACCGCGGAACTGCTCGCCTCCGGCCGGACCGTCACGGACGAGGTGCTGCGCGTCGGCAATCGTCTGCTGGCCGTCAACCTCCGGCCGACGGACGCGCGCGGCGGGCCTCCCGGCACCGTGGCGACCCTGCGCGACACCACCGAACTCCGCAAGGTCACGGGCAGAGCCGAACTGGTCCACGAACGCCTGCTGCTCCTCTACGAGGCCGGTGCCCGGATCGGCACCACCCTCGACGTGACCCGGACGGCCCAGGAACTGGCGGATGTGGCGACCCCCGGATTCGCCGACGTCACGACCGTCGACCTCGCCGATACCGCGCTCTCCGGGCAGGAACCGACCACGCCGGACAGGAACCTGCTGGACAGGAACCTGCTGGACATGCGCCGTACCGCGACCGCCACCGTGGATCCGCACCCGCCCCTGTACCCGGTCGGCCGCGTGGTCGGATTCGTTCCCTCCAGGACCCGGGCCATGCGCGTGAACATCGGCGAGACCGGGCTGGGGCCCGATGTGATCACGCAGCTGGGATGGCGGTACTGGGATCCCGAGCGCGCCGGGACGATCATCGCCTACGGATGCCACTCGGTGCTGTCCGTACCGCTGCACGCGCGAGGCGTCATCCTGGGCCTGGTCAACTTCTGGCGCGCGGGGAATCCCGAACCGTTCGACGAGGACGACCAGTCCTTCGCCGAGGAGATGGTGTCCCGGGCAGCCGTCAGCGTGGACAACGCCCGCCGGTACACGCGTGAGCACGAGCTGGCCGTGACGCTGCAGCGCAGCCTGCTGCCCCGCGACCTGCCCCAGCAGAACGCCCTCGATGTCGCCCATCGCTATCTGCCCGCGCGGGCCGAGGTCGGCGGCGACTGGTTCGACGTGATCCCGCTGTCCGGCGCCCGGGTCGCGCTGGTCGTCGGTGACGTGGTCGGACACGGACTGCACGCCGCGGCCACCATGGGGCGGCTGCGCACCAGCATCCACAACTTCTCCGCGCTGGACTTCGCGCCCGACGAACTACTCGGACATCTCGACGAACTGGTCGACCGGATCGACCGGGACGAAGCGGCCGGCGGTGGCGCCGAAATCACCGGAGCCGCCTGCCTGTACGCGATCTACGACGGGGTCTCCGGGAACTGCTCGGTGGCTCGGGCCGGCCATCCCGGGCCCGTACTGGTCCTCCCGGACGGCACCGTGGAAGTCCCCGAGGTTCCGATCGGCCTGCCCCTCGGTATCGGCGGCATGCCCTTCGAGGCGGCCGAGTTCCACGTACCCGAAGGGAGCCGTCTGGTCCTCTACACGGACGGTCTGGTCGAGCACCGCGACCGGGACTTCGACGTCGGCCAGGAACTGCTGCGCGCCACCCTCGCCGGCCGTGACCGGACACCGGAAGAGACCTGCGACGACGTGCTCGACGCGATGGTGAGCGGGCAGCCGACCGACGACGTCGTCCTCCTCGTGGCCCGCACCCACACCCTTGACCCCGAGCAGGTCGCGCGATGGGGCGTGGCCACCGACCCGGCGGCCGTCGCCGGAGTCCGCAAGAAAGTCGCCCAGTGGCTCACCGACCGCGGCCTGGACGAGGAGGCGTTCACCACCGAACTGATCCTGAGCGAGCTGGTCACCAACGCGGTGCGCTACGCCACCGGACCGATCGAGGTACGCCTGCTGTACGACCGCAACCTGATCTGCGAGGTGTCCGACACCAGCAACACCTCACCGCATCTCCGCTACGCGGCGACGACGGACGAGGGCGGCCGGGGCCTGTTCCTCGTCGCCCAGTTCGCCGAACGCTGGGGCACGCGTTACACGGAGACGGGCAAGGTGATCTGGTCGGAGCAGACGGTCGGCGAATCGGAGGAAGAGGGCGGGGCGGACAGCTGACCGAGACCGCCCTTTCGAGTCCCCGGTCGATGGCGGGATCGGGACCCGGGCATGGGCGCGAAGACTCTATGTGAGTGATTCCGGCAGAACAGTCGGGTCGCAGTCCACGCGCTGCCGGAGGATCGGTGCGCCTTTCGCTAATGTCCAGGGCGCCGCGCCTTCGTGGGCGAACATGCAGGCGCCCCAGCTCATCACTTCAGCAGCAAGGAATGATCACCATGGCCGTGTGCGAGGTCTGTCACAACGACTACGAGCTGGCGTTCGAGGTGCGGGCCGCGGGAGGGGCGGTCCACGTTTTCGACAGCATCGAGTGCGCCGCCCAGAAAATGGCCCCAACCTGTGTCAACTGCCAGTGCCGCATCCTCGGCCACGGCCTGCAGGCCGACGGACAGTACTTCTGCTGCGCGCACTGCGCGCGTGAAACAGGTTTGTCCCGGTCCCAGCTCATCGATCACGCCTGAGAAGGCGGCTGGTTCGCCGCAGTTGACGTGACGAAGCCCTTCCCCCGGCCGGGGGAAGGGCTTCGTGATGGAGCGCTGGGCAGGCCTTGCACCTGCATTTCCCCGCAGGAAGCGGGGCGTCTTTCCTTGGACTACCAACGCAGCTTCAGTCACACCGAGTTGCGGCGGACTTCCAAGATCAACTATAGCGCATGCGGCCGTCAGTCAGCCCCGGCCAATGCGCGGCGGATGCTGCTGGAGTTCCAGCAGACCTTGCTCCGCAAGGCCTTGGAGCGGTCCGACAAGGTCGCGGCCCCGGCGTCGGGCCTACATCGTGCCCCGTCTCCGCCCTGCAGAAATCGCACTTCACGATTACTGGCGACGCGCGTAGAACTCGGGCAGTATTTCCGTGCCTCTATTTGTCATGAGCAGGAGGAGTCCCCATGGTGTCCCGTATGACACTGCGCCCCGTCCTCACCGTCCTCGCCCTCGTCCTCGGCGTCCTCTTCGCCCCCGGCGTCGGCGTCCTCGGCAGCGGCGCCACCCAGGCCCACGCCGTCACGAAGCTCACCCACGCCCAGGCCACCGCCCGGTTCAGCTCCTCCGGAATCACTTGGTCGTCCTCCGGTAACTGCTCCAACCGCAACGTCGCCACATGCACCTCGTTCGACCAGCTCAATCTGGCCACCGCCCAGGGCGCCCAGACCCTCAAGAGCGCCACGGGCTGCGCGCTGAACATCACCGGCGGCACCGAGACCGGGCACGCCAGTGGTACGTACTCGCACTGGAACGGCTACAAGCTCGACTTCGGCAAGTCCACCTGCCTCACGAACTACGTGCACGGCGTCTTCACCTACATAGGGCTGCGCGGTGACGGCGCTCCCCAGTACAAGTCGGGTTCCGGCAACATCTACGCGGACGAGGGCAACCACTGGGACGTGACGTACTACAACTGCGGCGGTTGCTGACCGCGCGCTGGATCCGCACGCACGGGTGCCCCCGTTCCGCCGGAACGGGGGCACCCGCCGCCGTCAACGCCGACGGCCGCATGCGCTATAGTTGATCTTGGAAGTTCGCCGCAACTCACGGCGAATGACGCTGCGTTGGTGGTCCAAGGAAAGACGCCCCGCTTCCTGCGGGGAAATGCAGGTGCAAGGCCTGCCCAGCGCTCGCTCACGAGGCCCTTCCCTCCACCGGGGGAAGGGCCTCGTCACGTTCCCCGCGTGCTCTGGACCCCCTGGTGCCGACAGCCCACCTCTACCGCGGTGGCAGCGCGCCTCAGCGGACCGTTACGTTGAAGACCGGCGAGGCCGTGGTGCCGCTGACGATGCGCAGGTCGTTCTTGCCCTTCAGCCCGAGCTTGACGCCGAGCGAGTAGGAGCCGTCCCGCGAGATGCTCGTGGACGCGGGCAGGCTGACCCACTTGCCGTGCTGCTTCTGCTGAAGGGTCACCTCGCTGCTCGCCTTGAGACCGGTCGTCTGGCCCGTGACCCGGAACAGCTGCCAGGCATGGACCAAGGACACCGACGGCTTGGCCGTGATGCCGGCCTTGGCGGGCACGGCCTTCTGTGCGACGACGACCGGGGTTGCGTTGTGTGCGGCCGGGGTTGCTGCCATCGCGGTGCCCGTAAGGGCGAGGGAGGCCGCGCCGAAGACACCGACGACGGCCAGGCGCAGGGAGCGCCGCTTCGAGATCATCACAGAACTGCCCCTTTCTATGGTGAGAACAGCCTTTCGCGCCAAAGGGCACCTACGTACCGATTGGCGTAGTCACTAGGAACGACGGCGCAGCGGAGAAAGAAGTTCATCGGGACTTTGTCGCTGTCGTGTAACAGCCCGAGCGGCGCCGGGCGACAGCGGCTGGAACAGCTCGGCGGCGAGGTGGCGGCGGGCCGGTACGACGGCGAACTCCTCATCCGCCGCGCAACCGGAGACGGCGGCACTGCGGCGGCTGCTGACCGCGCGCTGCATCCGCACGCACGTAACGGGTGCCCCCGCTCCGCCGGAACGGGGGCACCCGTGCGCAGTTCTCAGGCCCTCGGCTGGGTGAAGCGGATGCTGTTGCCGAAGGGGTCGCGCAGGCCGCAGTCGGTTCCGTACGGGCGGTCGGTGGGTTCCTCGGTGAACTCGACGCCCCGGCCCAGCAGCGTCTCGTACGTCTTGCGGCAGTCGTCCGTGGCGAAGATGAGCGAGCCGCCGGTCGCCCCCTTGGTCACCAGCTCGCGGACCTGCTGCGCCGTCTCCTCGGACATCGCGGGAGGCCCCGGCTTCTCCAGCAGGATCTGGCGCTCCGGGTGACCGGGGACACTGACGGTCAGCCAGCGCATGAAGCCCATGTCGACATCGGCGTTGACTTCCAGGCCGAGCTTGCCGACGTAGAAGTCGAGGGCCTCGTCCTGGTCGAGAACGTAGATCTGTGAGTGCGTGATGGCGTTGAACATGTGCATCACGCTACGGGGCAAGCCGGACGAAAACTTATCCAAAACTGCTCAGTCGACGGACGGTACGGGCGCGTGGGCAGGCAGTACGGACGTCCATGCGACGGTCAGGCGCTCGGACGCGTCCACGCCATCGTGAAGCACGTCGGCACGCCCGCGACCGCCGCCGATTCCTTGCGGTACGTCCTCGGTGACCGGCCGACGATGTCGCGGAAGGTGCGGCTGAAGGTTCCCGGGCTGCCGAAGCCCACTTGGAAGCAGATGTCCGTCACGCTGCGGTCGGTCTCCCGCAGCAAGAACATCGCACGCTCGACACGGCGGCGCTGCAGGTAGCGGTGCGGCGTCTCGCCGAACGTGGCCCGGAAGGTGCGCGTGAAGTGCGCCGGGGACACATGGGCGATCCGTGCCAGGGCCGGGACGTCCAGCGGCTGGGCGTAGGCGCGGTCCATCGCATCCCGTGCCCGGAGCATGCGGCGATTGGTCTCTTCTGCGGCGCGGCTCACGGTGTCATCACATCACGGTTCTCCGCGGCCCGTGACGGACACGGTGGCGGATGGCTCCGGCCCATGAACTGGACTGTGGTGATGGCGGGTTGTTCGCCTCTCCCTTCCCGCTGTCCTGGCGGCGGTCGCGGTCACGAACTTGTGACGATGGGCATGTCCGACTCCCAGGTTATGACCCGAGCTGCTGGACGCGGCATGCCGCGGGATCGGCCAACACGATCGGTAAGTTCGGTGGGAAGATATTCGGTGCACCGGTCGCCGCGACGGGAATCGACTTCTTACGCCCCGTCGAAGAAGGAACCCGGTGATACCCATGTGGTAGCACCAGCAGAACCAGCAAAGGTGAGGTACCGGTGAAGCACTCCGCAGGCCCGCCGCCGCCCGGTCGCCGCAGCCCGAACATGGGGCACTGGCTACGACCTCGGACTTCGCGGACGTTCGTCCTCGGTATCTGCATGGCTGTCGGCGGGCTCGCCGGCGGGGTGCGCTCCGCGGTGGACGGAAAGGGGATCTGGACGGCCCTCGGCATCTTCGGCGTGGGGGTGCTCGGAGTCGTTCTCACCGCCGCGTGGATCGTGACGTACACGCGGGAGCGCTGAGGAGGGGGGCTCAGGCCTTCACCCTCGCCCTTGTCACTGACCCACCCTTCCGTCGACGCACTCGCGCAACAGGTCGGCGTGCCCGCAGTGACGGGCGTACTCCTCGACCCGGTGCACCATCAGCTCCCGGACCGCGGTGCGGTCCTTCCCCAGGCGCTCGCCCATATCCGGGTGTTCGGCCAGCGCGGCGTCGGTCGCGGCCTGCTCGCGCTCCAGATCGGCGTACGCGGCGTCGACCAGGGCCTGATCGGCGACGGCTCCGTCGAAGTCCGCGTCACGCACGCCGTACAGCTTCGGGAGCGGATCGCCGTCGCTGATCCAATTGCGCCAGTCCCGTTCCGCCTCGGCGAGGTGACGGAGCAGACCGAGCAGCGACATCGTCGACGGCGGAACCGACCGCCGGGCCAACTGCTCCGCGTCCAGGCCCTCGCACTTCATCCGCAGGGTCAAGCGGTACCCCGTCAGGAAGTCTTCCAGCGTCGCAAGCTCGCCGTCCGGACTGGTTCCGTTGTTGTTGCGGGGATCGTTGTCCGGGTCTGCCCACATATCGGGGTAGACGGTCGCCTGGCTCCATCGTGCGGGTTGATCACTCATATGCCACATGGTCGTCCCCAACGACCCGACCCGCCACCGTTTTGTGTCCGCAGGCGCCACGGCAACGACGAAGCCCACGCGCTGCGCACACGAGGTGACGGCGGATACCGGCGCCAGGGGTGTCTGCACATGACGATCAGGGACTGCCTCGACCGGCTGCAGGCTTGGTGCACCGGCCAGGAGGGGTGGGGGCCCACGCCTTCCAAACGGGTTCTGTTGGCCTGACAGAAGGCGGCCCGCGTCGCAGACGTCCGTAGAACGCGTTTTCACGGACATAGCCGAGCAGAGCGAGCAGCGCGATGCGGCCGGCGCTGAGTGGCCATTCGAGGGCGCTGCCTGGCTCCCGGTGTGGCATTCGGAAACAACCGGTTGTTGCCGGGTAAGAGGTGGGATAGGGCCGACCGGATTCGAACCGGCGTCCTCCCACATGCGGTGAAGGCGCGACGACCACTGCGCTACGAGCCCCATCCCGCTCGCGAGTATACGAGCCACCTGCGCTCTGTCGCTCACGAATATTCGTGACGACGGATATCTCGGCGGGGCCGCGTCACCGTAAGTCGATCGCGAGGGTGCGGTCCGGGGCGGTGTCGGCGCGGACGAGCGGTGTGCCCCGGTCGAAGCAGCCCGCGCCGACTTGCCTCAGGCCCCACGCTCACCGTGAAGCGGCGCGGGTTGCGGGTCGTTCGCGGCGCCTCGGTCGACCGAGGCGCGCAGCCTCCTGCGCATACGCAACCACTTATATGTAATGCCGTGCCTCTGTCGATGCATCACGATTGTCACGCATGACAGGTTCTGGGCGTCGGACGCCCGACCGAGCCCTGGGCCCGGGCAACCGCAGTCGCTAATTTCCTGACGGCTACGCAGAGTTGTTGGCCATGACTCGGATCCGTCGAGCGGCTGCTATCGGTTGCCCGTTCACGTCCTGGCGGTTGTCGCTCTGGACAGTGCTCGCGTGCGCCTTCGGGCAATCCTCGACACAGGGCGAACGAGATTCGCATTGTGAAACATGGTGCGGTGTGGAGCGGAGGCGCCGACAGCGGTAATGCGGGCGTGCCGGGGGAGTTGGACTGCCTCTTGGGGTGAGAGTCGCCATGGTTTTTTTAGACCTTGCGGTCTGTTCCTCGCGCCCGGGTGGCCGGGTTCCCGCTTGTGGTCTCAGCCTCTTCGCTGCGGCAACTTGCCCGTGGTGTGGCCCGGATCACTCTTGACCGGTCCTGATCTTGACCCGATATTTGGCTGACTTTTGTGAAGGCTATGTGGGTGACGGGGCGGGGTCTGTGAACGGTAGATTTTGGCGTCGAGCGCGTCACGGTGTGTGTGCGCTGGCTGTCGCTGTCACGGTGGCGGGCTCGCTTCCCGCTCTGACCTCGCAGGCTGCGGCGGCATCCGCGTCCTTCGGCAGACTCTCGGGGGAGTCGGTTTCACCGGAGTCGAGGGCTTCGGCTGCTGCGGCAGCGTCGGGTGAGCGTGTAGAGGTTGTGGAGGAGCGCACCGAGCGGGAGACGGTGTTCGCGAATCCTGACGGGACGACGTTCACGCTGGAGAAGTCGATCGTGCCGGTGCGGGTCGCCGTCCAGGGTGGCGGGTGGGTGGATCCTGATGCGACGTTGGTGAAAAAATCCGACGGTTCGGTCGGTCCGAAGGCTGCGGCTGTTGATCTGTCGTTCTCGCCGGGCGGTGCCGGAGCGAACTTGGTCACCATCGCTGAGGGCACGCAGTCGGTGTCACTGGGTTGGCCTGGCACCTTGCCGGCTCCACGGCTTGATGGCGCACGTGCGGTTTACGAAAACGTGCTGCCCGATGTGGACCTGGTCCTCACCGCGACGGTCGAGGGATTCCGTCAGGTCCTGGAGGTGAAGACCCCCGAGGCTGCGGCGAACCCGGCGCTGGACCGTATCGAATACCAGCTCGGTGCGCAGAACTTGACGGTCCAGGCCGGCGCAGGGGGCGGGGTGGACGCACTGGACGGCAACGGCCGTCCGGTGTTTCGGTCGCCTGCGGCACGCATGTGGAACTCCGCGGGTGACAACACCGCCCCTGCGGTTGCGCAGCGCTCGCTGTACCTTGCCGGACAGGCTCAGGCCGATGCGGGCGAGTTTGTACCTGCGGGCCCTGCGGAGGAGGGGGACCCGTTGGCCGGCCCGGGCGCGGGCGACGCGTCCTCGGTCCTCGGCCTGGCTGTTACCGACAAAACAGTGACGGTGAAGCCGGACCCTGAGCTTCTGGCAGCTACCGACGAGGCGGACTTCCCGCTGTACATCGACCCGTCGATTGAGCTCAACGAGTCGGAGCGCACCGTGCTGTCGTCGGACGGTGATGTGTTCTGGAACTTCTCCGGCGGCGACAACGGTATGAGCGTCGGCAAGTGCGGATCCGCAGTGATCGGCGGCATCTCCTACTACTGCGGCAACGGCTATGTGAACCGAATGTACTTCGAATTCGACCCGGGCAAGCTGAAGGGGAAGCACATTCTGGACGCGCGGTTCCGTGTCACGGAGACGTGGTCGTTCTCCTGCGACGCGCGGTGGGTCGATCTGGAGCGCACGAACAACATCTCCTCGGCGTCGAAGTGGCCTGGCCCCACGAAGCTGGACCAGATGGGCGACCGGAACGTTTCCGCCGGCCGGGGCAGCAACTGTGACCCTTCCCAGCCGCGTGCTCCGATCGAGTTCCACGACTACGCGCCGGAACCGGACGAGAACTTGACGCCGACGGTCCGGAGCTTTGCCGACGGGAAGATCTCGCGTCTGACGTTGATGTTGATGGCGAAAAACGAGTCGGACACCATCTCCTGGAAGCGGTTCGACGATGACGCGGTTTTGAGCGTGGAGTACGTCGGCAAGCCCGCGAAGCCCAGCGCCATCGGCCTGGTCACGGGGTCCAGCCAGACGTGCACGACCAACGAGTCCGCCCCGTCGATCGCCACCGACCCCACCCCGGCACTGACCGCCACAGCCCAGACGGAATCAGGCGGAGAATCAGAGGCCAAACTGCGGATCGTCATGGCTCTGGACAAGAAGACCGGCACGACCTGGACCAAGGCAATAGGTGACATGCTCGTCCCGTCCAGCCCGGTCGGCGACAACGTCAAGGTCACCGCGTCGCCCTCCACCGCGCTGGAAGAGAACACGCTCTACCGCTACCGGGCCTGGACCCGGTCGTACTACGGGTCCGAATACCTGCCCGGCCCGTCGAACGCCTCCACAACCGGTTGGTGCTACTTCAAGGTCGACAGCAAGGCCCCAAAGCCCCCGACCATCACGTTCAACAAAATTGCCCCGTACACCCCGTGCACAGCGAACGAATGTGTCCCGGGAGGCAAGCCCGGGCAGGCGGGGTCCTTCACTCTTGGCCCGGCCGCGGGGGACGTCAATACCGCTTACCGGTACAAGCTGTCCACCGACACAGCATGGTCGCCCTACGTGTCCGGAGCGACCGTGACGATCGCACCGGTGCCCCCGACCTCGGGCACGATGACCCTGCAGGTGGAAGCGAAGGACACCTACGGTCCAGGAGCCGCCAACTCTGTTGACTTCGTGGTCAAGGAGGGCGATGGACCAGTCGGACGATGGAACTTCCACGACACAGGGAACGAGGCGATCGACTCCTCCACCACCGACCCCACACTCCAGGACAACGCCACCCTGACCGGCGGCGCGACCCGAACCGACCAGGGACGCCGCGGCGAGATCACGATCACCCCGGCCACGGAGACCGCCCCGGCGGTGAAGGAAACGGACAGCGGACTCAGCCTCAACGGCACCACCAGCTACGCCGCGACCGCCGGCCCCGTCATCGACACCCGCGCCTCGTACACAGTGTCTGCGTGGGTCCGCCTGAACGCAGACACACGCGACGCCACCGTGGTGGGGCAGGACGGTGTCAACCGCAGTCCGTTCCTGCTGGGCTACGAGCAGAGCACCAAGAAGTGGTCCTTCCGCGAGGTCAACGCCGACGCGCCCGCAGCCGGAACATGGACTTACCAGCGGGTCACCTCCAAGAACCAGGCCGTTCCCAAGGTATGGACCCACCTGGCGGGCGTGTTCAACTCCGCCGACAACACGATCAGCCTCTACGTCAACGGTGACCTTCAGGGCACCACACCGTTCACGACGGCATGGGCGGCGACCGGACCGCTGCAGATCGGCCGCGTTCAATGGTCGGGCACGTACGCGGACTACTTCCCCGGCACGATCGATGAAGTCGCCATGTGGCAGGAAGCTCTGACCGAGGTGCAGGTCAAGCAGGAAAGCATGCTGCTCGACGCGTACAGAAAGCCTGCTGCAGAACTCGTCGTCTCGTGGAATCCCGCTCAGGCGACTGGCACGTCGCTGGCCAACAGCGCACCGGGTTATGACGGCACCCTGTCTCTCTCCTCCGGCGCTTCACTGGTCGACGATGAACTGGTGCTGGACGGCACTTCGGGGGCCGGGACCACACCGGGCCCGGTGGTTGACGACTCTGGGTCGTTCACGGTGACGACACAGGCAGTCGTTGATGCCGCCCAGGTCGTGACGAAGCCTGACGGCTACAAGGCCCAGATCCTTGGCCAGCGTACGGCGACCGGGTCTTCCTGGAGCCTGTGGTTCGAGAAGACGGGTACCCGGCAGGAACCCGAGTTCGATGAGAACGGCGATCCGGTCCTCGACGAGAACGGCAATCCGGTGAACAGGACCGTGCCGGTGGGCCGGTGGCATTTCGGTCGCCTGACCGCCGACGGCACAGGGGCATCGGTCGTCAGCAAGGACGACGCCGTCCTCGATTCCGAGGTCCGCCTCACGGGTGTCTACAACGCCCAGGACAGGACTATCCAGCTCTATCTCACCTCGGATCGTCAGAGCGACGACGCCATGGCCTATACCGCGGAGGTCGGCACGGGCGAGCTCTCCGTCGGCAAGGGATATCTCGGGGCGTGGGGTAACTACCTGCCTGGACGGATCGGAGACATCCGGATCTGGTCGGGAGCGCTGAGCGACGGACGTCAGGTGAGCGACATCGTCGGTATCTGACTCTCACTGCCCCTCCCCTGACCGCAATTGCAGGGGGTCGGCCTTCATGGCGGCCCCCGCGAGCTCTCAGCCCTGCTCTGCCACATCGCCGCCGCTCGTTGCCGGAGGACGGCATCTCCTGGAGAGAAGACGTGTCTGTGTCCAGATCCTTTGCCTCGTTCCTGAAAAACGGCGGAAGACGCCGCTCCGTACCTGGCGCCCGGAAACTCCGTGTCCCTGTGATCGGAGCACTGGTCCTGGTCCTGTCCGTACCGGTTGGGCTCGCGCCGCTCGCCGCAGCCGCCGAACCACTTGGGCGTCCGGATATTCCGGCGCCCCGGGTGAGCAAGGTCAAGACGGTCTCCGCGCTCGGGGCGAAGGAGGCCCGCGAGCGGGCTGCGAAGAACAGAGCCACCAACAAAAAGCAGGCCGCCCGGGCGCGCAGTGATCACGCCGCCCACTGGCCGAAGGCTTCACACAGCACCCAGAAGATATCCGGCAAGCCCGGGACATCCACCGTCTCCGTCACCGCTCCCCGTCCCACAAAGGCCGCAGCACGCAACGGAAAGCCGGCCGCAGCTGCCGCAGGCACCGCCACGGTGAACGTGCTCGACCAGAAGGCAGCCCGCAGCGCGGGAATCACCGGCGTCGTGTTCACCGCCACAGCTGAATCCCCCGGCACTGTGGGGATCACCGTCGACTACTCCACCTTCGCCGATGTGATCGGCGGCCACTGGGGATCCCGCCTCAGTCTGGTCTCCCTGCCCGCCTGCGCGCTCACCAGCCCGCAGAAGGCCAAGTGCCGCACGCAGACACCCGTCTCTTCCAGAAACGATGCCACGAAGCAGAACGTCTCCGCGCAGGTCTCCCTGCCGCAGACGACCGCTGCCAAGAGCGCTGCGCCAGCAGCCGGTGTCTTCGCCGTGACTGCGGCCGCCGCCGCTCCGGCATCCGGGTCCGGTGACTACAAGGCGACCCCGCTCACTGCCTCCTCCAGCTGGGAAGCAGGCGGTTCATCCGGGGCGTTCACCTGGTCCTACCCGATCAGCGTGCCACCCGCAGCAGCGGGCCCCGCCCCGTCGCTCTCGCTGTCCTACGACTCGGGCAGCACCGACGGGCGGACCGCGAACACCAACAACCAGGGCTCCATGCTCGGTGAGGGCTTCGATCTCACCTCCTCCTACATCGAGCGCAAGTACGGCTCGTGCGAGGACGACGGCCAGGACGACAAGTCCGACCAGTGCTGGAAGTACGAGAACGCCTCCCTCGTCCTCAACGGCAAGGCCACCGAACTCGTCAAGGACGACACCAAGGGCACCTGGCACCTGAAGAACGACGACGCCTCCCAGGTCACCCACGAGACCGGCGCCGACAACGGCGACGACGGCGACAACATCGTCGACGGCAAGGGCGACGGCAAGGGGGAATACTGGAAGGTCGTCACCGGTGACGGCACCACCTACACCTTCGGCCTGAACAAACTCCCCGGCGCCGACACCGAGCGCACCAACTCCGTCTGGACCGTCCCCGTCTTCGGCGACGACTCCGGAGAACCCGGATACTCCTCCGACACCAGCTTCTCCGGACGCGCCAAAACACAGGCATGGCGCTGGAACCTCGACCTCGTCACCGACACCCACGGCAACGCCTCCACCTACTGGTACAAGACGGAGACGAACCACTACGCCAAGAACGGCGACAAGACCAAGCTAGCCGCCTACACCCGCGGCGGCTACCTCGAACAGATCAAGTACGGACAGCGCTCCGACACACTGTTCACCGGCAAGACCTCCGGCACCGTGGAATTCACCTACCAGGAACGCTGCACCGCCGCGGACTGCTCCTCCCTGACCGAGGACACCGCGAAAAACTGGCCCGATGTCCCCTTCGACGCCATCTGCACGGCCAGCGAGACCGACTGCCTCTTTACCGGGCCGGCGTTCTTCACCCGCAAAATGCTGACCGGCATCAACACGAGCGTTTGGTCCACCGCTGCCGAGCCCGATGCGTACAAGCCGGTCGACAGCTACAGCCTGACCTACCAGTTCCTGGACGGCGCGGACATCGGCAACCCGTCCGACAAGACGCTGACCCTCAAGTCGCTCCAGCGCACCGGGAAGAACGGCGGAAGCATCACGGTGCCGCCGGTGGAATTCGGCTACCACATGCGGCCCAACCGCGTGGACTCCGACAGTGACAATATCCTTCCGCTGACCCGCCCCCGCATCAACACCATCACCACCGAGACCGGCGCCATCACCACGGTCACCCTCTCCGACCCGGAGTGTGTCCGCGGCAGCAAGATGCCCAAGGCCGAGGACGACAACAACCTGTCCTGCTACCCCGTGTACTGGCCCATCAATGGCGGTGACCCGGAACTGGACTGGTTCCACAAGTACAACGTCATCTCCGTGTCCACCTCGGATCCGGCCGGTCAGAACGAGGCCGTGGAGAATTCCTACACCTACGAGAGTCCCGGCTGGCACTACAACAAGGACCCCTTCACGCCCGAGGACGAGCGCACCTGGTCCAGCTGGCGCGGCTACCGCAAGGTCACCACTTACACAGGTGACGCCGACCATCTCCAGTCCAAGACCGTCCGCCAGTACATGCAGGGCATGCACGGCGACAAACGCCTGGACGGCACCACCCGTACCGCCGTTATCCCCGGCATCGATGTCGCTGGCCTGGACATAACCGACGCCACCGACCACGACCAGTACGCAGGATTCCTCCGCGAGGAACTCACCTACAACGGTGACCAGCCCGTCTCCGTCACAGTCCACAACATCTGGGCCAAGGAAACCGCCAGCCAGCAGCGGTCCTATGCCAACACCAAGGCCTACTTCATACGCACAGGCCGCACTTACACCTACACCTACCTGCCCGTCAGCGACACCTGGCGGCGCAGCTACACCGCACACACCTACGACGACACCTATGGCATGGTCACCCAGACTGAAGCCATCGGCGACCAGGCCAAGACCGGGGACGAGACCTGTACCCGTATCTGGTACGCCCGCAACCCTGACAAGGGCCTCACCAGCCTCGTCTCCCGAACCCGAGTCGTCGGGTCCGCCTGCCTGGACTCCGCCGGGGCCGTCATCACCGACGACAAACTGAACCTCCCGGCAAACTCCAAGACCCGCGGCGACGTGCTCTCCGACACTGCCGCCGTCTACGACGACACGGCCGCCACCGGCTGGTCCGCCTCGCAGACCCCGACCCGCGGCCTTGCCACCTGGACCGGCAGAGCCAAGGCATACCCGGCCGCCATCGGCACGAATGACCGCACCCCGGCCCTCAACGGCGGCTGGCAGACGGTCACCAAAACCACCCACGACACCCTCGGACGCCCCCTCAGCGTCACGGACGCCAAGGGCAACGCCACTACCACGACGTACTACCCCGCAGCCGCCGGCCCGCTCACCTCCACCGTTGTCGCCGCCCCCAAGCTCGCCTCCAACGGCCAGTCCCACAAGACGTACACCTACGTCGACCCGGCACGCGGATCGGTCACCAGCATCCTCGACGCCAACGTCAAGAAGACCGAGAACTCCTACGACGCACTGGGCCGGATCACCGACACCTGGGCACCCAACCGCACCAAGGGCATCGACACCCCCACGGTGAAGTACGCCTACAACTTCGCCCGCGGCAGCCAGCCCTGGACCTCCGTCGCCACCATCAAGGCCGACGGCCAGAGCTACCAGACCAGTTACGCCATCACCGACGCACTCCTGCGCCCCCTCCAAACCCAGAGCGCCTCACCCCTCGGCGGCCGAATCCTGACCGACACCCGCTACGACTCACGCGGCCTCGCCTACGAGACGTACGCCGACATCTACGACGACACCACGGCTCCGAACGGCACCTACGCCCGTGCCTCCTACGCGCACACCCCGGCCCTGACCCGGACCACGTACGACGCGGCAGCGCGCCCCGTAACCAGCACGTTCACGGTGTTCGGCGAGGACCGGTGGTCGACCACCACCAGCTACACCGGTGACTCCACGGCCACGACCGCCGTCAAGGGCGGCAACGCCACCCGCACCATCACTGACGCGCTGGGCCGCACCACGGAAACCCGCACCTACGCAGGCACTGAGCCGAACGACACCGCGTACGGGGCCATGACCGGCACCGACTACACCCGGGTGAAGTACGACTACACCCGCGACGGCAAGCAGTCACAGATCACCGGCATCGACGACGCCAAGTGGACCTACAGCTACGACCTGTTCGGCCGCCAGACCAGCGCCACCGACCCGGACAAGGGCACATCGACCACCGAGTACACCGACCTCGACCAGGTCGACACCACCACCGACTCACGCAACGCCGCACTCCTGTACGGGTACGACGAAATCGGCCGCAAGAACGACTTGTGGCAGACCGCGAGGACGGACGCCAACAAACTCGCCCACTGGAGCTACGACACTCTGCTCAAGGGCAAGCCCACCGCTTCCACCCGCTACGTCGGCGGCACGACCGGCAAGGCCTACACCAAGCAGATCACGGCCTACGACACCCTCGGCCGCGCCATCAGCACCGATGTCGTACTGCCGGCCGACGACCCCCTGGTCACCTCCGGGGCGGTACCGTCCACGACTACCTTCGGCACGGACTACCGACTCGACGGCACTGTCAACAACACCAAAGAGCCGGGCGTCGCCGGACTCCCCAAGGAAATCGTCGAACCCAAGTACAACTCCGTCGGCCTGACCACCGAACTCTCCGGAACCAACACCTACCTCCTCGGCGTCACCTACTCCGCCCTCGGCCAGGCCGAACAGCTCACCCTTGGCGCCGGCGCAAAGAACACCTACATCACCAACAAATACGAGGCGGGCACCGGCCGTCTCACCCGCAGCCACGTCACGGACCAGACCCACCCGTACATGCTGCAGGACCTCAACTTCACCCAGGACGACGCCGGCAACGTCCAGTCCATCTTCGATCCCACCACCCTCGGCGGCACCACCGAGGCCGACAACCAGTGCTTCACCTACGACGCCAACCGGCGCCTGACCGAAGCCTGGACCCCCGAGACTGCCGACTGCGCCACCGGTGGCCGTACCACCGCCAACCTCGACGGCGCCGCCCCGTACTGGACCAGCTACACCTACAACAACGCCGGCCAGCGCGACACCGAGACAACCCACACGGCCACGGGCGACGCCACCACCACGTATGGATACAAGACACCGACCGGCCAGCCCCACCCGCTCGTCAAGACCACCGGCGCCAAGGCCGCCACATACGAGTACGACGCGGCAGGCAACACCACAGGACGCCCCGGCACCCAAGCAACACAAACCCTGGTCTGGAACACCGAAGGCGAACTCGCCTCCACCACCGAACCAGCAGCCGGCACCAAACCCGCCCTCGGCACCACCTACCTCTACGACGCCGACGGCGAACTCCTCATCCGCCGCGCCACCGGAGACGGCGACACCGTCCTCTACCTCGGCGCCACCGAAGTACGCCTCACCACCAAGGGCGCAACCGAAACGATCTCCGGAACCCGCTACTACACCGCCGCGGGCCAGACCATCGCCGTCCGCACCGCAACGGCCGGCACCGCGGGCAGCAAGCTCAGCTTCCTCGCCGCCGACCACCACGGCACCAGCAGCATCGCCACCGACGCCACCACCCAGGACGTCACCAAGCGCTACACCACCCCCTTCGGTGCCCCCCGCGGAACCACCCCCACCACCTGGCCCGACGACAAGGCATTTCTGGGCAAGCCCGCCGACACCACCACCGGCCTCACCCACATCGGCGCCCGCGAATATGACCCGGCCGTCGGCCAGTTCATCAGCGTCGACCCTGTGTTGGATTCCGGTCAGCACCAGTCCCTGAACGGCTACGCGTACGGCAACAACAACCCTGTGACGTCCGCAGACCCCACCGGCATGTGGATCGACGACGGCACAGGTCACAGCGAGCCCAGGCGCGACGGAGGGCCCGCCGGGCCGTCGAGCCCCACTCCGGGGAGGTCTGGAGGCACGAGTGGAACACATAGCGGCGCTACAAATAGCAGCAGGAACAACGAACTCGGATCACGCGCGCGGGCTGCATACAGGGGGGGAGTCCCGTTTAACCCGGTGTACCTTGACCCAAATGCAACGCAGGTAGTTACCTTGTGGTTCATCGGAGCGACTCCTGATGTCTACAATTTTGACGAGCACGATCAATTCACAGACGGGGTCAAACAGCACATCTGGCTTGATGTGGTGCGTAGATACTTGAGTCACCGTTCGGGAACAAAGCTCGGCGAGAAAATCAAGGGTTTGGATTACCGGACATCATATGGTGCCAGTCTCACCGGGCTTCCACTGAAGATGTTGATGGCTGGTGAGGTCTCCTCCGCGCTTAATCAAGTGTTCGGTGGATCCGGTGCCGATGAAGGGGCGACGCGTGCCGCCCTCGGGTCGTTCAATCTGTCTGCCACGGTTGTGAAATATAATAAATTGAATAATAAGGGGACGGTCAACTTCAAACTCACCCAGAAGATGACGGTGGAGTCTCTGACTAGGGGAGTCTCGAAAGAGGGGTATACCGACGGGGCGAAAGATTCCCGGGCTGTGAAGTTGTCCGAGGCAATGAAGGCGCTATTTCCGAATGGGCAGAAAGATCTGACCTTCAACGTCAGTTGGACAGAGCGCATCCCCATGCCTAGCGTCGAGGATTGACTGGCGGGGGAGGGGGCTATGGCGCGGCACCGCAGCCCCCTCCCCCACACCTGCGTAGGATGATGTGATATTGCACAAATGTGCACAGTTTGTCTTTTCGGTAGCGGTGCACATCTTTCGGGTGGCGGCGTGGTGGATCCATCTGATGGTTATCTTTGGTTGGTGATTTCAGTGTCGATATTTAGTGCGGGATGATCATGAAGAGCGATTCTCCTCGGGGCGATGATGAGTGGTTCAAGGAAATTAATGAGCGAGAGAAGAACGTAATCCGTTTTGGTTGGACTGCGATTTCCGCTGTGGCCGGGCTTGTTGGGATTGCTGTAGTCGCTTTGGTGGCTGTGATCCTCATTGCTGCTGTGGTGATGATGTATATCGTTGTAGCTATGGGCTAACAAGGCGCTGGCTGTCCAGCCACACCCGATACGTCGTGGTGACGCGAGCGTCCCCGCTGACGGTCACCGAGGCGTGGTGCCCAGGTCGGGTTTTGCGCCTGCGGCCGGTTCGGTGGCGGAGGCGAGTTCGCCTTCGGTGTTCTAGTCCAGAGTCTGGTGGCCTGGGTGTCGGGGCGGGCTTCGGTGTCGCCCGCCTTGTCGTACGCGTACGTGGCGGCCTTGGCACCCGTCGTTTCGACGAGCGGTGAACCTCTTCGGAAGTGGGGAGGGGCTGGCAGAAGATTCCGCAAGGAGCGCGGATCGAACGAGCAAGGTACACAAACAGGGTCGGCGGATGCGACAACAGCGTCACGGTCCTGATCCAGGAGCTGCGCACCGATGAAGTGAGGGCCTATCTGTCCATGGTCTGCGCCTCGTGATCCGCCCCGTGCGAGGTACTACACCCCCGGTCGATGTCAGGGGCTGGAAGTGTCTGGGGGCGTAGGGGCCTTGACGCAGCGGGCGACATTGCGCGGCAACTCGTCAACGCGGACCGCATGCTCCAGGGTGGACTCGGTTATCAGATCCCAGCAGAAGTCGATTGACCTGACCGCGGTCCGTATGCAGGGCGACGGACACGATTTCATCTAGTACCTGCGAGCACGACCGAGGAGGTCGGTGTGCCGAAGGATCCGCACGGGCTCACGGCGGACGACGTATGCGCCCTCATGAGGGCGCACAGCTTCGGCATCCCGCCGGGTCAGGTGAGGGCCGCAGTCTCGGCCCACGGGGTCCATGTCATGGGGTTCCCCGTCCGGCATCCCGACGCCCTCGCCGTGTGGCAGCTGTGGCTCGACCGGCGTGATGTCACCGGCCGGTATCCGGTTGTCACGCCGCTCGACCCGGACGGTCTGGTTTCGGACCCGCCCAGGCGGCTTGGCGCGGGCGGGCGTGAGGCCCTTGCCGCCGCCCTGGCGCGTGACCCCGACGCGGTCGTGGAGGAGGTCGTTGTGGCGGCAGTGCGCGACACCCTCGCGAAAACTGCTGACGAGGAGGACGTAGAGGAATGGCTCGACGAGCTTCTTCCCGAGCGACTCGCGGATGCGTTGAAAGAGGCTGCCGCCACCCCCCAGGAGGGCGACATCTGGGAGGGCATGCACCTCGGTAACGCACCGAAGCTGTGGCTGTGCCTCGTGGAGGCGAAGCAGGGCCATGAGATCCCGGCCCTGCTCCCCGGGCACCCGGACGCCCCGAATTGGTGGAGCGAGCCCACCGGGCGGCGGCTGCTGCCCGCCGACCATGTGGCGTTCTTGCTCAGCTGGCACGAGCGCTTCGGCGCCGACCTGTTCTTTCTGAACGGCAGTAGCATGCGCCTCGTCGTGCGGAGACCGCCTCTCGCCCCCGCCACCGCTGCCCGTGCGGCGGTGGAGCGTTTCGCCTACTGCAGTGACGGGCTTCCGGACCTGCCGGTGCTCGGCGACGGCGAGGTCCGGTCGACGGCATGGAGATTCTGGTGGGACTGATGAGGAGGAGCGCCCGGATTCTGACGACTGTCGTGGCAGTCCTGGTTGTGGGCTGTGGCACGGAGCGTGCCACCGTGGACGACGCGGCCCGCCTCCTGGCCACCCCGGAAGCCAGCAACCCTCTGCGCTAACAAGTAGGCAAGGGCCGGGGTGCGCATGGCGGTTATGGACTTGCGATCGACGACCATGAGACGGAGGTCGGAGACATGGTCCTGGGCCTGGAGCCGCTCTGACGGGCGGTGCGGTGCGGGGGTTTGCGGTTGAAGAGCTTCTGCCGATCGAGTCGGCCCGCTACCCACTCCCCCCGATCTTCCACCTCCAGAGGTGGGTAGAGGCAGGAGAAGACGAACCGGGCGTACACCTCGGGGTGAAGGAGGCCCGCGAGCGGGTGGTGAAGAACAGAGCCGCCAACGACAAGCAGGCCGCTCAGGCACGCAGTGAGCGGGCCGCTCGTTGGCCGAAGGCTTCACACAGCACACAGAAGGTATCCGGCAAGCCGGGAACGGCTCCCGTCTTCGTCACCGCCCACCGCCCCGCGAAGGCCGCAGCACGTGACGGAAAGCCGGCCGCTGCCGCCGCAGGCACTGCCACGGTGAAGGTGTCGACCAGAAGGCAGCCCGCAGCGCGCGTGTCAGGCCGGGGACGACAACGGCCTGTCCTGCTACCCCGCGCACTGGCCCATCAACGGCGGCGGCCCGCAACTGGACTGATTCCACAAGTGCAACGTCACCTCCGTCTCCACATCGGCAACTCCAATTTCACTCTTTCTGGCGGCGGCTGAACCCGGATCCACCGGCTTGATTCCGGAGTGATTGTTTCGGGGGGTGTCCTGGCGGTCGGCGAGATGATCTGGCTGTTCGGGCAGGGAGTACCCGCTGGTTTGCCCAGCTTTTCCACGTGTTCGGCGGTCTCGGGCCCTTGCGGGCGGGATGGTCAGAGCTCTTCAGGTTGTGGGTGGTGGTGCGTGCACCAGGTCGAAGAGCCGGGTGAAGTCGTTGGCCCAGGGCCAGTGTTCGGCCAGGTGGAGGGTGAGGCGGCGGGCTGAACGGGCCAGGCGGGCGGGCACGTTGATCAGGTGGTCGCGGATCGTTGCGGTGGTGGCCTTGGCGTGGAAGGCGGACGCCAGGGCGCCGGCGGCGCGGGTCAGATTGTGCGCGAGAGCGGCCAGCGCGAGCCAGGCGGCGTTCGCCTGGAAGTGCCCGGAGGGGGCGTGGGCGAACGGGCCGTTCTTCAAGTCCGCGATCACCTGTTCCACGACAGCGTGCCGCCTGTGATCACGCTCGGTATCGGCCAGGGCGAGCGGTGAGTCGGTGAACGCGGCGTGGTAGCGCCAGGTGTCGAAGAGCGTGCCCTGTCCCTCGGGTACCGCCGCCGGGTTGAGCCGTTTGACGCGGCGCACGATCAGACGGGCGGTGACCTGCTGCTTCTTCGGCTTGGACGTGAAGGCGGTGTAGGTGGTCTCGGCTATCTCCGCGTCCGATATCCAGCTCTGCCCCTCCTCGTCCCAGACCGCCTTGGGGTACTTGATCGCCTTCCACGCGGTTTCGTCGATGCCCGCGATCGCGGCCTTGACCGAGGCGTTCATCCGCACCGTGACCGAGAACCGGACGCCCAGGGCCCGGCAGGCGTTGATGACATCGGCGCCGTAGAACGCGGCGTCGGTCCGCACGATCAGCAGCCCGCTCGCGCCGCATGCTCTCGCGGTGCGGATCGATTCGGCGACGAACGCAGCCGCACCTCGGGCGGAGTTGGATGGTCCCTTGCGCAGGCGGGTGGCGGCGATCACCTGAGCGGCCAGCGGGGTGGAGACGATCCCGAGCAGCGCGTTCAAGCCCTTGACCTTGCTGTATCCGTAGCCGGCTCCCTGCTTGGCGTAGCCGTACGTTTGGCGGATCGTGTCGTCGATGTCCAGGTAGGCCACTTGGTCGGCGCCGGGCAGCAGCGGGGTGCGCGCGGCCAGTTCGGGCAGGAACCGGCGGGCCACCGCGTGCAGTTGTTTCACGTGTCCGTGGCTGAAGGAGCGCAGGTACGAGCCCAGCGTGGAGGGCGCGCGCACCCCGCTGAACAGCCGCGGCAGCCCACCGTGCCGCAGCCGGTCCATGTCATCGATGCTGTCCGCCCCGGCGACCATGCCGCCGACCAGCGACATCAGCTTTGCCGCGGGGAAGGCCCCGGTGCCGTCCTTCGAGGCCGGCAGCCGGACGTGCTCGTCGACGAGTGCGGGCAGTCCGCACCGCTCGGCCAGCCGCACCACCGGGGCCAGCCCGCCGTACCCGACCAGATTCGGATCATCAAACCGTGCGGAGACCCTCGCTGCGGCATGGGAAGATTGCATCTCGGAAGTGCCCTCGTGGTCGTGCGTGCTGGAAGCGTGAAGAACTCCCATCATCGCAGGTCACAGGGCACTTCCTCGTTTCCGGAGAAGCTATCCACAGACATCAAGCCGGTGGATCCGGGCTGACTCAATCGGGGGCGCGCTCGCGGTTAGCATATCTGTGGACGCCGCAGGGTGAAGTGGTGACTGGCCAGTTAGGGTGAGGGGTTGCTGAATGACTTACGAGGATTTTAAAGGGTTTTCCGGCTTTGAGCGTGATTTTGAGATCGATTTGGGGATTGAGAGGCTTTCCGATGTCGGCATGAAGCGCTTTTCAGAGTTGGTTAAATCTGATCTCGAGGGGATTTTGAACGTCTCCTTCAGGGTTGTCGATTTCAGAGGGGGTGGTCCATTTAAGCGTCACTTCCACTTCATGGATCACCGATCCAGTGTCGGGCTCGTCGTTGATGCGCCCCGTGACCCGTGGCCTTATAGCGTGCTACCGGCTTCTCTGACTGTGAAGTCGAACGAGGTCCCGGCGTGGGAGGTCGCGGCTGGTATTTATTTGAGAATGGAAAGCCTTGGAAAGTATCTCCTTTTGGCGACGCTGGAGGGTGGTGGGTTTATTTCCTCGAATTTCGCTTCCAGGGAAAATATTTGAACTCCTTTTGCATCGAGATGTGCGGCATCTGCCGCCGTCGGCGCAGGAGGTCCTGCATACGGGGGCGTCGCCACGTTGGTAGCAGGTCAGACCGTCAGATGTGGTGGCGGCGAGGTCCCATCCTCAGACCAGGGCAGCATCCGTTCCGGCTGGGACGCCGGCCGTACCTCGAGCGAGTAGGGAAAGGCCCCCATGTCCAGCGACTCCGGAATCCCCGCGACATCGGTATAGCCCGTGCGAGTTCCGCAGGCCGCAACCGTGAGCGCGAGTCCCACCGCGACCATCGCGCAAAGAATTCGGCGTCTGACCGGCATCAATCGATCCTCCCCATGGTGAACAGCGGGGGACTCTACGCTGCGGGTCGAGGGGAAGGGGTACCCCCTCCGCCGTCAGACACCTCGCGAAATGATTCGGCCCGTCGAGCAGCTCGGCGGAGACGGCCGGTCGCGATCCTGCCGACGCCCACATCGCGTGACTGCTACAGCTGAACGGTCAGGTCACGGTCACCTCGTCGCCTGCCGAGAGTCCCTGCGGCTTGCGGACCGCGTTCTTGAGCGGCAGCAGATAGCTGCCGTCCTTGGGGAAGAGCGACGTGGTGAAGGCGGTATCGCCGATACGCGCTTCCACGGGGACCGCGCCCCAGCCGTACGTGGCCAGCGCGGCCACCTCGCGGATGTCGGCGGCCTGTTCGGTCGGCACGGCGGCGAAGTAGAACGGTGAAGGCCCCCGCCATTCGATGACGCGGCCGGTGAATACAACGTGCACGGGGCGATCCGTTCATCGAGGGAGCCGAATGCCGGGCAGCGTACCCGCGGGCCCACGCAGAAGGACCAGGTGCGGCCGTAGTTGGCGTCGGTGGATGTCGCGAACGCCGGCTCGACCAGGGCGGGTCCGGGGTGAGATGGAACGTGAGCGTGTTGTCGCGTACGAAGTAGACCGGGGGGGCGCCATACATCTGGGGGAGGGTGAGCACCACCGGTCCGCCGCCTGCCGCGTTCACATGGGCGATCCGCGCCAGGGCCGGGATGTCCAGCGGCTGGGCGTAGGCGCGGTCCATCGCATCCCGTGTCCGGAGCATGCGACGGTTGGTCTCTTCTGCGGCGCGGCTCACGGTGCCATCACATCACGGTTCTCCGCGGCCCGTGACGGACACGGTGCGCTGCGCGACGCCGAGAGCGCGAAGTCCGGGTTGTTCCACCAGTCCGGGCTCACAACCGACGACTACACACCCAAGCCCGCCTTCGAGACCCTGAGGATGCTGGTCGAACAGCTCGGCGCCTGACGAGCTCGTACCGGCGGCAGCGGCCGGGGAAGACGGCCTGGACGCGTGTGGTGACGAGGTCGAAGGCGATACGGGAGGTGGCCGCGCCGAGATCGGACCCGAGCTGCAGGGCCAGGCCCTCGACCAAGGAGTGAAGTTCGAGGGCGGCGAGGGCCGGATCGGTGTCGTCCGGGACCTTGCCGCACTCATTCCCGTTGTGGACGGCCGTCGCGAGCAGCGAGCGGATGGGCCGACCCGTCTCGGCGTGGGCACGCGCGAGGTTCGGTTTGTCGACGGTGCGGTCCAGGAAGCAAGCGCAGTACCTCAGCTGCCGCATGCGCAGCCTGCGGGCGCCGCAGCTTCGATGCTCTCGTCCGGGGCGGTACAGCAGGCGTGGCCGTCCAGGGCGGCACTCTTGCCCATCTGGTCGGCGTCGGCCTTGACGACGTAGACCTCCCACGGCTCCTTGCCCGGGCCGGTCACCCACACCTTGTCCTGGAGCGCGTAGCAGCAGGACGTGTCGTTCTCCTCGAAGGTCGCGAGCCCGGCGTCCTTGAGGCGGGTGGTGGCGGCGGTGACCTCCTCGGTTGTCTCGACCTCGACGCCGAGGTGGTCGAGGCGGGTCTCCTGCCCCGGCTCGCCCTCGATGAGCACGAGCTTGAGGGGCGGGGTGGTAATGGCGAAGTTCGCGTAGCCGGGACGGCGCTTGGCGGGCTCGACGCCGAAGAGCTTGGAGTAGAAGGTCACCGACGCCTCAAGGTCGGCGACGTTGAGCGCGAGCTGCACACGGGACATGGCGGTCTCCCTGGTTGGGTTGTATCGATGTCTGTTGATGCAACCTTGTGCCTTGAATTGAAAAACGTCAACATAGAAGCATGTCGAAACAAGAGATTGTGGTGCTTGGCCAGGGTGGCGCGGACGGATGCTGCCCTGGACTGCTTAGCGCCCCGCTGGACGAGGACCAGGCCGAGACGCTGGCCCAGGTGTTCAAGGCCCTGGGGGACCCGGTGCGGCTGCGGCTGCTGTCGATGATCGCCTCCCGTGCGGGCGGCGAAGTCTGTGTCTGCGACCTCACCCCGGCTTTCGACGTGTCCCAGCCGACGATCTCCCACCATCTCAAGCTGCTGAAGCAGGCCGGTCTCATCGACTCCGAGCGGCGCGGAACGTGGGTGTACTACCGGCTGCTGCCGCAGATGACCGACCGCCTCGCCGCGATCCTCACCCGCCCCGCCGGACCCCCGCTCCCTGAGACCGCGTCCGCCGGGGCCGCCTCGTGAGCACCGGCACCGCCGCGCCGGCAGAGGCCGTCGCCGCCCGGCTGTCGTTCCTGGACCGGTTCCTCGCCGTGTGGATTCTCCTCGCAATGGCCTCCGGTATCGGGCTCGGTCGCCTCGTTCCCGGCCTCGGTGACGCGCTCGCGAAGGTCACCGTCACCGGCGTCTCGCTGCCGATCGCGCTCGGCCTGCTCGTGATGATGTACCCGGTGCTCGCCAAGGTCCGCTACGACCGCCTGGACACCGTCACCCGCGACTGGCGCCTGCTCATCCCCTCCCTGGTCCTGAACTGGATCGTCGGCCCGGCCCTGATGTTCGCCTTGGCCTGGCTCTTCCTGCCCGACCTGCCCGAGTACCGCACCGGCCTGATCATCGTCGGCCTCGCCCGCTGTATCGCCATGGTCATCATCTGGAACGACCTCGCCTGCGGCGATCGCGAAGCCGCCGCCGTCCTGGTCGCGCTCAACTCCGTCTTCCAGGTCCTCGCCTTCAGCCTGCTGGGCTGGTTCTACCTCTCCGTCCTGCCTGGCTGGCTCGGCCTGGATCAGACCGCACTCGACGTGTCCGTGTGGGAGATCGCCCGCTCCGTCCTGATCTTCCTCGGCATCCCCCTGCTGGCCGGGTTCCTCACCCGCCGTCTCGGCGAGCAGGCCCGGGGCCGCACCTGGTACGAGACGAAGCTGATCCCCAGGATCGGCCCATTCGCCCTGTACGGACTGCTGTTCACCATCGTCGTGCTCTTCGCCCTCCAGGGCGACGCGATCACCTCCAAGCCCCTGGACGTCGCCCGGATCGCGCTGCCCCTGCTGGTGTACTTCGCCGTGATGTGGGCCGGGTCCATGGCCGTCGGCCGCGCGGTCGGCCTGGACTACCCGAGGGCCACCACGCTGGCGTTCACCGCCGCGGGCAACAACTTCGAGCTCGCCATCGCGGTCGCCATCGCCACCTTCGGCGCCGCCTCCGGCCAGGCCCTCGCCGGAGTCGTCGGCCCCCTGATCGAAGTTCCCGTCCTCATCGGCTTGGTCCACGTCGCCCTGGCCGCCCGCCGCTTCTTTCCTCAGCCCGAACCGACGGCCGAACCGGCCTTCTCCCCGGGTTCCGCCCGTGTCTGAGTCCAAGCCGTCGGTGCTGTTCGTGTGCGTCCACAACGCCGGACGCTCGCAGATCGCCGCCGCCTTCCTCACCCACCTCTCCGACGGCCGGGTCGAGGTCCGCTCCGCCGGGTCCGCACCTGCCGACGCCGTGAACCCGGCCGCCGTTCAAGCGATGGCGGAGGTCGGTATCGACTTGTCCGCCGAAACGCCGAAGGTGCTGACCGTCGAGGCCGTGCAGGCATCCGACCTGGTGATCACCATGGGCTGCGGCGACACCTGCCCCGTCTTCCCTGGCAAGCAGTACCTCGACTGGAAACTCGACGACCCGGCAGGACAGGGCATCGACGCGGTCCGGCCGATCCGGGACGAGATCGAGCAGCGCATCCGCAGCCTGCTCGCCGAACTCCAGCTCCACTGAAACTTCCCGGCAGAACGGCTGACGTTGTCGTGGCAGATGACAGACGCGACGGAGGTGGAGTCGCTGCGTCGGTTCGGGGAGGAGCTGGGCCAGTACATGGGGGCGGCCGGACCGCTGCGTTTCGATCGATGGGAGCAGTGCGTCGATGCGCTGCTCGCGCTGGGACGGGAGAAACCGGTGCCGGTGGTGATCGACGAGTTTCCCCACCTCGCCCGTGCCACCCCGTCCCTCCCATCATGGTTCAGGTGGCCTGCGGTCCGCGCCGCCCCGAGCGGCTGGAGTCCCGAAGCAGGCTGCTCCTGTCCGGCAGTTCGCTCGCGTGCCGGGCAGTACGCGCTGCGTGACGTCATCTACGGTGCTATGGAGATCGGTGTCCGCTACCTGAGCGTGTATGCGCTGTCCACAGAGAACTGGGCCCGACCGGCGCAGGAGATCGAGGGGGATCCGGGCCGTGTCACCTTGTGTGCCAGCCGCCGGTCCTCACACCGTGGCGTCGATGAAGGCGGACCAGGCGGCGGGGGGAACGGTGAGGACGGGGCCGTCGGTGACCTTGGAGTCGCGGATGTGCACGGCGGCGGGGTGGGTGGCGACCTCGACGCAGTCACCGCCCTGGCTGCCGCTGTAGCTCGACTTGCGCCAGTCGTAGGCGACTTCGACGCAGTTGCCGCCCTGGTCACTGCTGTAGCTGGACTTGAACCAGGCGAGGGCGGTGGTATGGGGGGCCGGGTGTGCTGCGCGGGTCATTTCTCTCCAAGCAGTTCGTCCAGTAGGCGTGCGCTCGCCTCGACGGAAAGCGCCTGCGAACGCAGCATCCCATATTTCTGCTGGAGCACGCTGACGTCATCTGGATCTTCGTGCAGGTAGCTGGTCAGCTGCCCCTCCACGTAGGCGAGGTGGTTGTGATCTGGGGTCTCCAGCAGCACCATCGGCCCCGCGAGTCCGGCGTGCTTCGGCAGTTTCATCGGCATGATCTGAAGTCCGAGGAAGGGGAGTTCCATGCATCGGCGCAGATGCCGGACCTGCTCTCGCATCATGATGGGATCTCCGATCTCGCTGCGCAGAATGCTCTCCTCCAGCACGAAATGCAGTATCGGGCGGGGCCTGCGTTCGAGGAGCTTCTGCCGGTCGAGTCTGCCTGCTACCCACTCCTCCAGCTGGTCCTGTTCGATCGGCGGATAGAGGCAGGAGAAGACGAACCGGGCGTAACCCTCGGTCTGGAGCATCCCCGGTACAGCCTGGTTCTCGTAGGAGAGCAGGGTCAGCACCTCCTGCTCGTACTCCACGAAGTCCTGTACGAACGCCGGGAATCGCTCCTTCTTCGGGACCTTCGACACCGCGACCTGCAACACCCCCTTGGTGTCGAACAGTTCGTCCAGCTGCGCCGCGAAGTCCGCCTGAAGCGGCCTGCGCCCCTGCTCGATCGAAGCGATCGTGTCCTCGCCCACACAGCACTGATCAGCCAGTGCCGTCTGTGTCATCCGGGCCGCCTTGCGGAACGTCGCCAGCTGGGCGCCGGGTCAGGTGCCAGGACGTGATCCGCTTGTTCCTCTTTGCCGAGTGCATGAACTGCCTCTCCCCGTTGCCGACCCCGGATGACCCGCCAGAAGCCGTACAAGTCCGTTGTACGACTCGACGCGCTGATCAACGGTAGTGACTTTGTGTGACGTTGGCTGCGTGAATGAATCAACTCAACTCCCCCACTTCCGCGAGGCGTTCTACCGTCGCGAACACCGGTCCGTGCCGCTCGTACGACAGTTCGTGCGGCAGTCACTCGTCGACTGGGCGTGCGACGCCCGCGCCGAAGACGTATTGCTCTGCGTGAGCGAACTCGCCACCAATGCCCTGCTGTACGGCGTCCCGCCCGGTCGCGGTTTCCGTGTCCACCTCTACTTGGAGCCGGCCGACGGCATCCTGCGCGTAGAAGTCCACGACAGCGGCGAGGGGGAGGTGCGCCCCGTCGTCGCGGACGCGGCTCCCGATGCGGAGGGCGGGCGCGGGCTGCTGCTGGTGGCGGCACTCGCCGACAAGTGGGGAGTGGGGGAGCGGAACCCCGGCAAGGTGGTGTGGTGCGAGTTCGCGATGCGGGGGCCGGCCCCGTGTCCCGAGCCGGACGGGCTCGTTAACAGAAATGTACTTCTGGGAAGTGTGATTCCGTAAGCCGCACGAAGGTGGTCGCTCCTCATGGCTGGGAAACCCCGCAATCTCGCCAAGCCGTCCGACATGTTCGACCGGGACTGGGAGTGGAGCGAGCTCACCGCGTTCGCTGCCGACCCGGGCCCCGAGGCGACTCTCGGCGTCGTGTCGGGGCGGCGGCGGCAGGGAAAGTCGTTCCTTCTCGACTCGCTCGCACGGGCTGCGGGCGGCTTCTACTTCTGCGCGTACGAGGCGACGGAGGCGGAGTCGCTGCGTCGCTTCGGGGAGGAGCTGGGCCAGTACACGGGGGCGGCCGGGCCGCTGCGTTTCGACCGGTGGGAGCTGTGCGTCGATGCGCTGCTCGCGCTGGGGCGGGAGAAACCGGTGCCGGTGGTCATCGATGAGTTTCCCTACCTTGCCCGCGCCACCCCCTCCCTCCCTTCCATTGTTCAGGTCGCCTATGGCCCGCGCCGCCCCGAGCGGCTGGAGTCCCGCACCAGGCTTCTGCTGTGCGGCAGTTCACTCGCGTTCATGGGCGGGCTACTCGGCGGAACGTCTCCGCTCCGGGGGAGAGCGAGTCTCGAACTCATCGTCCAACCGCTCGACTTCCGGCAGGCAGCAAGCTTCTGGGGCATCGATGATCCCCGGCTCGCACTTCTCGTGCACAGCGTGGTGGGCGGCACCCCCGCGTACCGCCGCGAGTTCGTACGCGACGATGTCCCTGCCGGGCTCGACGACTTCGACGCCTGGGTGTGCCGTACCGCCCTGTCGCCGCGCTCGCCGCTCTACCGTGAGGCGCGATACCTGCTGGCCGACGAATCCGATCTGCGGGACCGGGCGCTTTACCACTCCGTGCTTGCCGCACTGGCCTCGGGAAACGCTACGGCAGGTGGGATCGCGGGCTGCCTGGGGCGACCGGCGGGCGACATCACGCATCCGCTCACGGTGCTCCAGGATTGCGGCCTCGTACGCCGTGAAGTGGACGCCTTCCGCAAGAACCGGAGTGTCTACCGCATCGGTGAACCACTGATCGCGTTCGATCACGTCGTCTCCCGGACCAAGCTTGCCCTGCTCGACCGGGGACTGGCGGAGCAGGTCTGGGAAAACTCCCGTGCCCGGTTCCTGTCGGCGGTGGTCGGGCCGCACTTCGAGCAGATCTGCCGGGAATGGGTGGCGCACTTTGCGGCCCCGGAGACGTTCGGCGGCATGCCGATCGATGTCTCGTACGGGACGGTCGCCGACCCGGCGGTCCGCACCAGCCACGAAGTAGATGTGGTCGTGCGCGGGGCCGTCGGGCAGGACAACGGGGTGCTGCTCTCTCTGGGTGAGGCCAAGTGGGACCAGGTCATGGGGGAGAAACATCTGGAGCGGCTGCGGCACATCACGGCGCTGCTCGCGGGCCGTGGGACCGACACTTCTGCCGTACGGCTCGCCTGTTACAGCGGGGCGGGCTTTACCGACGACCTGTGGAGCGCTCAGGCCAGGGGTGAGGTCGTTCTCGTGGATCTGCGGCGTCTGTACGCGGCGGATTGAACGTCCGGACGGCATATCGCGGGCGTCCTCCTCCGGTCCGCACGATGATTCCCTGCCAACGCACCCTTCGCCGTTCAGGGCCGCCAGCGGGGGCCCGGTCTCCCGCCCCTTGCGTCACGTGGTGGACGCACACCGTCCACTTGGACTTACGCATCACGGTTGTTGGACTGGAGCGCCCCGAGGAGCCGTACGACGTTGACGGTGTCCGGACAGCGGACTACTCAGAGCACATGTCGCGAAGATTCACTTCGGCGGGCGCGGTCGCCGCCGCCTCAGCCGCCGTCCTGGCGCTGGTGGGGACCGCGCTCCCCGCCACCGCCGCCGCCCCATCACCCGCCGCGGTCGAGTCGGCGGCCGTACCCGCGGACGCCACCGTCATCCGGTCCGCGCAGCTCTCGGTCGCCGTCGCCGACGACTTCCCGCGCGTCCTGGCGTACACCGACAAGGCCAGTGGCAGCCGGCTGCTCGGCAGTACGCAGCCGGTCACCACCGTGACCCTCAATGGCACCGCGCACCCGGTGAAGCTCAAGGCCGCCCCCGAGGTCACCGCCTCGGCCGCCCGCTACACGCTGACCTTCACCGACCTGCCCGGCATCGAGATCGACGCCTCGCTCTCCGTCTCCGGACGTGCCACCACGTTCAAGGTGACGGCCGTCCGCGACACCGAGGCGTTCCGCGTCCGCACCATCGACATACCCGGCCACGACCTGGTCTCCGTCGGCTCCACGGACACCGGCGCCGCCACCGCCTTCACGCGGCTGGACAACGACTCGACGAAGACCGCCGACGTCTTCGCCCAGGTCACCCCGGACACCGCAGCCGACGTGGCGCCGGTCGGTGCCTCGTACGCGTTTCTCAACACCGGCTCGCTCGCCGCGGCCGTGGAGTCCAACTCCTCGTACGACAAGCCCTCCGGCGCCACCGGCGGCGACGACGCCCGGTTCTGGCACCAGGCCCGCAAGGCCGGCGACGGCAGCGTCCGGGTCGGCGTCTGGTCCGGGCAGTGGACCTACCGCGGCGACGGCGCGTCGCAGCCGGAGAGCGGGGACAACCTCCCCTGGGCGAAGGTCGTCGTCACTCCCGACGCCAACGGCGACAAGAGGGTCGACTGGCAGGACGGAGCCGTCGCGTTCCGCTCGATCGGCATCAAGGCGCCCGGCAGCAAGGACACCCCGGACCGGGTCATCACCCACATCCCGTTCAACTTCGCCAGCCAGGCCACCCACCCCTTCCTGCGCACCCTCGACGACGTCAAGCGGATCTCGCTCGCCACCGACGGCCTCGGGCAGATGGCGCTCCTCAAGGGGTACGCCTCCGAGGGCCACGACTCCGCCCACCCCGACTACGGCGGCAACTACAACAAGCGCGCCGGCGGGCTGAAGGATCTCAACGAGCTCCTCAAGGACGGCAAGAAGTGGGGCGCCACCTTCGGCGTCCACGTCAACGCCACCGAGGCGTACCCGGATGCCAAGGCCTTTGACGAGAAGCTCGTCGACAAGACCAAGCCCGGCTGGAACTGGCTCGGCCAGAGCTACTACATCGACCAGCGCCGCGACATCAACAGCGGTGACCTGGCCAAGCGCTTCCAGCAACTGCGCGACGAGACGGACAAAAACCTCAGCCTGCTCTACATCGACGTCTACTACACCCACGGCTGGATCGCGGACAAGACCCTCCAGACCGTGCGGAAGCAGGGCTGGAACGTCGCCACCGAGTGGGCCGACAAATTCGAGCGCGGTTCGCTCTGGTCGCACTGGGCCAATGACCTCGACTACGGCGGAGCCACCAACAAGGGCCTCAACTCGAAGATCATCCGGTTCATCCGCAACGACGAGAAGGACGTCTGGAACAACGATCCGGTCCTCGGTCAGACCGCCATCGAGGAGTTCGAGGGCTGGACCAACGAGACCGACTGGAATGCCTTCTACGACAACATCTGGCAGCGCGACCTGCCCGCGAAGTACCTCCAGCAGCAGAAGATCACCCGCTGGGACGGCAACGACATCACCTTCACCGGCGGTGTCCGCGGCGCGGTCGAGGACGGCAGGCGGACCTTCTACGACCACGGCCGCAAGGTTCTGAGCGGCACCGACTACCTGCTGCCGTGGGACGACGGCAAGAAGCTGTACCACTACAGCAAGTCCGGCGGTACGAGCAGCTGGGCGGTGCCGTCCAAGGGCGCGTACAGCGTCTACGAACTCACCGACAACGGGCGGGCCAAGACCGGCACGGTGCGGCCGGTGGACGGGAAGATCACGTTGACGGCCGAGGCCGGTCAGCCGTACGTCCTCTACCCGGACCAGGCGCCGCCGGCCACCGACCCCCGGTGGGGCGAGGGCACCCCGGTCGACGACCCGGGCTTCAACGACAACGGGCTGACCGCCTGGTCGAAGACCGGAACCGTCACCCGCGACACCGACGGCAAGGGCCGCAACAGCGCCAAGCTCTCCGGCAGCGCCCCGGCCGCGCTCTCTCAGGCCATCGACGGCCTCACACCCGGCAAGCGCTACACCGCATCCGCGCTCATCGAGGTCCAGCCCGGAAGGACCCGGCACACGACGCTCTCGGCCGGCGGCAGGTCCGTCGCCGTGGACCGCTCCACCGCCGAGGACTACGTCGCCGCTTCCGACTGGCACGGCACGTACTTCCAGCGCGCCAAGGTGAACTTCACCGCCCCCGCGAACGGCCGCACCACATTCCGTATCGAAGCGGCCGAGGGCAGTACGGCGAGCGTACGGGCCGATGACGTACGCATCGTCGCGGGTGCCCCGGCCACCGCCGAGAACACCGTGGTGTACGAGGACTTCGAGAACGTCGACCAGGGCTGGGGCCCCTTCCTCAAGGGCGATGCGGGTGGCTCCACCGACCCCCGGACCGTCATCTCCCAGCTGCACGCCCCGTACACCCAGGCCGGCTGGAACGGAAAGCTCGTCGACGACGTCATCGGCGGCAAAGAGTCCCTCAAGGCCCACGAGGAGAACACCGGACTCGTCTACCGCACCGCCCCCTGGACCGCGCCGATGACCGACGGCCACCGCTACAAGGTCGAGTACGACTACCAGTCCAGCCACGCCGGCGCCTATGAGTGGGTCGACGGCTACGACCGGATCACCGCCGAAGGAAAGCCCGACTCGGTCGAGACCCGGACCACCCCCATCGGACAGCAGCGCACCACCGGCCACTTCAGCGAGACCGTCACCGCGGGCTGCGGCGACACCTGGACCGGACTGCGCAAGCGCGGCGACGCACCCGACCGAGCCGACTTCGTCCTCGACGCGTTCACCGTGACCGACCTCGGCCCGGCCCCCGCCTCCGAGCAGGCCGCCTGCGGCACGCTCACCGTCGACCCGGCCGCCGAGACCCTGGAGCCGGGCACGGCCAACACCGTCAAGGCGAGCTTCACCAACTACGAGGCCACCGCGGCGACCGGTGTCGCGCTGAGCCTGACCGTCCCCGAGGGATGGAAGGCTGAGCCCGCGGGCGCCGTCACCTTCGACTCGGTCGCGGCAGGCGCCAAGGTCACCGGCAGCTGGCAGGTCACCCCGCCGGTGGACGCCAAGTACCGGACGTACGGCCTGAGTTCCGAGGCGGCATACACGGTCGGCGGCGCACCGCGCACGCTCGGCGCGCAGACCTCCGTACGGACCCTGCCGCCGCCGCCCACCACGGACAGCTGGGCCAGCGACCTCGACTGGACGGCTGCCGAGAACGGCTGGGGGCCCGTCGAGCGGGACCTCTCCAACGGCGAGCAGGGCAGTGGCGACGGCACCCCGCTGAAGATCGGCGGCGCCTCCTACACCAAGGGCCTGGGGAGCCACGCTCCGGCGAAGATTCGCTACTACCTGGGCGGCAAGTGCACCTCGTTCACCGCCCAGGTCGGCGTGGACGACGTACAGACCTCACGCGGCAGCGTGCAGTTCGGCGTCACTGCCGACGGCACCGAGAAGGTGAAGTCCCCTGTACTGAAGGCGGCCGACAACGCCTGGCAGCTCACGGCGGACGTCACCGGCGCCAAGTACGTCGAACTGGTCGTCGGTGACGGCGGCGACGGCAACGGAAACGACCACGCGGACTGGGGCGACGCACGCTTCCATTGCGGCGGTTGAGGCAGGATGCGGGACGGGTGCGCAGGGCAGGGCCTCGGCTCGACCCTGGACGCCCGCAATCTGGCAGCCGGGTGCCGGTCCGCTCTCCGCCACGGCCGCGGCGAGCCATACGGGAGGGCCGGGCATTCGAGGAAGGCGTATCCTCGCGGCAGTCCGCCGTGCGTCCCGTTCCCGCCCCGGCGACCGGTGCGGGAACGGTGCGGGACCGGCCGGAAGCCGTCCGCAAGGACCAAGGCCGCCCGACCGGACCACACCCGGAGGCTGACACGAGTGTGCAGCAGACCACAGTGACTTTGTTGGACCCGCACAAAGACGGACCGGTAACGGATGGCACTTCGCCTGCCTACGTCCGAGATTCTGTCAGGCTCCACCAGGAAACAGGTCAGGAGACTGTACGGAGTCGACGGCAGGATTTTCTTGCCAGGCTTCGTAGGGTCGATGCATGACCGTTGTGGAGGAAATCCCGGGCGAGCCGAGCGACACCCGTGGCCGTGTGTCCGAACTGCTGGCGCTGCGCGAGCAGGCCCGGCGCGGACCGAGTGACCGCGCGACCGAGGCGCAGCACGCCAAGGGCAAGCTGACGGCGCGTGAGCGCATCGAGCTGCTGGTCGACCCGGGTTCGTTCAAGGAGGTCGAGCAGCTTCGCCGGCACCGGGCGACCGGCTTCGGCCTGGAGCAGAAGAAGCCCTACACCGACGGTGTCATCACCGGCTGGGGCACGGTCGACGGCCGCACGGTCTTCGTCTACGCGCACGACTTCCGGATCTTCGGCGGTGCGCTGGGCGAGGCCCACGCCACCAAAATCCACAAGATCATGGACATGGCCATCTCGGCGGGTGCGCCGCTGGTCTCGCTGAACGACGGCGCGGGCGCCCGTATCCAGGAGGGCGTCTCGGCGCTCGCCGGGTACGGCGGCATCTTCCAGCGCAACACGCGGGCCTCGGGGGTCATCCCGCAGATCAGCGTGATGCTCGGCCCGTGCGCGGGCGGTGCGGCCTACAGCCCGGCGCTGACCGACTTCGTGTTCATGGTCCGCGAGACCTCCCAGATGTTCATCACCGGCCCGGACGTCGTCAAGGCGGTCACCGGCGAGGAGATCACTCAGAACGGCCTCGGCGGCGCGGACGTGCACGCCGAGACGTCGGGCGTCGCGCACTTCGCGTACGACGACGAGGAGACCTGCATCGCCGAGGTCCGCTACCTCATCGGGATGCTGCCGTCCAACAACCGGGAGAACCCGCCCACCGTGGCGAGCGACGACCCGGTCGACCGGCGCGGCGACGTCCTGCTGGACCTGGTGCCGGCCGACGGCAACCGCCCGTACGACATGCACAAGGTCATCGAGGAACTCGTCGACGACGGCGACTACCTGGAGATCCACGAGCGCTGGGCCCGCAACATCGTCTGCGCCCTGGCCCGTCTGGACGGCCAGGTCGTCGGCATCGTCGCCAACCAGCCGCAGTCCCTCGCCGGTGTCCTGGACATCGAGGCGTCCGAGAAGGCGGCCCGGTTCGTCCAGATGTGTGATGCATTCAACATTCCCATCATCACTCTTTTGGACGTACCCGGCTTTCTGCCCGGGGTGGATCAGGAGCACGGTGGAATCATTCGGCACGGTGCGAAGCTTCTCTACGCGTACTGCAACGCCACTGTGCCGAGGATCTCGCTGATCCTGCGCAAGGCCTACGGCGGTGCGTACATCGTGATGGACAGCCAGTCCATCGGTGCGGATCTGACCTACGCCTGGCCGACCAACGAGATCGCGGTGATGGGCGCCGAAGGTGCCGCCAACGTCATCTTCCGTCGGCAGATCGCCGACGCCGAGGACCCGGAAGCCATGCGGACCCGCATGGTCAAGGAGTACAAGGCCGAACTGATGCACCCGTACTACGCCGCCGAGCGTGGCCTGGTCGACGACGTCATCGACCCTGCCGAGACCCGCGAGGTGCTGATCGCCTCGCTGGCCATGCTCCGTTCCAAGCACGCCGACCTGCCGTCCCGCAAGCACGGCAACCCCCCGCAGTAGTCCGCAGCCCCGCAGCAACACTGCCGAGCCCGCGAAGACCTGCCGAGAAGACGGAGAAACCACCCATGAGCACTGCCGCCGAGTCCGTGCTGCGTGTCGAGAAGGGTCTTGCCGACCCCGAGGAACTGGCCGCCATAACCGCGGTCCTGCTCGCCCGCGCCGCCGCCCAGCCCGCAGCGACCCCGGCCCACCGTGGCCGCAGCACCGCCGGATGGCGCCGCCTGGAACGCACCCCGGGCTTCCGTGCCCCGCACTCCTGGCAGGGCTGACAGACGCTCTTGCCATGCGTGAGGCCCCGCACTCCTCGAGGAGTGCGGGGCCTCACGCATTGCGAGACTCTCGGCCACGCTCTGTCCTCGAACGCCGGACGGGCTCGATTTTCGAGCCCGTCCGGCGTTCGAGGACAAGACGGCTGCCGGACGAGCCGGCGAAACGCCTACCGCAACCGCGCCATCAGCGCATGCTCCACAAGCGTGATCAGCGCACTCTTCGCGTCCGCGCGGTGCCGCGCGTCCGTGGTCAGAATCGGGGTGTCGGGTCCGATCTGGAGTGCTTCGCGGACTTCGTCGGGGGTGTAGGGCTGGTGTCCGTCGAAGCCGTTGAGGGCGATGACGAAGGG